>CAZKBR010000001.1:0-109600 GCA_964551465.1 uncultured Candidatus Bathyarchaeia archaeon
GGCTCATATAACCACATTGAACCTGTTGAAAGAAAGATAATTCGAGCCGCGGCAATGGCTCACCTCGAGACAGGAGCGCCGATTTCAAGCCACACAGATATGGGCACGATGGGGCTGGAGCAACTCAAAATTCTGCGCGACGAGGGAGTGGACCTCTCAAAAGTGATAATTGGCCACCTTGACCGATGTCTTGACTACTATGAGCATAAAGAGATCGCTCAACAAGGAGCATATGTAGAATACGACCAGCTGGGAAAAGCAAAGTATTGCCCGGATAGTGCAATCATTGATTCGATCATCAGACTAACCAAGGCTGGGCTTGGCAAACAAATTGTCTTGGGTCTTGACTATGGTAGGAAATCAGACCTCATTGCTTATGGTGGAGGACCAGGTCTTGGTTACGCCTTGACAAAGTTTGCTCCAAGGTTGAAAATGGCAGCGGAGGCAGAAGGATTAAATGGCAACAAAGTCTTTGATGATCTCTTCATTAAAAATCCTTCCCGAGTCCTTTCTTTTGGAGTTTGAATCATCCATAGAATAAGGGTAAAAAAACCGTTGGCTCAACCGACATCTGCTCCAAAATTAGCTGAAGTGCTGACCGAAGACACGATTATGATTAAAGCCTCGGTCTCAGACTGGAAAGATGCTATCAGAAAATCAGGTGAACTGTTAGTCAGAGCTGGTGCGGCTGAGCCAAAATATACAGATGCAATGATAAAGTTTTGTGAAGAACACCAAGCCTACATTGTGATAGCGCCAGGCATAGCAATCCCGCACGCTAGACCAGAAGACGGAATGAAAAAAGTTGGCTTCAGCCTAATCACTTTGGAAAAACCAGTCAAATTTGGTAATCCAGTAAACGACCCCGTAGACCTGGTCATAGCCCTAGGAGCCCCGGACAATAAATCCCACATAAAAGCACTTGCGCAATTAGCTGAAATGCTCACAAATGAAAAAATTCTAAAAGAATTGAGGAACGCTAAGACAAAAAAAGAGGTACTAGAGATAGTAAATCCGTTCTGATTTTTCGATTGAAAAGAGATTAGAATGCTAGGAACTTCGCTGGATTGTTTACCAGTATGTCCTGAATTGCACTTTCCTTGAGCCCTTCTTCTCGTAACCTTGGAACAAATTTTTCTAAGATGTAGCTAAAGCCTGGTGCGCGTGAGATGGACTTCCACATGGTTGCCCTGCCGTTGTCGCCGCCCACAAGGATCTGTTTGCCGAAGCCTGCGTCAACCATCTTTATTATGAGGTCAACATACACGCTGTCTGGATAATACTTTATCCTCGACGGACCATTATACTGTAAATACGCGCCTGTCTCCGCGATCTCCTTGTGGTATCCAAAATCTGGATTTCGGTCTAAGTGTGCCAGGGTGACCCTGCTTGGATCCACCCCCTCACTCTTCAGTATCTCGATCTGCTCCAAAGCCATCGTGCCCTTCTCGGTATGCGTTGCGATCGGCGCTCCTGTCTCGAGGTGAGCCATTGCTACAGACCTAAACACCTTCTCATCCCCCTTCGAGATAAAGTTATACTGTGAAGCCGCTTTGAACTGACCAGCCTTGGCGTCCAGTCTCTTGACGATGGGACCCAAATAGTCATTGGCATCCATACCCTCAGTTATCTCCTTCACGAGCAAGTCTGCTATCTCGTCTTTCGAATAGACATTCACCCAATGACAACCAGGCCTATAAATTCCGCTAAAGAAAAAACCTGAGGTCGCAATAATGTTCACAGGAACCTTCTCAGCAACCTTCAACAGCTTAGTAATTCTTCGACCCGCACCCAGCATCCCATAATCAACTATGGAGTTGCCCCCAGCCTTATGGAAATAAGTCACCTCTTCTATTGCCTTTTCAACGCTGGGAAGATTAAAGTCCCAGTCTATCATAAGGGCTTCAAGACCACCATCAACTATTATGTGCTCGTGTATATCGGTTACACCCAGTTTTTCAGGAGGCACAGGTCCAAGAATGGTCTGGATTTTCTTCATTTTTGCCAACTCAGTGTCCACTAGGAAGACCTTAGAAATATAAGTTTTTAGAAAATCTACGCCGCGGGAAAGCCCATCAAACGCAAAAATCCTACATCTAAGCCCTGAAATTGACTTTGCAATTCATTCCTCAACTTTCCGAGCAACCTTTAGCGACTCCTCAAGTGGCATGCAATCTGAAGCAAGTTGCAACTTCAATGTACTAATTCTATGGGAACTTATCTATCTCTTTCACAAGGACCGCGTCTTTATTAAAAATCCAGCCAAGGCTCTTTCCTTTGGATTTTTAGACATCCGTAGAACAAGCGTGGCCTGATTGAGGTCTTGAAGTGACGCGAGATCTGGAAGACAAAATTTCCTTTAATTTCCTGTGGATTCCTGTAAATTTCTATAATTTCCTACAAATTCCTATTTTTTCCTACGAGATTTCATGTTTCCACTCCCCTTTCAAGAAAAAAATCATTTTCCGAAGACCTCAGAAATTAAAAAAATATTTTGGCGGCTCGGCAAGGTCCTCCTCTTTAAATCCACTCAACAGGCGCCTCTTCCCAAACAAGCTAAAGTGCTGACCAAAGAAAAGATCATGGTCAAGGCTTCGGTCTCAGACTGGAAAGAAGCTTTTAAATAATAGAACAATTAAGAATTAGAACCATACGGAGACAACAGTCCATGGAAAAGGAAGCAGGAGTCCGAAACCACAGAACACTCTTCATCCTTGGCAGCGTTGGAGCGATTCTGACGAACATAGCCTGCACAATAATGGTAGCCTTCACATTCTACAAATGGGTCTTCCCAAGCAGTCAACCAGACATCATGTTCATCGTAGCCGTAATCAGCTCAATCCTCTTCCTGACCGGCCTCATATTCACCGCCTTCGGCTTCTATGGCATCTACGTCGCCTACGGTGCCTGGATGGGGATGGTGAGCCTCATATTCACCATATTGACAGCAATCTTCCTCTCCATCTGCACCGTCTTGCCTGTAATTCAGCCTACTGCACCGCCAGATGGCTACGGCGGCACCGTCTGGTTCTATATCGACTGGCAAACCTTCAAGATCACCGTCTTCTACTGGCTCGGACTAGCAGTTCTGGGCATAACGAACCTACTGCAGGGTCTAACATTCCTCTTAACGAGGAGCGAAACAGGTCTGGCAGAGCTGTCCCTACTCAACGGAATAATCTTGATAGCCACCGGAAGCTTCTTCGCATCATACTTCGGCTCAATAATCGGACTAATCATGCTTTTCGCCAGCGGCGTCTTAAGCGTAATAATCTTCCTCAAGGCAAGACTACCTTAGAGCCTCATACGCGCGCGGCACGCCAGCCTCACAACCTCCCCCTTTTCAGCTGAGTTATGGAAACCTTAAAAAAAGAAACGTCAAGTCGCCCGCAACGAGCGACCTGTTGAAGAAAAACAATTGATGTGCGGGCCCCGGCTCTTCATGAAAAATTAATGTCTGACTATGTACACTATCTCATGGGCTTCTCGGCCTTTCCGAGGATTAGGGACTTCAGCGAGACCCCATTCACGCTCATAACCTGATACCTCACACCAGGAATGTCACCCATAGCCCCACCCCTGCTACCGCCTATCCCGCCTATCAAAATCTCATCATGCTCATCCACATGCGTCAAAGCCCCGTCGCCCGGAAGGAACGCAGTAACCTGCCTACCATTCTTGATCAGCTGAACACGAACACACTTCCTAATGGCGCTGTTCGGTTGCTTACTCTCAACACCAACCTTCTCCAAGACTATCCCCCTGCCTATAGGAGCCCCCTCCAAGGGGTCAGCCTTAACATCCAAACCAAAAATCCTCCTCCTATAGTATCGATCCTTCCACCTAAACTTTTTACGCGTACTCCTCAGCTTCCTCCCAGCGTAAAGACCCCTCGGAGACTTCTTACCCAACCTTACAAACACCACCTTCAACTGAGGATCAGGAGAAATTTATAAATCCCATACTCCACCTACAATTCGCAGATCAAGTGATAACCACACTATCAACCCCAAAATACCTCCTCACAAGAAGACGGTTCCTCTCCGCCTTCCTCCCATTCCTTCCTATAGCAACCCCCTTATCACTAGGCTCAACAGAAACAACAACAACCCTCCCACTATCACCCTTCTCAACCACACGAACCTGCCTAACCCTGGCGGGAGCAAAGGAATTCTTAACAAAATCAACAAGATCCTCAGCGTACTCGACAACTTCAACGTTCACCCCAAACATATGTCTAAGCAGCCTGACATGAGAGCCGCCCCTCCCTATGGCAACCCCAGCGTCTCCAGGCCTAACAACAAAGATCAAACAGCTATCACCAATGACACAATCTTTAACCCCGGCGCCAGTTACGCTCTCAAAAAGCGCGATGCAACGCATCTCATCACTGGTCAAACGAATCCTACCTGACAACTAACCACCCGTCATAACCTACGAATGCCTCTCACCCGACCTCATGTACAGTTCAATCAAACCTGTCCCTACCGGAATCTTCTGACCAACGATTACAGACTCCGTTACACCACTGAGATAATCCTCCGTTCCCCTGACGGATGCTTTTACCAAAGTGGGCACAGCAATCTCAAAAGCTGCCCTAGCAAGAACACTCGCCTTCTCTCCACTTACACCGTGCCTCCCTACTTGGCGGATCTCACCAGTCCACGTCATTGTATCCGCCACCAGCATGATGTGCCTCACATCAACATCAAGACCCTGCTCCTCCAATACTCCAACAGACTCTCGGATGATGACGTTTCTGGCAGCCTCTATCCCGAGTGTGTCAGCAACCTCGCGGGCGTCGTTTGTAACAGTCCTCAAAGGATCAACTCCAGGAACCTTAAGAACCTTCGACAAATTTGAACCGTCTGTACTTATCAGCCACTCGCCTTCATCCTCCGTAACCAAAGCCCTGCTCACTCCAGGAATTCCCTTCAACCTGATTCCAGTAACCTTATCTAGTATCCTCCTCAAATCCACCTGCTCCAACTCGATCGGAGTAATCAGAACAGCGTCTCCTTCAGACTTCACATCGCAATCAACTACCTGAGACAAAATTGAACTCTTGAACTCATCGACGCCGACGCCACGGTCCACCATCATTTCTTTATTCAACTCAACCACAACAGACATAGACCTCGGCTCTATGTAAATCGCCCGAGCCACATCCTCAACCCTCGTGAGGACTATTCTTCTAGCTACATCCATCGCCTTCTCCCTATCCGCCCTGTACTCATCATCCAAGAAAACTTTCATTACGGGAGTAGACGGTTCTCTACGTGCGTCCACAATTTCGATAAGACGCGGCAGGCCAAGGGTAACATCCCGTTCCTTTACACCAGCATAGTGGAACGTCCTTAGAGTCATCTGCGTTCCCGGCTCACCTATAGACTGCGCAGCCACAACACCAACTGCCTCCCCGGGCTCCACAAGCGCACGCCTATAGCCTCTGACAACGTTCGAGACAACGTCTCGAGCCGCTTTGCGACTCAACCCCTCCTTTAGTATATGACGAATCAGCTCAGACTTTAGAAGCAGCGTAAGCTCAACATTTCTAACAAGTCTCTCAACATAATCCTTCGAAGCAGGTCCCTCACCGCTACCTCTCCCAGTGATCTTCACCTCTTTCACAAGCCTCTCAATGTTTACTGCCCTTCCATGATCACTCTTAGCTGGGTCTACTCCATCTTCACCATAATTAAAACTGATTACATCCCCAACGGGGTTTCGAACAGTCCTATCGTACTCAACCTTCAAGGGTTCTAAAGCGTTTATCAGTCTCCTCTGCATATAACCGCTCTGCTGGGTACGAACGGCGGTATCAACAAGTCCTTCCCTGCCACCCATGGCATGAAAGAAGAACTCGACAGGATTAAGGCCATCTCCATAGCATGAATAAACAAAACCCCTCGCTTCAGGGCTCTCATCTCCAGGCTCGAAATGTGAAAGCGTCCTTCCTCGATAACCTCGAGTGATCCTTCTTCCTCTAACGCTTTGTTGGCCCAGACAGGCGGTCATTTGGCCAATGTTCAGGACTGAACCTCGAGCCCCAGTTTTGGTCATGACAACACCGCTATTGTCCATTCCAAAAAATTGGTCAACACTCTCACCCGCTTCATCCCTAGCCTCTGCTAACCTTTGCATCACATATATTTCAAGCGATTCTCTGAGAGTCTGACCAGGCAGTCTTCTTAGAGTCCTATCCTTAAACTTCTCTATCAGTTCACGGACATCCTGCTCAGCCTCCCCCAGAATCATATTTATTCCCTCCTTTGTCTTATCTGGTAAATCGAGCTCAGCTATCGAGTACGTAAAACCCCTTGAGCTTATGAACTCACTACTAAGTTTACTTATCAAGTTAAGGAAGCTTCTACCAGCTTCCGCCCCATAATCTTTGACTATCCTGTGATAAAGACTATCAGACTTCTCGGCGCCAATCGCGTTTTTGTCAATAACGCCCTTTTCTAAAACCCCATCTTTTATGACAACGAAGGCTTCGTAAGGACACTCTTCACCCACACATTCAATACACTGCTTACATGTGCTTGATTTCGAAACATAGTTAAGATCCTCAGGTATAAAGAGGCTGAAGAGTTGTTTCCCACTCCACAGCTGTTTGGGCTTCTTGAGCGTCGGTTTAGGCAGCGACCCCTCATAATCGACAGCCGCTAAGAGTCTGCATGCTTCTTCTTTAGTCAGCAGAGTTGAATCCTGTGCTAGAAGATATGCAGCCGTGACAAAATCGCGTATTCCACCGATTATCGGTCCACCGTACCTTGGTGACAGTATCTGGTCTTGAACACTCATGAGCATACAAGCCTCTGTTTGGGCCTCTTTGCTCTGTGGGACATGGAGGTTCATCTCGTCACCATCGAAATCAGCGTTATAGGGAGGACAGACACATAGATGAATTCTAAAAGTCTTGTAGGGCAGAACTCGAACCCTATGCGCCATTATAGACATTCTATGCAGCGAGGGTTGTCTGTTGAAGATTACTACATCCCCGTCCCTAAGGTGGCGCTCAACTATGAAGCCTGGTTGCAAGGCTTCTGCGACTTTGTCTCTTTCAGCAACAAACTCTAACCTTAAGCGTTTGCCATCAGGTCTCACGACATAGATAGCCCCAGGATAGTTTTCAGGACCATTTGCCACTAGGGCTTTGAGTTCCTCTAGGTTCCAATAGGTCACTTTCTCAGGAATCGTAAGATGCTTGGCTACGTCCTGTGGAACACCAACTTCATCTATGCTGATATTCAAATCTGGAGAAATAACTGTTCGAGCGGAGAAGTCCACTCTTTTTCCAGATAGATTGCTCCTGAACCTACCTTCCTTACCCTTAAGCCTTTGTGAAAGAGTTTTTAGGACCCTCCCTGACCTATGTCGTGCGGGCGGGATGCCTGAAGTTTGATTGTTAAAGTATGTTGTTACATGATATTGTAAGAGATCAGATAGATCTTGAATGATGAGAGTCGGAGCACCGGCGTTAATGCTCTCCTTCAATCGCTGATTGATCCTGATTATATCAACAAGCTTATGGGTTAGGTCATCCTCTGACCTTATGCCAGTTTCAAGCGTTATGGATGGTCTCACATAAAGTGGCGGCACAGGAATTGTTTGTAAAATCATCCATTCAGGTCTAGAAACTTCAGGATCAAAACCAAGAAGCTGCAAGTCGTCTTCTGGAATACGTTCGAATTGCTCTCTAATCATACTTGGAGTAAGCCTTCTTACGCCCCCCTCTTCCAATACTTCGTAAAATGTTGTTGGTTTACTAAAACTTATGGCGAGTTGTTTCATACCGCAATGCGGGCAGTTTTTGGCTTTTCTCGCCTTCTTTTCCACATCTTTAAAAAGGTCATCCTGAACCTCACCCATGATCTCTTTTGATTCTTTCATTCTTACTTCGCAATCTCTGATGTCCTCATCCTTAAGTAGTATGCGACCACAGTTCCGACAGGTTACCCTGAGGACATTATGGATTATCTTCGCAAACTCTACATGAATCACAGGAACAGCCAATTCTATGTTCCCGAAATGTCCTGGACAGAGCGATGCCGTATTCCCGCAAGTTTTGCATCGTTGCCTCGGTTCAAGTGTTCCTAAACGCCCATCCATAAGACCTGACGTTATGGGCATCCCATCTTCATCGTATGTATCAGCTGTCTGTATCTCTACAACAGAATGTTTTCGAATCTCTTGAGGCGATAGAATGCCGAACTTTATTCTATCGACGCTTTTGTTGGAAATCACCTCCAAAGGAATCATTTACGCCTTCTCCTTTAACATCAGTTGAGGGGACATACAAAGACTCATCAGCTCTTGCAACAGAAGCTTAAACGCATATGACACGACAACAGGAGATACCGCGGCCTCATCTTCGCAAATCCTACACACATACTTTCGCTGTTTAAAATCATAGTAAGCCACATAGCCACATCTCTCACAAATATACATGACATATTTGTCCGATTCGTCCAAAAGCCTATCTTTAAGAAGCAAAGCTGCCCCATGACCAACAAGGCAGTCTCTCTCCATCTCCCCAAATCTCAACCCTCCACTCCTAGCCCTGCCTTCTGTTGGCTGCCTGGTGAGCATCTGCACCTGCCCCCTTGCTCTAGCGTGCATTTTGTCTGCCACCATGTGGTGAAGCTTTTGATAGTAGACTAATCCGACGAAGATGTCAGCGTCAAATTTCTCTCCAGTGATTCCATTATACATAACCTCTCTGCCACTGTATTGGAAACCTAAATCCAGCAAGCCTTTTCTAAGACCACTAGGATCAATGCCATCAAATGGTGTACCATCTACGAATTCTCCATTAAGTGCGGCTACTTTTCCAGCTATGGATTCGATAAGCTGTCCGATCGTCATCCTAGAAGGAAACGCGTGTGGATTTACAATTATGTCAGGAACCACTCCGTCCTCTGTGAAAGGCAAATCCTCCTGTGGATAGACCATTCCTATAACGCCCTTTTGTCCATGGCGAGAAGCAAATTTATCCCCCAACTCGGCCACTCGTTGATCTCTCACTTTAACCTTAACTAACTTGTTCCCTTGACTTGATTCAGTTATGAAAACGCTGTCCACCGTACCTTGTTCTGCCGGTCTTACAACAACAGATGTGTCTCTTCTAGCTGGTTCCCCGACCTCAAACTCCTTGAACTCTTCAAGAAACCTTGGTGGACTTGTCCTTCCAACGAGGACTTCACTTCCGCTCAGGTATGACGCGACGCTTATTATTCCGTCTTCCTCTAAGAGTCTGTAATACTGCTCTCCTCGATAGCCACGTATACCAGATTCTGGGATCTCAAGTCGATCCTTCAATCCACCGAGGTACTGCCGTCCTTCTGACTTGTAAACCCGATAAAAAGAGGACTTGCCCAAACCGCGTTCGATTGAGGACTTGTTAAAAACAAGGGCATCCTCCATATTATATCCATAGAACGAAATTACGGCAACAACACAGTTTTGACCAGATGGCATATCATTGAATCCGACTATTCTCATAGGTTTCGTCTTTACCAGTGGTAGTTGCGGATATTGAAGGATGTGAGAGCGGGAGTCCACTCTGTAACGAAAGTTGGTTGAGTAGATTCCTAGTGCCTGCTTAGCCATAGCTGCTTCATAAGAGTTTCTAGGAGATTGGTTATGCTCCGCGTAGGGGATTAATGACGCAGACACTCCGAGTATCGTATAAGGAGCTATCTCTAAGTGGGTGTGTTTCCTATCTATGTGATTTATGTCTAGGGCAACAAAGGAGTTTTCCTCCTCCTCTGCATCAAGATACTCAACACACCCGCTCCTCACCAAGTCTTCCCACTTTAAATCCCCTAATCTCAATTCTTCGATTTGTTCAGAAGCAAGACAAGGCTTACCATTTTTGACGACGATAAGGGGCCGTCTTACTCTGCCGTCGTCGCAATTTATGTAGATTTCTTGACGGCTACCTTTATTCTCTCCGATAGTGTAAAGAGCCACATTGACTTCAGAGCTTATCTGCCCTATCCTGCGCATCTCTCTTAATGCGTTAACTAAAGATTCCGGGTTTTCAGAGTAACCTGTTAGAATGCCGTTTAGAAAACATTTTGCGCTCCCTTTTTTCAGGGCTTCCGCGGCGTCTTTAGCGAAAACTACGCCTAGTTGGGTGTGCAAAATGTATTTGATTTCATCTGAGTTAGCTCCTACAGATATGCAGGCCATCAATGAGAGATTTTTTACTAGACCGCAGTTTGATCCTTCTGGGGTTTCATTTGGACAAATGCGCCCAAAATGAGTTGGGTGTAAGTCTCTTGCCTCAAAATTAGGCTGGCTACGGCTTAAGGGTGACTGAAGACGCCTTAAATGACTTAAAGTTGATGTAATATTGGTTCTGTCTAGAAGTTGGGTTATTCCAACCCCTCCTCGCCTCCAATTTCCTGTGGCTAAGGCATGCTTCACGAGGTTGGTGATGATACCTGATCTCACCGAAGCGAATATGGATAGCTTTTTTCCTTTGACACTCATTCGATCCAGTTGATACTTGATGTCTCTAAAGAGCCGTCTGAACGCCAGCCTAAAAAGGTCTGCCAGCAGGGGACCTGCGAGCCTGATGCGTTTGTTTGCATAGTGATCTCTGTCGTCGGGTTCTCTACGTTTGAGCTTTAGTTCTATAAGTCTCAGAGCCATTTCACCTAGGAATAGGGCTTTCTCTCTGCGCTTGTCGCTAGTTTGGCCGATGTGTGGCAAAAAGTTCCTGTCGAGAACTTGCTCCGCCCTTCTTATTCTATATTCCTCAAGCTGTCCGTAAGCCACCCTGTTCCCGATGTACTCGACCGCGTCGTTCGTTGTGTTTATGCCTGCAGCTTTTTGAAAGGACTGTTCAAGCTGATCTTGGATGCTTGCATCAGACGAAACTGCATCTGCTATTTCTTTATCCGACTCGAGGCCCAGAGCTCTCATCAGAATTACAAACGGGATGCCGGTGGGTATGCCCGGTATTGATACAAAGATTGAGTCGTTTGGTTTTAACTCAAGCAGAATTCTCGCTCTGAACCCAATCGTTGTTGAAAAGATTTTGGCTTGGTATGAGAGCTTTGCTCCTGCCTTTTTTATACCAACTAGAATTCGGTTTGGAGCTAAGTCCTCTAATGCTACGATCACCCTTTCTGAACCATTTATGATGAAGTAGCCACCTGGGTCATAAGGATCTTCACCGATTTTTGTGAACTCTTCGGGTGAAAGGCTTGAGAGAGGAAAGAGCTTTGACTTCAGCATTACTGGAAGGTCGCCGATGTAGACAGTTTCCGTTGCTTTCTCCACGCCATTCTCCAATAAGGTCATTTCAAGCCGCATAGGCGCGGTGTAAGTTAGGTCTCTGAGCCTCGCTTCCGTTGGATATATAGTGTGTTCAGACCCGTCTACTTCGACGACACATGGTCGGCCGACCTCAATTCTCCCGAGTTTTACCTTGAGAGGATACTCTGGTGACTCGATCTGTATCTCGCCTACTTCATCTATGATTTCTTGTAAGCCCTTTTCTACGAAGTCATTGTACGAGTCCAGGTGCTGCCTAACTAGCCCTCTTTCTTGGAGGAATGATCTCGTAAGGGTCCATAAATCTGATCGGGATAATGACGTTTATTTTTCCCCTCGTACATAATCACTTAGTCGAACTTAGAATAGCCTCCTACCGTTTTCTGAATGCGCATAAGCGTATTTCTCTACATTCTTTTTATATGGAGGGTAATGGTTTATGTAGGAATGTAGAACGGTATTGAGGCTATCACAAGTAGCGTGTTGAGGGCTTTATAAACCTTACCTTAAGTCAGACTATGTTTTGCTAGATGCATTGTACGCGACAAGGCAAAGGCATGTAGCTTACAACCAAGTTTCAACATGTAGATCCTGATGAGTTACCGAAAACGTGTTTTGCCCGATAAATGTGTTCACTTTGTGCTTTTTGAAACTATCAATTCATGTGCCTTGTCGTATGGCTCCAGTTTTATCTCTTCCTTTATGGTGAACCCGAGCTTTTCCAGCGTTTCTTTTTCCATCTTGTAGATCTTTTTCAGCGATTTTATTGCATCTATGCTTCTGGCCTTCACAGCCAGAATCGCCCACCCATCTTCCTTCAGATACATGCGAGCATTCTCAGCGAGGATCAATGCTTGTTCCGGCTGGGCTACATCACAGTATATGACATCAACCGACCCGACGAGCATTCTATAGACCTCTGGGTTTCGCGCATCCGCGAGGATTGGAAGCATGTTCTCTCTGTATTTGCAGACCCTTACGATCAGCTCTCTGAAAGCGCGTGGTGCAAACTCAACGCAGTAGACACTCCCCCTAAATCCGACAATGTCTGAGATGTGACTGGACGTTGTTCCAGTCGCCGCGCCCAAGTATAGAACGCTATCTCCCTCATCTATTGGCATGTTCCTAAGACCGTTCAGAACAGCTGCAGCCAGCTTGCTTCTGAAGGGGTTCCACAATCGGTATTCAACTCCACAGGATCTGACTAGACGCTCCCCGTACACAGCCCTCCCTAGAGTTAGGTTTCTTGTCGCAAGGCGCTCTTCTTCCTCCAAAGGTATCCAATAGAACCCGTGAAACTTCTCGTGGGGCTTAACTTGCAGAGACAAAAGCTTTGTTCTCCTTCAGTTTTCTTCTTTCATCATTGCAATGATTGTATGCTTCCCTAATTCCTTTGATCCTTTTGTTGAGATCTGCTCTTAACTTGCCACCGATGTTTCTTCCAGAGTAAGCATCCAATCTGGCTGCTATGGCCAGTTTCCCAGCTAAAACTCTAGCTATCTTTCCTCTTTCTCTACGTGAGGAGCCGTGGACTTCTGGGTGTTGGAAGATTATCCCATGTTTTGGAGGGCTGGCCTTTGTTCTGATAGATCTGAAGAGGGCTTTTTCAGCACCCAGTACCTGTATGGTACTAGACGGTTTCTTGGCAAGGTTTCTAAGTCCTCCAACCGCGGCAATCAAGCGGGCTCCAAGAGTTGGACCCGCTAGGGCCTTGACATTGGGGGCGACTTCATCCATAGTCTCTCCGATGTATTGTCTAATCCCTCTTCTGGACTCGTACAGGCTCAAGGCCTTTTTAGAAAGCTCACGTATCCCAGAGATGTCGGCTTCACTGATATCGATCCCCATCGAGGATTTAGCAGCTTCAACCAATTTCTTCGCCTCATAGAGAGGCAGCCCCTCATCCCTGATTTTTTCTGCGGTGAAATCATCCCTCTCACCCAAGTCAACAACCAGCTTCAGGTATAATTCGTTTTTGTCAACGAGCCTACTGAGCTCTGGAAAGTGGAGGCCATACCACTCCCTAACCCTTCCCGAGATCATGTTGAAGATCTTATCTACTTCATCTAGGGCTGACACAGCCTGAATTACAAGAAGGTCTTTTTCCTCACCGGCCAACTTGACCTTTGTCGTCGCTAGGAACATGGATACGTCGTACATGAGCCTCCTAACCCCCTCTGAGTCCTTTGCATAACCAGCTTCGATAACCATTCTTTCAAGATTTTGACGCAGTTTTTTCGCCGATGAGCTTGGTCTCTCAAATTCAACGTCGACATCTATCTTCTCATGCACAGTCTTAGCCAATTGATCGCTCTCAAAAATGAAGGACGCGTACCCCAAAGCTTTAAGGTCTGAAATCAATTTTTCCAGTTCTTTTACAATTTCCCCTCTCTGGGATTCCTCGATTCTCTCAGCGATCTTCTCCGCGTTCTTGGGAAAAAGTATGCTCTTAATAAGCTCGTTATTCTCATTGAAGCCAAAAAACCCCACAATGCACTCGGCAATAGAGGCTTTCAATGTTTCCACGTCCTATTCAAAGCCAATCCTCGGTCTATTATATGTTCTGCTCGATTTTTTATCTTTGGGTTTTTGAAGTCTTTTCTAACGTCAAATTGAATGTACCAGAGAACTAACAACGTTAAAGACTGTTTTCATCAATAGGTTTCGATCAGCGGAGAATCCTTTATTAAGGATCATTATCAATTCTATACTGGTTTCGATCTTAGCATGGAGGATATGAGCAAGAATGCCGACTCATGGTTCTCTTACGAAGGCTGGAAAGGTTAGGAGCCAAACCCCAAAAACTCCCTCAACTAACAGAAAGAGGCCTACTCCCAAATCTAGGAACCGTAGAAACTACAGGAAAAGGATTGTTTTTGGAACTAAGATTGGGCAGTACTGGTCTGGGTCAAGAAGTCGCTAATCTCAACAAAGCTATACTCTGTTGAAGCCTCAACGCTCCAACCCTGACTTAACTTTAAAACAGAAGCGTTTCTACCCTATCTCCAGCCATCTCTCATCGAAAGTGTTCACGATCGATTTCATTTTGTAAAAGTTTAGTGTCAGTGAGAAAAGCTATGCAGGAAGCCATGTGCAGAGATATCATCAGACGGCTGGAGAGTGTTCCAAACCCGAGTGAGAAGGACTTAGACAGAGTAAAGTTTGATGTGTGCCGAAAGTACGGATCACGCATGCTAGGAAACAGTGAGATAATCAAGTGCTTAAATAGTGGTGAACGTGAGAGACTCCTTCCAATTCTAAAGAGGAAGGCTGTTAGGACGATCAGCGGCGTTACCGTTATAGCTGTTATGACGAAACCATTTCCGTGCCCAAAGTCCTCTCCCTGTGCTTATTGTCCGGGCGGCCCCTCAACTGGTGTACCGCAATCTTATACAGGTTGTGAGCCGGCTGCTATGAGAGGAAAGCAGAATCTCTTTGAGCCCTACCCTCAGGTCAGAAAGCGTATCGAACAGTTGGAAGCCATCGGGCATACGGTTGACAAAGCCGAGTTGATCATTATGGGAGGAACGTTCCCGGCAACTCCTCTGGAGTATCAAGAGCGATTCATTAAAGATTGCCTAGACGCGATCACGGGGGCAAAGTCAAGTTCTTTTGAAGAGGCGAAGCAAAATGCAGAGGCAAGTATGGTCAGAAATGTGGGCATAACTGTTGAAACAAGGCCTGATTGGGCCAAGGAAAGAGACGTAGACCGCATGCTGTCAATGGGCATTACGCGCGTGGAGTTAGGGGTCCAGAACGTGTATGACGACGTATATGAACTTGTTGATCGGGGGCATAGTGTTGAGGATGTCGTCAAAGCCACGAGGGTACTTAAAGACTCCGGATTGAAAGTATGTTATCACATGATGCCAAAGTTGCCAGGCTCAGACTTCAAGAGGGATTTTGAGGGATTCATGAAGGTTCTTGATGATCCATCGTTCAGACCCGATATGCTGAAAATCTACCCGACGCTGGTTATACGTGGAACAAGAGTCTATGACTGGTGGCTGAAAGGCGAGTACGAACCCTACACAACAGAAGAAGCCACTGATCTCCTCGTTCAGGTCGCTAAGATCATTCCCCCTTGGGTCAGGGTAATGAGGGTTCAGAGGGATATCCCCGCCAATCTAATAATAGCAGGGGTTAAGAAGAGCAACCTTCGACAAATCGTTTCGAGCAGGCTGAAAGGCGAAGGACTAGTCTGTCGTTGTATACGATGCAGAGAGGTTGGTCATCGATTACTGAAAGACGGAATAAAGCCAGAGGTGAAGAACATACGGGTTTTGAGGCGCGTTTACGAGGCGTCAGAGGGGGTGGAAATCTTTATTTCTGCGGAAGATCCCATAAACGACATCCTCATCGCATACATTAGGCTGAGAATTCCTTCAGGTGAAGCACATAGACCAGAAATCAGGCTCGGGAAGGCTTCAATAATCAGGGAGCTCAGGGTTTTCGGCCCCATTGTTCCAGTTGGGAAACATCTCGACGGTGCTTGGCAGCATAAGGGTTATGGCAGAATGCTCCTCAGGGAGGCTGAAAGAGTAACGGTGGAAGAGTTTGACCTTACAAAAATTGTTGTTACAAGTGCGCTAGGAACCAAGCATTACTATATGCGTTTTGGCTATGACTACGATGGCCCATACTTATCCAAGGAACTCCAATTTCAGAAAGGGGTGAGAGATCAATCACTTAAAAACCTTTCCGGTCTCTCTGGACCAGAGGAGCAGGTCCAGTTCCTCCATTGATATATTGAGCCTCTCTGCAAGCGCCATCATCTTCGATTCTATACTCATATATTCCTTCTTTGTAAGACTTTTTACCTCCCCTACGACGCCGAATTCCTTTAGTTTTCTCAAGATATGTCTATCTAGAATTGCTAGATTTTTTCCGAGACCAATGTTTCTTAGAAAGTGAC
The DNA here is from genome assembly GCA_964551465.1 of uncultured Candidatus Bathyarchaeia archaeon. Classification (GTDB taxonomy): domain Archaea; phylum Thermoproteota; class Bathyarchaeia; order RBG-16-48-13; family JAGMEO01; genus CAZKBR01. The sequence goes on from CAZKBR010000001.1 coordinate 16,208, forward strand.
TCGATTCTTTCATACCCACCCCCTTAACATTCTTTGTTATCCACTCTCTTAGCTGGTGAACATCATGGAAGGATGTAAGCCGCTCTTTAATCCCAGTCTTTCCATTCTTTTTGAACATCCTCCTTGCCTCGACGATGTAACTAGCTTTACGACCGGAGAATCTCACTCTCCTTAGAAATCGCCTTATCTGACCGACGTCTCCCTTTAGAAGCAGGTTACTCTTCTCCAAGGATGCTATGGCTTCGTCACAGAGTACGGCCTTTGATTGAGGAGTACATATACAGTAACATAGCTCTGCAAAGATTTTTTCGTCAGGCTGGTTTAGAGCATCTTCGAATTGACGAAGCTTTTTTCTAATATCGTCCTTTTTAGTTCGGTAATACTCCATCAGCTGCTCAGCTTGAGCCACCCTTTTTTCCATCGATCAATCTCATCCTCACTAATTTTAAGTGACACGTGACCCAGTAATCTGACGAAGGCTGTAGTGCCAAAAACCCTTATTTAATAGGATTGAACTTAAATAAGATTAAACTCCTTTCTCGCTGGGGTGGTTTACATGCCTTCTAGAAGAAAAAGAACGGCCGAATACGAAGAGAGGATCAGGCAAGCGTCGTCCATTCTGACCACAATAAGCGAGGATAATACGACGCCTAGAAACATTAGGCGGGCCGCGAAGGAAGCCCTGAATATGTTGTCGGATGGAAAGCTCAGCCAGGGTGTCAGAGCAGTTAACGCCATAAGCATCATGGATGACATAAGCCTTGACCCAAACATGCCCCCTTATACGAGGACGCGCATATGGAACATTGTCTCTCTTCTAGAAGTAATAAAGGAGTGAGGTTTTTCGGGGCTATTCTAGACCTAAACGCTGAGCCGCTTGGTCTTCTCTAAAGCCTCCAGCCACGACACGAGGTTCTTCAGGTAGACGCTCAGTCTTTCCTGGTTCTCCTCCTTTGTAATTAACTCGTTAAGTTCTGTGAGCTTTCGGCAAATGGTCTGGTTTAACGAGTTGATGACCGCGTTTTGCGATACCTTTAAAGCCTCCTCCTCAGCTTTCACCACATGCTTCTGACAGTTGGGACAGTAGAGTTCTCCGCTCTTCAACTTAAACAGAGGGGAGTCGCACGCAGGGCAGGGGATGTTGAGTAATGTTGCACCTTGCAGAAGTAGATGGGTCATCCTCTTCAGGCCTTCATCCTTACTCACAAACAACACCACTTAATTCATTAAGACCGACGACAATAATAAGGTTAAGTTCTATTTCCAACGGTCGATCGCGACACGGATACGATTTTACTGCGGTTGAAGTTGCGGATCTAAGCAGGCATACCAATTTTTCCTTTCGATCAATCTAACACAGATAAGCGGGGCTCAACTGTAATAAGCAAGAAAAGAGAATGCTCATCAATAGTATTTAGGAGTCCAAGCAATTGAAGGGATTTCTGATCTGTATCGAAGGAATAGATGGCTCGGGTGAGGGAACAAACGCTCGACTCCTTGTAGAGAAACTAAAGAAGGAAGGTTATGAGGTTGGATCCATATCCTTTCCAGACTATACCACCCCGATCGGGAAGGAGATCAAAAGGTTTTTTCAGGGGAAACGTGACTTTGGCCCCGAGGTTAGGCAATGCCTTTTTGCAGCGAATAGGTGGGAGAGAAAGCCTGACATAGAGGAGTGGTTAAACGAGGAAAGAGTTATTATCGCCAACAGATACACGCCTTCTGGCTTAGTATACGGACTAGCCAACGGGCTAGATCTGGGATGGATGATGAGCCTGGAAAGAGGCTTACCACCAGCAGACATGGTCATCGTGATAGATGTTTCAGTCGACACACACTTTCAGAGAACAACTTGGAGAGATGTCTATGAAAAAGATAGAAGTTTTCTAGAGCGCGTTAGAACCGCTTACCTAGACTTGGCTAGGAGGTTCAAATGGAAGGTTACGGATGGTGAAAGGCAAGTAGATGAGGTTGCTGGGGAAATCTGGGAGCTAACGTCCGAGATGATCAAGACTTCCTGCAAGCATTGAGGAGCATACCAAGATTTATGAAAGAAGCGCTACAGGCGGCATCTACTCTTTTGAGGTCGGAATTTTAGCCTTCTCAAAGAACATCCTTTCCCCCTTGATCGTGGCGTCTATTATCAACTTCGCAGGCGTCAACTTTGCACCTCCTTCACGCAATACGCTCATATCTAATGTCGAGCCCTTTACGTTCCTTATGATGAAATAGTCCTCAGCAGGATGAGCCCTCTCCACAACAGCCGTTTCAACGGCCAGCGTGTCCCTGATGTCAACGTCGACGTCAACTATAATCACCCTCTTCAAGCTATAGTGGGCTGTAAGCGCAGCCATTCCTGTCAAGTACGGTTCGTTTGGATGCGTCTTCCTGATGGAGACAACAGCGTCGAGCCAGTTTGACCCCGCAGTAGAAAGAGAGACATCACAAACATTGCTGACTGACCTCACAGCGTCAAGCATCCTCGCCTCATGAGGTAAACCCATCAGTAGTTTGTGCTCCATCCCGCCTGGTAGCAGAGCCTGATAAAAGGCGTCCTCCCTCTTAGTGAGCGTACTTACCTCAAAAATAGGCTGGTCTCTGACGATGTCGTAGCAGCTAGTCACATCGACGAAGGGCCCTTCCTTAGCATGCGCAGTAAGGAATTTCCCCTCTAAAACAATCTCTGAGTAACGGGGGACTATAACATCTACGGTCTTGCAACGCACCAACTCCAGTGGGGAACCAGCGAGACCTCCCGCTACATCGACCTCACACATCTGCCCAGGAGAAGTAGCGGCGGCGACGAGCAACTCCACTGGGGCACCGATAACTACGGCTGCCTCGAGAGGTTTCCCTTTAGATTCAGCTTGTGTATAGAATCTGTGAAGATCTCGACCTTCTACCAACCTTGCTACAAGTCTCTTTTTCCCGATAACCATCATGCGATGATACGACGCATTCATCCTTCCTGTCTCGGGCTCCTTGGCAAGTACGATGCCACTTGTTATGTATGGTCCACCATCCTTTTCGTAATGCGTCAATATCGGCAAATCGCGGATCAGATCTACATCTTCGGCTTCCACTTCCTGACAGGCCCCGTCACTAAAGACCCTGGGCTTGACCGGTTTTTCCAAAGAAAGTATTATCTTCTCCAGAACCGCCTCAGGGGTGGTCTTCAGTCCCTTAGCCACAAACGCCCTCCTACAGCAGACGCCCCCGAAAACCTGCATTTCGTAACCCTTGACTCTCGTAAACAAGACAGCTTTTTTGCCATCATATTTCTTAAGCATCGAAGGAATCTCATACTTCGTGGAAGCAGACGTCGAAAACTCTTCTAAGCACCCATCGTCCTGAAGAAGCTTCACAAACTCTCTCAGATCGCTTACATGCATACAGAACCCTCTCAACTTTTATAGCCGTGCAGACCCCTTAAATCTTTTAACAAAGGAGACGAGGAAGGCGTGATCTTCAGAGGACGAGTCGTCCAAGGATGGATCGGTGAGATCTGTGGAAAAGTCCTGATAACCAAGTCAAAGATATCGTTCCTCGGTGACGTAGACCTTAATACAGGGAAGATTGTAGGAACAGACTTAGACATAAAGGGAGAGAGGATATCCTCCAAAATATTCATATTCCAAGAAGGAAGAGGTAGCACAGCAGGATCCAACGTAATATACGGTCTTTCTAGAGGAGGCTTGGCACCGAAGCTAATTGCCACGCGTAGGGCAGAACTCATCACCATTTCAGGGGCCATATTCGGAGGGGTTCCGATGATCTCAAATATAGATGAAAAAATTTTCAATTTCCTAGACAACGGAAACGAAGCAAAAGCTTACATCAGGGATAATGAAGCCTGTGTAGAAGAGGTGAGCGAGGGACAAAATGTTCCTTTCTAAAGAAGAAGAGAATATTCTCGACGGGCAGAAGGGGTGGATCCTAGAAAGAGCGATGAGGCTTTTGACCACGATAGGCGACCTAAACAATGCTGAGAGACTCGTCCCCATCAAGCGGTCTCAGGTGGCAGGTGTCTCGTACAGAACAGTCGGCGACCCAACCCTCCATCTGGTGGAGGAACTCGCTAGGGAAAAAGTTAAAGTAAGGACTAAGGCAACTCAAAACCCAGCTGGAATGGACCTCAAGAGATGGAGAGAGATGGGGATCCCAGAATGGTTCGCTGAAAAACAACTCAGGATATGTAGGGCGTACAAAAGATTGGGGGTAGAAGCATCATGCACCTGCACGCCCTACCTCTCTGGAAACAGACCCGAGTTCGGCGAGGTTGTTGGTTTCTCGGAGTCGTCTGCTGTAGCATTCGTCAACTCGGTGGTGGGGGCGAGGACGAATAGGCATGGTGGGTTGGATGCCTTGTCAGCCGCACTAATTGGCAAGGTTCCTTTGATGGGATATCTGCTCGACGAAAACAGGACGGGTAATGTCCACGTAAAGGTTTGTTTCAAACCTAAGAACGAAACAGACTACTCTGCCCTAGGATACTACGTCGGCAAAGAGGTCGAAACAAGCGAAGTCCCTGCATACGACGGAATAAAGGGCGCTTCTTTAGACGATCTGAAGCTCTTAGGTGCGGCCTCAGCAGCCTCAGGATCTGTCGCTCTATTTCACGTACTGGGTTTGACACCTGAGGCCAAGGACATTGGGGGTGTTTTTGGAGGAGATAAACCGAAATATAAATTGGAGGTAACAAGCGAGGAGGTACAATCCGTCTATGACGAGCTGTCAACGACAGAGGAGCCAGATCTGGTCGCAATGGGATGCCCGCACTCTTCTATTCAAGAGCTAAGAAAGATCGCAAAACTAATTTCCGGAAGAACGGTTAAGAGGGGCATCAAATTTTGGATCTTTACCTCACCAAAAGTCTTCGAGGAAGCGAAAAAATCTGGATACGTCAGCATAATAAGATCGGCTGGAGGAGATGTTTTTTTGAACACATGCATGGTTGTAGAGCCGATCGAAGAAATAGGATTCAGATGCGTATACACAAACTCGGCTAAAGCAGCCTTCTATATTCCGAGAATAACGAAGGGCAAGTGCAAATCCAGCATAGCACCACTTCGTACATGCATTGAAATGTGCACCACAAGTTAAAAAATAGGAGAGCCTTCATTAGTTCTCCTTAATCTTGTCAAGCAATTTCTGTGCCAGCCTCATTAAAACAGATCCCACAAGGTCTCCTTTGATCTCTTTTAGATGAGTTGAGACAAGGACTATCCTGTTAAAATGAGACGAGAGTTGCTCAGCCAATACTTTAGTAATAATCATATTTCTTTCACCTAGGAGTACAGAGGAGACGCAAGGCCCGCCCTCAAAGTGAGGCATAGCCACAGCAAGTGTTCCCAAACGCATGCGCCCCTTTTCGTTAAATAAAACTATAGCAGCATTTTCCACTTCAAACAGGGTAACCGTAAAGTTGTATTTACCTTCCTTTATCTCCTCACTAAAGGTTCTTGGATAAGGCATTTTACCGTCCTATACTATATTTTTCTCGACCAAGCTTAAAACAACAACCAAAGGACTTGATTAGATAAAAATGAAAGACGAAAGGGCGGCTCTAATTCTAAAACGACTCAAAGAACGCTTTCCAACACCGAAAAACGCAGACAGATCACGAAGTCCGTTCCAAATTCTGGTACTCACAATCCTGTCTCAAAACACAAATGACAAAAACTCAAGAAAGGCATTTCAGAATCTTTCTTCCAGTTTCCCCATAACTCCAAAATCGTTAGCCAGTGCAGACGAAGAAGACATCAGGAGGGCAATAAGGGTGGCCGGACTATGCCGCAACAAATCTAAGACCATTAAACATCTCGCAGAGGTAGTTTTGACTAATTTTAATGGCGATCTAACGCCAGTCTTGAAAATGCCACTGGACCAAGCAAGAGAAAATCTATTGAATTTTCCAGGAGTCGGCCCAAAGACAGCAGATGTCTTCCTCTTATTTTGCGGCAACAAACCAACGATCCCCATAGATACACATGTTTTCAGAGTATCCAAAAGACTGGGCCTGTGTCATAAAGACGCTGATTATGAGGGAGTCCGTCGATCCTTACAAGAAATCTACCCACCAAATGAATACCTAGCACTCCACCTTTCGTTGATTTCACTTGGAAGAGCCTTGTGCAAGTCGAGAAAACCAGCATGTGAAAGTTGTCTCCTTCTGGACCTCTGCCCGTCTGGACACATGTAGGAAGTCAAGACAGAGTGGGCATATATCGATCGCGATCGATCATTGCGTGCGAAGAGAAACAATTAGGTCATGTTCTAACAATAATTGGCTGAACACCTTTACTACGAATATGATTGCTCACTCAGAAAACTTGTTGAGATTCCAAGTTCCCTTCCGTGACGGTCAACCTTCACCTGACCAAACTGGACAATATCCACCTTTCCCCGGTATGAGGCATAAAGTTTTAGAAGCTTTTTTTCGTAATCTATCCCATGGATCGTGCCTAGACCCAAAAATTCTCTGTCGTCATTCAGCAGACCGACCATTAACCATTTCTCATCACTCTCATTTATCATTTGAAGCTTCTTTTGAAAAACCTCTTCAACAGCCTTAATCTTCTCGTTATCAACTATTTCTTTTCCTTTCAACACAGCGAAGACGCTGCTTGGGTTTTCTCTACAGAATAGAATTTTTCGCCCTAAAATCTGACTGAGTTTCAATTCTATATCGGAAGACGCACTTTCGAGGCCCAGAAAAGTGTTTTCAAGCTTCACCCAGCCCATGGGGACACTCCTTAAGGCAGCGTTCTTCAAAAGCTTTCTGTAACCCTGCTCTCGCAGAAACTTCCTCTCTTCCCTGCTCCGTTTCCTTATTGATGATGAGGGGTCTAATCGAAGAAGATATACCGCGTTCCCTTCAACAGATGTCAGTATATCCTCTAACTCACCGTCGATCTGTATACCGATCACAGCCTCTGGTAAAATGGTTTTTATCATTCTAACTTTGTATTCTCTAGCACCCTCGTCCTGAACCCAGCCGTCAGTGTTTATCACGATAAAATCGGAACCCATCTCTAAAGCTTTCGCTTTCAGTCTGGTTAACCCAGAGATAACATTGTCTGTCACACCATTTGGACTTGTGTTTCCTACAAAATACGTCGCCATAGCTCCCTCGAAGAAGAGGTCGGTGAAAGGTTTCTTAACCCGTCCTAATCCTATCGTCCCGGGTGGACCTAAATCCGACTGACCTAGATCCGCGTCAATGATCGATATTTCGGACGCTGATGTCAATGCATTATTTATCATAAACGTACAGAATGCCGTTTTACCACAGTCTACATCCCCAAGAATCATCACCGTGTAGGGTCTGGGCAACGATAATAGATACCTTACTGCTTCTCTCCAAGAGACGGGAATGGTGCTCCCGCCGACTTCTTCAATTTCGGATCTTCTGCCATCAACGATCTCAAGGACAGAGGAAACCTCTGCTTCAAAAGGAAGAGATTTTCCCTTTCTCACGATAACATTATCTTTGACAGATAACTTAGCTCCTAGAACGCTTACCTTGCCTTTTAAAAGCTTAACCGACGAGGGACCACTGACCAGAATTGTCCTATCTTTTTCCACAGACCTATTCATGGCTCTTCCCCCTCGAAATCTCGGATCCTTTCCTCATTGATATCCTCACAGCGGACATGATATCACGCGTGGTGTGGCGATACTTTGACAGAGCCTCGCCGGTTCTTGTCGTTCCTTTCTCATTCACCAATTCCAATATGATGTCTAGTGGAAGGCATCTGTTTAGCTGTCTAACCAACTCTAGCTGATACTCCTTGGCGCCATTACCGATCTTTACCTTTTTCCTGTTCGCGTTTATCGCATTTAGGGCCTGCAGTATTCTTTGAGCTGCTTCTTCGGCATCAAAAACGTTCATTGACCTTAATATATTTCCGTCACCCATGACAGCTATGCCGAATGCCTTTCCTGGGTCAACACCCACGATGACCTGATCGTATGTGGATTTATTACTGAGCATTTGAAGCGCCTTTTCTATAACATCCGTTGGATCGTCGTCCTCATAGTATACTAGAACCTTAGAGAAACGAACCTTCTTTTTTTCCTCATTCGTGGTGATCACAATCTTCACGGAAATCGGAATGGCATCCTCAGGCGTCAGGCTAACAAATGAAACCGCCCTCCTTGTTAACCCGTCAACCAGCCGATAGTACGCCTTTCCAGAAGTTGTGACGACAGCGATCTCTCCAAACACAATTAGACCCCGCATCTTTCTATCCTTACACAATTTCCTACAAATGATGAGAGCAGCCATCAATTTTTCTATAAATCTTTGTCCAGTGTTTATAAGCTTCGACACAAAAGAAGACGTTAAATTTACATTAATTGTTGTATAAGAATAGGTTTTTGTAGGGGACAAAAATGTTAAAGGAATCTCCAGTTGAACACATACAAACAAACTGCGGTGCAATTGACAGAATCTTAGAAGGAGGAATTCCTAGGGGGTATATTACCCTCATCTATGGACCGTTCAAAACGGGAAAAACTACGCTAGCGATACAGTGTGCAGTCACCTGTGCAAGACAAGGAAAGAAGACGCTGTTCATAGATGCCGATAACAGTTTTTCCACCACACGATTAACGCAGATTGCTGGATATGACCTCGAATCAGTTGCCCCGCTGATAATACTCTTCAAACCTAGGAGCTTCCAAGAGCAGAGCACTCTTATCGAAAATCTGGAGAGCTTCATATCAAAAAAAGTTGCATTGATGGTGGTTGACACGGTAACATCTCTTTACAGAGTTGAATTAGGAGGAGTAGAAAAATCCTTCGCTCTGAATCGAACCTTAAACAGGCAACTTGCGTACCTAGTAAAAATAGCCAAAAAAGGCCACATCGCCCTGCTACTTACAAGCCAGGTTCACAGCGTGTTAAGTAGGGAAGGTGCTGGAAGAATAGAGCCTGTGGCTGAGAGGGTTTTGAAGTTCTGGTCCCAAAATATTTTGCGACTTGAACTCTCTCAGAATCCTCGTCTTCGAGAAGTTTTTCTGGAAAAGCACCTAGGGTTCAGATTCAAAGACATCCGCATCTTGTTCGCTTTAACGGAGGGCGGTGTAACAGATGTTGAGCGTTAGTTTTACCTATTGATCAGCAAAGAACTTTGGAACTAAAAAGTGAAGTTTAGAGTGGTAAAATGCGGGAAGCCCTTTACAAAGCTATTCATGTCTTTTACGCTTTTCTTCCAGCATACTTTGCCAACGCGACTCCAACCATATTTGGCGGAGGACCGCCAATAGATTTCAATCGCAATTTCACCGATGGACAGAGAATCTTCGGTGAGAATAAAACGATAAGGGGGTTTATCGCAGGATTGGCATTTGGAACGACCGTCGGCATTATGGAAAAAGAAGTCTTGCGCGGTTTCCTCCTATCTCTTGGTGCACTAGTAGGGGATCTGGCGGGGGCATTCATCAAAAGGAGGGCAGGTCTGTCACCAGGCGCTCCTCTTCCGATCCTTGATCAGCTAGACTTTATTGCCGGAGCGCTCATTCTGAGCTCACGCGTTTTTACATACGACACCATTACAATAATCTTCGTAATAGTAATAACCCTAATTTTACATGTGTTCACAAATGTGATAGCCTATTTCCTCAAAATAAAGAGGAAACCCTGGTAACTAGATGCCTCAACTGAATTATGCTGACCGCTCTTTTTCGTAGAGTACATAAAGAAAAGCCATCAGCAACGCGACTAGCACCAAAAAATGTAATCCTGTGACTGTCAACTCAACCGCAATTTTCTTGAGCAAAAATATGTACTGGCATCCGATGAAGGATGTAAGTAGCAGGGCCACCCCTATCAGGAGTAACATTGCCGCCTGCCTAGGCTTATAGGCGTAACGAGTACTCTTATAGGAAACGAACACACCAGCAAAGCCTACCGCAAACAGAATGATTGCCACTATACTCTCAAACCACGACTGATCCTGCAACCCATAACTATAACCAATGATCGGAGGGCTCATCATTATGTTGTAGACGCCGCCGGCGAGCAGGAAGATGGATATTGCGATCAGAAGAACGATTGTAACTATGGCTGGAGGCTTCACCGACACGCGAGGGAGACGCATCTCTCTTAACCTGCTAATGATCCTTTTGACGATGGAAGCCATGCCTATTCACTTTCCGTTGTGGGCATAGTTTGGTATATCTTAACTCAAATACTAGTATTCTGTTTTCTCCGTTTTATATCTAAATGTGCACCAATTTAAATCAGACTAATCTGTTGAAAACTTTTCTTATCTTCTCCATGCATAGCTAAACATTTAATACACCAATTCTTCACTTATATCTGATATGGAGGATCTTCTTTAGTGCCACAACGAATCGTTTGCACGAAGTGTGGTGAAGTTCTTTACAGCGGTTTAGAACTCCTACCTCCTGAGGACGTTATCCGAAAGCATAGTGGAAAATGCCCAAGATGCGGTAGCAAATTACGCTTTAAATCTAAGAACTTGGAAATCAAAATCTATAAGAAATAAGCATTGATGAGGCTACTAACAAATGTCCAGTATACTCAAGAGAGTCGGGGAAGCATTAGGCAAGAGCACACCATTCTTTTCTCGAAGCATTAGGTATCTTAACAGAAAAATCTCAAGAGGAGACATAGCTTGGTTTCTGTGCGTTTCATCATCCGTAGCTATATCCGTCCTCATCCGTTTGCTTCCCCTGAACTGGGGATTTTCCCTCTCCGAATTTGACCCGTACTTCAATTACGATGTGACCAGATTTGTTGCCGAAAAAGGCTTCTCAGCTTTTTACACAACGCCGCCTAGCGATTGGATGAGGTACTGGTACCCATACGGAAGAGATGTGCCACGCTCGTCCTTTCTAGGAATTCCATTTGCAGGAGCCGCCTTGTATTTCTTTGTATCAGCGCTCGGGATCTCAGTAAGTGTGCTGGATGTCTGTATACTCTTTCCAGTGGTTATGGCCGCAGCAACATGCGTCGTGGCGTATTTCTTGGGGAAGGACATCGGTGGCAAGGCGGTTGGCCTATTCTTTTCGCTCTTGCTTGCTGTGAACCCGGCGTACATAGGACGAACTACACTCGGATTCTATGACGACGAGACAGTGGGCATCCTAGCCATGCTTCTCACATCTCTTTTCTTCCTACGTTCATTGGAGCCGAAAAAAGCAACTAAGGCTGGATTTTTGCAACTTGTTTGGACTGAGATTAAATCATTTAGAACCATTTATGCTGTCCTTGCTGGGCTCTCACTCGGCTATCTCTGCTTGTCTTGGGGAGCCTCCCTCTATATGCTCGGGCTTCTATCTTTGTTTACGTTTGCTTTGATAATCTTAAGGAAGTCCTCTCTGCGACTTATTATATCGTACATCACCATATTTGGGGTATGTGGTGTCTTGATATGGCTTTTTGCAACAAAAGCTGGTTATACCATTAGTAGTTTTCTAACGTCTTTCGAGTTTCTAGCTGCGATTGGTGTGCTTCTGCTACTGATTATGTTTGAGGCCGTAAAATTCATCAAAACTACCCGAGCCAGAATTACTCTTGTGGTCGGATCCTTCATAGCGATAGGTTTGGCCGGGTATCTTCTTTGGCAATATAATTACATTTCACTTCCAGCTGCTAGGTTTATATCGGTTCTCAACCCGTTTGAACGGTTCAGCCAGCCAATCATAGAGTCTGTCCAAGAGCACAGAGCAGCAACATGGAGTGCAATATACTATGAGTTTGGTGTGGTCGTGTTCTTGGCTCTGTTGGGCTTGTATTTTGCTGCTAGGAACTTGACAAATCAAAACGTATTTTTGATAGTATACACACTCACATCCCTGTATTTTGCTGGTTCAATGATTCGACTAGCTGTAGTTCTGGCCCCTGCGCTTTGTGCGTTGGGCTCTTTGGCCATAGTTGAGGCCCTGAAGCCCTTTGTGGACATAGCTATGGAGAGGCCGTTTGCAAGGAGGAGGGTACGTTTCGCGCCAGTTCGCCCTGTTGGTAAGGGTTTTAGTTTGAGCTTTGCAATCATTCTATTCTTATTGCTGTCACTGACTTTGATGAATGGGGTAGAAGCTGGTTATATGCCAACTACGATGGCCTCCTCATCCATGCCCGTGCGCGCGAACATTGATGACTGGCAGGAAGCCCTAGGTTGGATGAGGGAAAGCCTCCCAAGCGACGCTGTCGTCGTCTCCTGGTGGGACTATGGATACTGGATTTCAGTCGGTGCAAACAAGTCCACTTTAGCAGACAATGGAACATTGAACACAACGCAGATCGCTCAAATTGGTCGAATGTTCATGTCGAATGAGACGCAGGCACTAACCATTCTTAAGAATTTCAAGGCGACGCACGTTGTTGTTTTTACCACAATCGGTCTTTCCCTATTGGCGAGACAAACAATCTTGTACGGTGATGAGGTGAAGTGGACTTGGATGGCGGAGATAGCTGGACTAAATTCAACAGAGTTGAGTGATAAATCGATCACTGAGCAGCTTGGTTTCAGTGGATTTTACATCCCTAAGGCAGACACGGTGCTCACAAAACTCATGGTTTACGGAGCCTTAGTTGACCCAAATATACAAAGCACATTGTACAACGCGGGCATCCCGATATATGACATATTGAGTCAAGTGGAGCCGGCACACTTCAAACCAGTCTTCATCTCTTCAAATCGCATAGTGTTTGTCTATGAAGTGGAATACGGAACCTGAGGACAAGACTGGAAGGATTAGCTGATGTAAGGAATTTTTTCTCTCTCCGTCTTGCGTGAGGCTGTTTCAAACATCTCCATTCTCTTCTGGATTTCAGCCAATCTATTAGTGACCTCATCTGACTTTTCGATGACTTCATCTAGCTCTTTTAAGTCAATTTTAATGCCGAGAATTTCACGAAGCACCATTAGAACACTCTTTGCAGCTCTTGGATCAGGCACATATCCTGTGGTTTCGCCCAAGAGACATGTAGCGTCTATCCCCCTAATTCTCGCTAGTCCCAAAAAGAGACCAGCAGCGCCAACGATCGGGTTGCCCGTCGGGCTAGGGATCGCACCTGCCTTTAACACCTTTCTTTGAAGCACAGGGCTCGTGGAAGCACATATCACTCGGAGTTTTCCCCCTTCCCACGCTGAATAGTATCCTCCTATCGTGACTATTGTCCTAACCCCGTATTTTTGGACAAAGTCCAAAATCTTGCTCACCATTTCATACTGACCGTTAATTGTTTGAGCTTGACCGTCCCCTGTCAGGAGGATCAAATCGTTGCCACCATTTCCCCTCAAAAAGTAAAACTCCGCTCGCAGAAGGCTAACATTTCCATCCTTATCAACAATGACGTGATGCGGAAAGAACGGAGAATACAACTCCGCAAACTTTCTTGCTTTCAATTTTTTCATTACATAGGAAATGGCAATTGCCCCTACGGACCCTAATCCTGGAAGTCCCTCCACCAGAATCGGGTTTATGAGTTCAACCTTCATTTTAGCGTATATCGTTGTTTGTATCACTTCGGATTCTCCTTTTCATAAACCCTCTGTACCTCAGGTACTTGTCATCTATTGAAAAACTGGCTGGATGCGGAATTCGCACCTCTCCCCCACAGTATGGGCACCTGTCCTTATGTAGGGTGTACCTTCCACATATTCTGCATCTTCTGAGGAGTTGCTTCACCTTTCTTGGCCTCACACCTCGCGTTTGAAGCTCCCTTCACCACCAGCAGCTTTGATTCCTTTTAAGGCGATCTGGACTGCCGTCTCCAAAACCCTTTCTGCATCCCTATAATTCTTGGACGACACCTCGATTCTGTACCTTGGAGCACCTAGGACGTAAGTCTTCACGCTCGTTCCCTCAGGTCTTTCCACGCTTGAGGTCTTCTTAAACACTCTGCGTATGCGCTCGGCTCCGTCGGGTTTTCTGCACGAAATGCTAAGAACGCCCCTGACCTTAACTTTCGGTACTCTAATTTTCTCCCTAGCCATCTCGGATAAGACCTTGGCCCAACCCTCAGGAACACCGGCCTCCAGTAGGGCTGCTTCCCCTTTCTCATGCGCTTCTTCAAACCCAAGGTACATGCTTCCGTAATGCGCTTCTATCTTGGAACCAACATTCTTATAGGCCTCGTCTAGATTGGCGCTCATTTTCTCAGACGCTGCTCTCAGAATAGCCATGCCCTTTCTCTCGCGTTTCCACTCAAGCAGCTTTGCACTACGCTCTCTTGCGGTGACCCTCCTCAACGAGAGGTCCACGTGCCCTCTCTTTGCATCTACCCTCATGACCTTTAGGACCACTTTTTGGCCTTCCCTGACGTGGTCCCTGATGTTTTTCACCCACCTCGAAGAAAGTTCTGAAATGTGCAAAAGCCCTCCTTCGATGTTGTACTCATCGAGGGTGACGTATGCTCCGTATGGGACTATTTGAGTGACCGTGCTGATCACGAAGTCTCCGACTTCGGGCCACTCTGTGCTCTTACGCGGCATCGTATATTCTCTCCTTCAGATCATAATGATGAACGAAGAAGATGTAAGGGAGTCCTACCCTAATATTTTTAGTGCTTCTCCCCGAATCTTTGCTTTACCACCTGAGGGCTCAGCTAAGACCTCTCCGCAGACGGCACACTTTACAACTGTCGCGGCGCTATCGAAGACCACCTGCTCATTTCCACAGCTTAGGCATCTTACCAGAATGAAGTTGCTCTTAGATTTTGGTGTGAGACGTTCCGTTTCGCTCATCATGGACCCAGCTAAGCTTTTATCTCAATTTTCTTCGCTCTTGTTCCTGCCCTCTGGATTGTGTATCCACAGACCTTACACTTCAGCTTTAAACTCTGTTTTTTAGTCGTTTTGGCTGTTTTCCTCTGCTTGGGTTTCTTCTGTCCACCGTATCCTTTCTGTTTTCGACTGTATCTCCTCGCTCCCTCGGCTAGCACACGGTCCTTCCCCTTCTTATACAATGCAACGGTGTGTTCTGTGTGCTTGTTACACCGGGGACAGTAGGTCACCGAGACTTTTGGCGTCTTCATCTTACGTTTCCACCCTTACTGCCACTCCCTTGCTTATTAATATTCGGGCGTTCTCGATAGGCAACGATGCTATGTCCTCCGCCTTAAATGGACCATAGGTCTTCATGTTTGCACCTACTATGGCGGGTATCCCTTCAATAAACCTCACTACTATCCTTTTTGGTGTTTCTGTAGGTTCCTCCTCCACACGCAACTGCCGCCCTGCAAGAACATCCTTCAGAAGCCTGTTGGAAGAGTCTGTGACCGACATCAGGCGATCATATACATGCTTTTCCTCTGGCGCGAGCACATCTTTGGCCAACATCCCACCTTTCAAGATTATTCCTAGGATCTTTCTATAGCGGATGTGGATCATGTTCCTAGTCATCCTTCTCGCGTTTTCACTCTCCCTGTTTATCAGTTTTGCCCTAATCGTTTCCTCATCCAGCATGCGTCTCTCTTCTTGGAGTTTTTTTAAATATAGACTAAGCTCACTGTAGAACTCCTTTGGTAAGGGTTGCAGCTCGTTTTTTCCCTTCTCGCTCTTCCACGCGTAGTACAGATCCTTATACTCCAAACCTTTCCTCTACCACTTTCTCTTTCAATCACTCAGTTGGCTCAGCCACTCCTTTACAGAGCAGGAACATGGCTGCTGCTTGAGGTAGCTTCACCCTCTCCTTTTTGTACGGTCCGTAAACCATGTCTCTGACCTCAAATCTGTCAGCCCAGTTCACGTAGATGGCCATGCTGTCCCCCTTGAAAGCGATTGCCCCGCTGAAGGGGTCAAAGTCCTCTAGATCCTCGACTGGAATTTCTACCACCTTGAAGCCAGTTTTTCCATGAAGGGTCGTCGGCATGCGTATCAGTCGATGAATGTCTGTTGTGACTACCGTGTCTATGCTCGCGCCCTGCTCCTGTAGGGCGTAT
This sequence comes from uncultured Candidatus Bathyarchaeia archaeon, assembly GCA_964551465.1. GTDB lineage: Archaea > Thermoproteota > Bathyarchaeia > RBG-16-48-13 > JAGMEO01 > CAZKBR01. The sequence continues at coordinate 32,127 of CAZKBR010000001.1, forward strand.
TTTGAGATTTTCTCCCAAGTCTTAATCCCCACTCCCCTGATGTCTTGCCAAGACGCTCTCCCCCAGGCCTCCATGAAAGCGTCCCTATTGTTGATTATTTTTTCCAGAGCCCTCCTTTCAACTCCCTTGAACTTCTCCAAGTCCCTGGATGTAGCTGAAGCCAAGAAGTCGTAGATGCCCCTTGCTATCTTTCCCCGCCACCCTTTATCGTTTGGGTCTGGGCCTACTACCATGCCACTCTTTGTCTCATGTAATTCATGCAGCTCCGGCTTCAACCCTGTTCCAAGAATGTAATCAACGATCTCCTTCCTAGCGAGCTGGTCAAGTCTTCCAATTCCTTCGTTTTCTATGTGAACGTGGTACCCCCTGTGACCGGAGAAGAAAACTTTTATTTCACTTGAGGAGAAGCCAAAGTCGTCCGTCAAGAAGCCTATTAGCTTTCGCGTTTCCGTCTTTGTAATTTCCATGCATGTTTTGCACGGCCATATCTCCTCCCTAAAATGCTCTCCCTCACACTTGGAACATTTTGAAGGAGGATCCCCTCCGCCTATCTCGCCACATTTCTTGCATATCCAGTATGCATGTTTTACCCTACACGGCGTGTTTATGTGGTCCACATCGATGTCGAATATCAGGTCCGCGCCGAGCCATCCCTTTCTGCTCATATCCTCGTCAGGCCTCTCATAGTATGCTGCCGAGTAGTAGACATCTGAAGGAGCAGTTGACTCAATGAAGCTCCTGAGGTCTTTTTCAATATGGAATGTCTTGTGGCGAACCATCATGCGTTCTTTGAAGAGAAGGAATCCGAACTCCCTTCTCTCGATGGCTATTGGCGATTGAACAGTGTTGTTGTGATAGTAGCTGGCGAATGCCTCCCTGATGAAGCTTTCTACAGATGATCTATCCACTCTTCACCGCCACCGTTCCCGCTTTTGTTTGCCTGAGTTTTCTCCTGTAGTAAGCCAGTGGGTGTTTAACCATCTTGCACACGTCGTCCATACCCGGACATAGGCCATGTGTTTTCAGAGTTTCGCATTTTGGTGGGGTGTACTTTGTACCGGAACCTCTCTTTCCAGCTATGTGCTCAACTTGGTATTTGGTCAAGTTCTTGTCGAAGTCTGTTGCTGAGGTGAACAGCTTAACAACGTCTTCGACGCTCAATCCGATGTTCAGTAGAAAAGATGTCAAGGTGAAGCGACCGATGTGGGAGATGCTTTGATTTGAGTGAAAGGACTCGTTTAGCGCCCTTATGCAAGGTGGGTAGGCTTCCTCTACCATCACCTGTGGCGTCTCCTCGGCTTGAATCGTCTCCTGCTGCGTTACGATCAACTGTGTGATGCTGCCCACTGCTTGGATTAACGTAGGCGGCAGTTCAGCCCGAATCTTCCCCACAAGTCTTTTTTGGACATGTTTCATCGCCTCCTCGGAGATGAGCCTCGCTAGCTCATCCTTCATTAGAAAGACGTATCCGTCGGCCATGAACCTGTTTACGAGTTTCCACTTGTAGTCGTGGAAGCTGGGTGCATTCTCTAGGTAGTTGATGAAGCTGAGCGCAAAATCGTAGGTTTGACGCGTGGCTCCGACCGCTGTCTTAATGTCCCAGTTGAATGATGAGGAGGCTATCTCGACGAGTTTTTCGTCTTCCTTCTCGACTCTGAGCAGGTTGTAGGCCTTTTTTGCCTCCGCCAAGGCGTATCTTTTTCTGAGAAAGCTACTTTCGGTTGACAATACCATGACGATCGAGATGGGAAATGAAATGATTTCAACATCGTAGTTGGGTGCTTCATTCCACCCCACAACTCCGTAGAGGATCGCTTCCTCAACTCTTTCTCTAGCCCTGTTGATGATCCCATCATAGTCTCGGTTGGCGAGGTCTTCGATCCTCAGGTCTAGGTCCTTTACATATCTAGCTGCTTCGACTGTGAAGGGGTATTTTGCGATGTCGGCCTTTGATAGCACCATTTCCTTCTCTGTCAATATACATTGCAAACCAAGATTTAAGGGATCTATCCCTCGATTCTCGGAGCAAGATAGTACAGGAGCTTTCCTTTGTTCGGCAACTCGAAGTTTAGTCTGATAGGCATGTCGGTTGAGAACTCGACTGTGGCCACGCTGGACGATGGTGAGGCTGCCTTGACTATGTCGCTTAAGTAGCTCAGGCTGAAGGTTGCTTTTGCCTCTTTGTTAACCTCGAATCCGAGGGCGCTCTCGCTTCCCTCCTCCAGCTCTATTGAAACGCTACCGAGGCTGCCCTCAGCCCTCATGATCAGCTTTTCCTTCGTCATCTCCAGCTTGATGTTGTCGCTTACAGTGGAAGCGTCGTCTACGGCGTCTCTAAGGAATGATGTCGTGACCCTGGCCTTTGCGTCGAAGGTCACGTTTGGGATAGGTACCTCCTCACTTATCGGTTCCAGAGTTGGCACACTGAGGCTTTTAAGGTATCCGTTGCTCAGCCTCATGTTCAACCTGTTTTTGCCCTCGGCCAGCGTCAGTTCAAGTATGCTGCCCTTCTTGACGTTTCTGAGCAGCTTGAGCATCTCGCTTATGTTTACACAGATCTTCATGGCATCGTCGCAGACATACTCATCGAAGACGGTTTTTGGCCAGTTGAACTCGACCATCGCTACGTGCGATGGGTCCATCTCTCTGAGTTTTACTTCTTCGGGAGTCATGTTGAAGCTTGCCTCGTCGACTATTGATGATATGGCCGCGATTGCGTCCTTCCAAGCGACCGCGTCTGATATCTTGGCCCTAAACAAGATTGAAAGCCTCCTTAACAAACGTCTCTACGGCTTGTCAAGCCGCTTTGTTCTTGATACTATTTAAGTGGCTGGACTGATTAACCAGCCTGCCAGCACGACCGCTAGGATAAGGATTACTGCTAGGACAACGATGACTTCTGGGCGGATCTTTAGGCTAGAGGGTGTTTTCTCCTCGTAGAATCTGAGTAGGCCTGCGGACGCTGCTGGCATTGGAGCTTCCTCGCCTCTCTTCTTCTTTGAACTCAAACTTGACACCTCTAAGGAGATTGTTTTGTGGTCGGAGATTAATGTTTCGTATACTGCAGGATAAGTTCATATGACTGACCTTTGTTTTAAGAGTGCCGATGACCCTTGCTCTACGATGTTGATGGAATATGTTTCGCTTGGACGCCTAAAATATTTTTTATTTTTTAAGTCTTCGGAAAATGATTCTTTTTGTGAAAGGGGAGTGGAATGCAAAGATCTCACTGGATTCTACTGGAATCCACTGGAACCTACTGGAATTTACTGGAATCTGCTGGAATTTAAAGGAAATGGGAGGAGATTTTGGGATGGTTGAGTTCCATACGAGGCTGGCGACGCGAGGGCGCGTCCACATCCCAAAGGTTATTGTTGAGCGGTGGATGCTCTGGAGAGACACGCTAATTCACGTTCGAGTCTTGCTCTGTGGCCAGCTTCGGTCGGTCGAGTTTGATACTAGGATTCGATCTGGCTTCTGCTTCGTGATCCCAGAAAACGAGCTAAAGATACTCCAGGCTGAGCGTGGTGCCATGCTGAAGGTCGATGTCTCAAAGGTTGACGTTCAAGAAGCGAAGTAGCGCCTGAGCGCCTTCTTGGCAAGGTCACGGCTTCTCCTGACGGAGGAGTCTTCTGAGGAAGCTTCAATTAAGAACAGGAGGCAAGAGATAAATCGCTTGACCGTGGTTGAACGATATCTTGAATATGTCTGCACATATGAAGGACTCATGTTGTTTCGGAAGCTAAATGAAGATCCTCGAAAGGTGCCCAGGAACCTGTAAAACCGCATTTACATAGACTCGTGGAGATATCTCCCGCAACATCCCCACTTTTCTATTTTTGGTTTCTATTTCGATTGGCGAGCCGTGGCTAAATCACTGATATATGATGGCTTGGAGGACACCGGCCCTTAAGGGTTAGTTTATACCAACCCCCATTTTTGTTATGTCGGACGCTATCTATCCAAACAAATTCGATCGACTAACCCTTTTCGCGTGTGGGTTTAAAAACAGGGAAGACGTTCTTATGGAAGAGGATCGGACCAGCGAGGGAAAGAAGTGGGAAAGAAGAGGGTTATCACAGAGAAAGATATAAAGGAACTGGTGCTACCGGGACAAGGAGAGGTCTTGGGAATCGTAGTCAAGTTACTAGGATACGACAGACTACGCGTAAAGTGTACAGATGGATACACAAGGATGTGCCGGATCAAAGGCAAGATGAAGAGAAGAGTCTGGATAAAAGAGGGAGATACGGTCCTCATAGCACCCTGGGACTTCCAACAAGATGAGAAGGGGGACGTGATGTGGAGATACACGCATGCTCAGACAGAGTGGCTTCGAAACCATGGATACATCAAGACAGAGTAGAGGCTAGAAGTACCTATGAGCAAGAGCGTCGAGGAGAAACTGGTAAGGAAGGAGAGACTGTACGAAAAAGAACAACTGATGAAGAGGAAGAGGTCAGAGGAGTACGAGGCCTTGGAAGAGGTCTTCGACCGCCCGACCCTGATGACCCTCTACGTCCTCCTAAACCAAGGAACAATCAAGAGAATAGGGGGCGTCGTCAAGTCTGGAAAAGAGGCCAGAATATACCACGGCATAGACCCTGAAGGAAGGGACCTCGCCGTAAAAATTTACCTAACTGTCTCGGCCGGATTCAGGAAAGGAAGACTAAAATATATTCAAGGAGACCCGAGGTTCAAGAGCGTCAAACAGGACACGCGCTCCTTCGTCTACGCTTGGACGCAAAAGGAGTACAAAAACCTCCAGAGGGCAAACGAATCAGGTATACGTGTGCCGAAACCGATCGAGGTCAAAAAGAACATTCTAGTTATGGAGTTCATAGGCGATGGAAACGTATCGGCCCCACTTCTCAGAGAAGCCTCCCCAAAGGATCCAGAGGACATGTATCTTCGCCTACTCAAATGCGTTAAGGACCTCTACAGAAAGGCAGGTCTCGTCCACGGAGACCTCAGCGAATACAACGTTATGAACTGGAAGGAAAGACCAGTCATCTTTGATATGGCACAAGCGGTGCTCCTTGAACACCCAATGGCAGAGCAATTCCTACGTAGGGATATAACCAATCTAGACCACTTCTTCAGGAAGCTTGGCGTAAAGGTTAACAACGCCGAAGAAACATACAAGTGGGTAACTCAAGATGACTGAGGGCACGCAACACATATTGATACCAAAGGAGCGAGTCGGCGCCCTCATAGGCAAAAAGGGGATCGTGAAGAGAAAGGTTGAGGAAGCGCTCAATGTTGAAATGAACATCGACAGTGGAACAGGAAGCGTAGGGATCAAACTGAGACCAGACGCACCAGACTCAACATCGATACTTAATGCCAGAGGTGTTGTAAACGCCATCGGTAAGGGTTTTTCTCCGGAAGCCGCTTTCAGACTCCTAGATGATGGCGTGATTTTGAGGGTAATGGATCTAAGAGATTACTTTGGAAAGTCGGTCTCAGACACCCAGAGGATTAAGGGCAGGATTATTGGAAAAAAAGGAAGGACAAGGACGCTGATCGAGAACCTAACTGGAGTAGATCTCTCTGTCTACGGACACACTATTTCCATTATCGGGAACCCTCTGCAGTTAGAAGTCGCCGTGGGAGCCGTGAAAATGCTGATTGAAGGCAGATTACATAAGACCGTTTACGGCTACCTCTACCGCAAAAGGAGGGAGCTGAAAGAGGAGGAGCTGAAGATTTGGGAGACTCCTTCATCAAAGCTTTATTGAGAAATGAGGCCACCCAGAATTAGGTTTTAAATGTTTCTACATGAACTTCATTATGAGCTGTAGGGAGGTACGATGTCGGAGGTTTTTGAGGAAATCAGTCCAGCTGATTTCTTTTACAGGAACCGAGATTTAGCTGGCTTCAGTAACCCAACCCGCGCCGTCTACGCCATAGTTAGGGAGCTTGTAGAAAACTCGCTGGACGCATGCGAGCTGGTCAGAATCCCACCAGACATCTATGTTCGTCTATCTAGGGAAAAACCCCTAGGCGAGGGCGAAGAGGTCTACAGCATAAGAGTGACCGATAATGGAAGCGGCGTCCCACTCGAATACATTCCATCAGCCTTTGGCCAAATTCTGTTTGGATCAAAGTACACGCTGAGACAGGTTCGGGGAACATTTGGCCTAGGCGGGAAGATGGCCATTCTCTACGGACAGATAACAACTCACAGCTCAGCTCACATAATGTCAAGCACGGGAACCGAAAAAATAAATGAATTTGTCATATCCATCGACATCCAGCGGAATAGACCGATCATCTTGAAAAGAAAGGTTCACTCCAACAAGAGAAAGTGGCACGGAACAGTCATCGAATTCGCCTTTGACGGAAACTACACCAGGGCGATGAGCAACATTCTCGAGTACTTAATGCAGACTGCCATTGCCTGCCCGTACGCAAACATCGTTTTCGTCGACCCAAGAGGCAGACTTTACAGATTCGACAGAACAACAAGGAAGATGCCCGTCCCACCCAAGGAAACACTTCCGCATCCATACGGCGTCGACGTTGAAACGATTCAGAGAATAGTCAACGCAACAGATTGCTCAGATATGTTTTGTTTCTTGACGAGGCACTTCCATCGCGTTGGCAAGAACACTGCTGAAAACTTTTGTAGATATGCTGGACTTAAGACAGGAAGAGATCCTAAGTCTCTAACACCGGACGAAATAGTCGGGTTGGTGAGGGCTATGAAGAGTTTTAAGGGCTTCTTGCCTCCGTCAGCCTCTTGCCTCTCGCCCATAGGCGTCGAGTTGCTTGAGCTTGGCGTTAGAAAGGAGTTGAACCCCGAGTTCGTTGCTGTTGAGCAGCGCACTCCATCAGCTTACTCCGGATTTCCATTCATTATCGAGATCGGCATAGCATATGGTGGTGGGGTGCCAGATAAGCCTGGAGTCTCCCTGTATAGATTTGCAAACAGGATACCCCTACTGTTTGATGAGTCAAGTGACGTTGCTTGGAAAGTTGTCAATAACATGATTAACTGGAGGTACTATAATGTCACACCGGACATGCCCATTGCTCTGATCGTGCACATCTGCTCGACGAGAATCCCCTATAAGACCGTTGGAAAGGAGTTTATTGCTGACCGCCCTGAGGTTGAGGCTGAGTTGCTGAGCGGGGCGAGAGAGGTTGCTAGGCGGCTTTCACGCTTCCTCTCTAGAAAGATCAGTTTTGAGCACGAGAAGAGGAGGATCGCCATCTTCGCCAAGTTTCTGCCTAAGATTGCCAGATTCTCAACAGAGTTAGCTGGCGAGGAGAAGATACCTGACATTAATCGCCTTTTGGAGGGTTTATCAAAGTATGATGAAAAAGAGGAGAGTTAGCGCAGTTTCAGCTGAGGAGAGAAGGGTTTCCACCATGAAGTCCTTGGAGGCTTTTGGGGAGAACCTCTACGACCAGATGATTGACGGAACGTTTCCTTGGGTGAGGATACCGAGCCGTTCGACGGCGAACATTCATTACGATGAGAAGAATCGTCAGTACATCTTAGGAGAGAAGAGCGTCAGGAGGAGCTCTAGGAATATACGCCACATTAGACCCCTCACTAGGCTTGTTTGGACAGCTCGTTTTGCCCACGGCCTCTGTGATGTTAAGAAGACCTCCACCCTAAGGGACGTGTTCTACTCAGCCCAGGCATATGATGTCAACTTCAAAGATCAAGCTGAGTCTGACAACATAATTACAGACTTAGAGTCTGTCTTAAAATATGCCCGAGAAGACTTCAATGTCTTTCCCGAAGAGAGAAGTGCTGTTTTTGGTGACTTGACCGTTGAGTACACTGTTCCCGGATATGAAGGCAAGAGGCTTAACTTGACAACCCACCCTGACGGCATCATGATCGGACCTGCCCTTACTAGTGCAGATCTCATTGAAACCTCAGCTCAGAGGATCATCGTGATTGAGAAGGGAGCAATGTTCACTAGGCTCGTCGAGGAAGGAGCCTTTAAGGAGTTCAATGCCATCCTTGTTCACACCGCGGGTCAGCCTCCTAGGGCCACGAGGTGTTTTGTGAAGAGGTTGAACGAGGAACTTGACCTTCCAGTTTTTATCTTCTGTGATGCCGACCCTTGGGGCATGGCGATAGCAGTTACCATAATCTGTGGCAGTGCAAACGCAGCCCATATCAGGGGGCTCACAGCGCCAGAAGCCGTTTGGATGGGTGTTTACAGTACAGACATTGAGAAGTACGGTTTGCCTAGTGAGGGACTAAGCGAAGTGGACATCAAAAGGTTACGAGACATGCTGAAGGATCCTAGATACCAGGATGAACCATGGACTGATCAAATCAATGAGTTTCTAAAGCGTAGGAGAAAGTGTGAGTTAGAGGCCTTCTCCAGATACGGCTTGGACTACGTGGTGAAGAAGTATCTGCCAGACAAGTTTGGTGAGTTTAGTGTCTAAGAGAATGCCAGTGCAAGGGTGGTTTGGTTTCGCATTTTGAGCCTAATCATCTACAAGTCAGTCGAAATCCTTAACGATCACATTTTCGCGCGCGCCTCGGGCCACTATGTGCTATTTATTCAGGTCTCAGTGGTCCATAGATCCAGTTATTCTTCGCCCCTTCTATAGGGTTTTCCAAGTGCTGAAGGAGCTCCCATGCGTCTTCTGAAGGTTTCTCTCGTACCAATCACCAATATCAGTATCGTGAGGATGAATGGTAAAGTTCCGAGTAGACTGGGGGAGACGCCAAGGGGCTGGAGACGATATTGCAAGATTTCAATTCCACCAAAGAGCCATGAGCCGAACAGTGCGCCACGGGGATCCCATGAAGCGAAGATCGTCAATGCCAGAACGATCCAGCCGCGCCCTACGGTCATGTTCTGCGTCCATGAGGGGATATATGAGACCGAAAGATAGGCGCCTGACAGCCCCGCAAGTATGCCGCCGAACAGAGTACAGGCATAACGAACGAGTTGGACATCTATGCCGAGGAGATCAGCTGCGGCTGGATTTTCTCCAACCGACCTGATGTTGATCCCGGCCTTGGTCTTGAATAGCACAAACCATAGTATTGGGACTAGAAGGATGAAGAGGAACACGAGTGGATCAAAGTCGAATAATATTGGCGTTAGCGAGTAGCCCGATATACCAACATATCCTTGGCCTATTAGACTGCTTAAACCCAAGCCGACCATCGCCAGTGCGAGGCCTGATATGTATTGGTTCACTCTCATTGTGATGCTCATGAAAGCATGTATAAAGGCCATTAATGCACCAACTACAGCAGCCGCGATGACGCCTAACCAGACATTATGTGTCATCTGGGCAACAACGAACGCGGTGACAGCCCCCATGATCATCATTCCTTCCACACCTAGATTTAGCACTCCAGATCTCTCAGTATAAATTTCGCCAAGAGTTCCTGCCAACAAGGGTGAACCGGCTCTGATAGTGGCTTCAAATGTGTTCACGAGGAATGCCATGAGTTCCTGAGACATTTTACCTCGTCTCCTGATTCATATCGATTAAATCTCGAATGAAATCCTGTTTCGCAGTAGAAACTCTCCGAAGAGTAAAGACAAAAGGAAGATACCATTGAACATTTCTATTATGCCCACAGGAAGCCCCAGGGAGATCTGTATCATCTCACCGCCTACTAGTAAACCGCCATACAGGATGGAGACAAATACTGTTGATAATGGATTCAACCTTCCTAGCCACGCAACGATAATCGATGAAAAACCATAACTTTGTGAGATGCCGACTCTCAATCTGTGTTGGATGCCAGCCACCTCGCCTACTCCCGCCATTCCTGCCAGACCACCACTTATTGCCATTACCAGTAGAATGACCTTTGTGTAGTCTATCCCAGCATACTTTGTAGCTTCAGGGTTTTTGCCAACGACACGGATTTCAAAGCCCAGTTTTGTTTGAGCTATTAGAAAGTAGAGTGCTACGAATGCAACGAGCGCGATAATTAGGGTGGGATAGTGTATACGCGTACTACCTATTGTTGGTAGCTGTGCAGACGGAGAGAATTTTGATGTATAGGGGAATCCCCATTCCTCCTTCCCCCTCCAAGGCCCGTACACAAGATACTCCAGAAGCTTCGCCGCGACATAGTTAGTCATGAGAGTCGTGATGACTTCATTTGTCTGGAGCTTGGCCTTGAGCATTGCAGGTATAAGACCCCATACTGCTCCACCTACGAAGCCGGATAGGAACATTGTAGGAATCAGAAAAAATGCAGGCCATTCGGGGAAGGACAATGCGACACCTGATGAGAATATAGTGCCCATCAACAATTGCCCCTCAGCGCCAATGTTCCAGACGCCTGTTTGAAAGGCTATCGTCAGTCCTAGCGAGCATAGCATCAGTGGAATCGACTTTGTTATCGTTTCTGAGACACTATAGACGCTCCCGAAAGCTCCATAGAAGATTCTTCCGAAAGCTAGAACTGGGTTGGCGCCGTAAGCTAGGAAGATGACAGCTATGATAGGTAGAGAAAGGAGGGCTGAGGTAGCTGTCATGATTATGGTGTCTTGTCTTGACACTACCAGCCTGTGCTCAATTCTCAGCTTCAACTCGCTCCCTCATCAATTCTCGTTCCAGCCATCATCATTCCTATCTCTTCAAGTCTTGCTTCATCAGCATCGACGATCTTCATTACATTGCCTTTGAAAAGGACGAGTACGCGATCACTGATTGAGAGTATCTCGTCCAGGTCTTCTGAGACAAGTAGAATTGCCGCGCCCTGTCTCCGCTGTTCTAACAGGATCCGTCTAGTCTGTTCTGTAGCTGCTACATCCAATCCGTAAGTGGGATGAGATGCAATTATGAGGCGTGGGCTTCCATGCAATTCTCTGGCTAGGATTAGCCGTTGAATATTTCCGCCAGATAGGAGTTTGGCTGGTGTCCTGATGCTGGGAGTAAGTATATTGTATTCTGAGACGAGCTTCACGGCATGTCTCCTTATATTGTCTTCTATAAGGACCATTCGGTTGGAGAAGGGAGGTTTCTCGTATTCCCTCAGGATCAGGTTGTCAGCCACACTCAGATCATTGACAATCCCCATTCTCACACGTTCCTCAGGAATATGTGCGACACCCGCCTTGGCTATATCCTTGGGCGAACGGTTTGTCATGTTCTCTCCGCGTATGACTACGCTGCCCTTTGTGGCTTTCCTTAGACCAGTCAGAACCTCGATGAGTTCACTTTGACCGTTTCCGGCTACGCCAGCCACGCCAAGAATCTCGCTTTCTCTTACTGAGAATGAAACATCATTTAGAGCTGGCAAGCCTCTATCGTTCAGAGCACATATGTCGATGACATCCAGAACAATCTCGCCAGGCAGTGCACTTGGTTTTTCCAGTCGTGAGAGGATATCTTGTCCAACCATCATCCTCGCTAGTTCCTTCTCATTGGTCGTTTCGGTCTCAACAGTCTCTACGAGGACGCCTTTTCTGAGAACGGTGACGCGGTCGCTGACGCGCATTACTTCGTCGAGTTTGTGAGTTATGAAGATTATCGTATGCCCTTCGGCAACCAACCGTTTGAGCGCTTCGAAGAGTTTGCCTGTTTCCTGAAGTGTGAGTATAGATGTGGGTTCATCGAGTATGAGTATTTTAGCATTCTTGGAGAGAATCTTTAGGATTTCGACACGCTGCTGCTCTCCAACAGAAAGTTGCCACATCTCTGAGTTGAAGTCAACATTCAGACCGTATCTTTTTGAAATGTCTCCAACAATCTTCCTCGCTGCCTTCAGCGGAAACATAAGGCTAGAAGGTGGGAATCCAAGAGCAATGTTCTCTGCAACGGAAAGCTGCTGCACAAGCGAGAAGTGTTGATGGACCATGCCAATTCCTAGGTCGATCGCAACCTTGGGTGAGCTTATTTTGACTGGAATATCTCGCACAAGAATCTGGCCTTTGTCTGGCTGGTACAAACCGAAGAGGATGTTCATCAATGTGGTTTTTCCAGCCCCATTCTCCCCAAGCAGACAATGGATCTCGCCCTCTTCCACCGAGAGACTGACATTGTTGAGCGCGAGTGTTTCCGGTGGAAACTTCTTTGTGATCGATCTCATCTCAAGTATAGGCATAGCTCATCACGCGCTTGTGGCTTATGGAGGGGGTTCACGAGTGTTGAAGGATCGTCATTTGCTGGCTCCAAAGCAGCCAAGAGAAAAAAAAGGGATGTCTTCTGGGAATTCACTTATGGTCCGGGCACTTCACCCATTACGTTGTCGACGTACCAGTTTATTGTCCATAGCACATCATGCGAGGCTCGGCACCCAGCTTCAATCTTCAAGACGCCGTGATTATCATATATCGGACCAGTGAATGGATCAAAGAGTACGGTTTCTTCGCTCATCTGTTCTAGGCGAGTCATCACGAGATCGTATATGCTGATGTCGCCTAACAAAGGATCTGTTATGTGAATTGCCTTAAGTTCATTAACGAATTTCGGGTTGATCGGCACACCGATCTCTCCTCCCAGTTCCACAACCCCTTCTTTGAGCATCCACCAGTAGTCTATGTTTGCAAGATTGGTTTTGTTGTAAGCCCCTGCGTAGACTTTGGCTAAGATATCCTCATAGATGGTTTCCCAGTGAACCAGCTGGCCGCTAACCACGGAGTCAGGAGCAAACTTCTGCATCGGGCTGTAGTGGCTGAACGTGTATATCTGTTCTCCAGCTTCTGTATGTTTCTGACCCACTTGGACTACAGAAGGACTGTCCTCTGTGAACGCGATTGCATCTACGCCCTCGGCTATGAGGGCTTCTGCCGCTTCTGTCGCCTTCTGGGGGTCGTACCAAGCAAACAACCATCGTACGCTTACTGTCGCTTTGGGATTCGTTTCCTTTACTCCGAGCGCAAAGGCGTCGATATGCCTTACAACCTCTGGTGTTGGATAGGCACCAACATAGCCCACCTTATTTGTCTTTGTTAGTGCCCCCGCCATCAGACCACAGAGATAGTAAACCTGATAGAATTCCGCAAAGTAAGTACCCATGTTTGGTGCACGCTCGTAGCCTGAGCAGTGCCAAAAGATCTTGTCGGGGTATTTTCCAGCAGCTGTATAGGTGTCGTCCATGAATCCAAAACTTGTCGTAAATATTATGTCGTAGCCTTCTTCAACGTATCTGTCAATAAAACGGAGAGCATCACCTTCTGCCACGGACTCGGAGTAGGAAGTATTAAGCCATGGGAACTTCGACTGCACGTAGATCCTGCCTACATCATGGGCGTGTGTCCACCCATAGTCGCCGACTGGGCCAACGTAGATGAAAGCAGCTTTAATCTTCTTGCCTTCAACTTGACCTTGAGGACCTCTGAGCAGTGGTGCAAGTACATAACCAGCCGCGCCACCGATAAACAGACCGATGACCAGAAAAACAATCCCAGCAGTTGTCTTACTTGCCATTTTATCCCTCTCTATTATACTGCACCATCGCGTCGTGCTCCCATTATTTAAGCGGTTTTGTATTATATTTGATAATATAAAACAAATATAAAAGCTTTTTCTACACCGATATGTCAACAACTTCCAACAAATAGTGTCTGGGAAGGAGTGATTTGATAGATCTTCAACCATTTGATCGCCCAATCGTTACGGAATAGTTTCTCGGCAAACTTCCGACTGGTAGAATTCGAAGACGTTGATCGGCTTGGTCGAGAACTTTTTGATCCAACTGTGAGAGGTTAATTTCCCCAATGAGCATAAACGCCAAGCTTATCAGCCAGAAGATCGCAAGCAGTCTGAGTTACTTAGTTTTCAGCGTCTTTTTCTTAAACCGTTTTACGATCGCAAGCAACACAGTCGCTGGGAGGGTAAAGTATACGATGCCTATCAAGGAGCTTGCTACGAAACCCGCCACTACAACACCGAACTCAGGACTGAAGGTAAAGATCCTTTCAATGCCTTAAGCACGCTTTTGATATCTCCATCAATATGTTTGGCGGCGTGAATAAGCTGAATACTCGAACATAGCTCAAAGATCCCGCGTCCCTAATGTGTCGGGCGTCCCCCCTTTCAATGTAACCCTCAGTGAACGCTTCAATTAGAGGCATAATCCTCTTCTTCTCCACCGTGTAATGACCAGTGTAGTATAGAAACTCAGCTATGTCCCATACGGGATTTCCTTTGCCAGCTTGCTCTAGATCAACGAAGTATATTCCATCATCCGGACTAAGTATAATGTTTTCAGGTTTACAATCTCCAATAGTCACATTGAGAGAATGGATCACAGCTATTTTTTGTGCAAGCCGATGAATCAAACTTAAATCCTCCCCTACATCATGACCCTTGCTAAAAATTCTGCGAATAACTTCTTCAAAGTTCCTTCCCTGTATGTATTGTTGGAGAAGAAGCCTGCCCTCAAGGTTCACATAGTATATCTCAGGGGCGGATACGCCGTGCCTCGCAAGGAAGCCGCTCATTTTGTACTCATTCATTAACCTCTTCTCCCCAAAAACTTCAAACTCTTGGAGACCCATGGTCCACAGCGATAGCGGCATCCACTTAAGCCCGCACCAATCTTCATACCTCTTCGCAACTATCTTCCTTTCCTTGTTATCTTCGCGAAAGCTCAAGAGATACACAAAGTTGAGCGTTCCTCCCAGATTTCGAAAAGACAACTCTGAAACCTTACCGAATGGAGCCCCTGTTGTTATGACATCTTCAAAGGTGTATTTCTCGCCCAAACTTACCATCCCATGAGCTGAATGAAGGTACAGATAGTTTTTTGGATCCTCTAGCTCCGCGGATTGCTCCTTTAGTTCCCTCTCAACCTTTGATGCGAGTTCCTTTAGAATAATTTGGGGTCCTACTGACCCTGCAAAGCCATGCGATATGTACTGACGGATAACTCTCTCGGTTTCTCTTAGGGGGACCACAACGTGGTATATTTTTTTGTTTATTTCTTCAGCAAATGCTTTGGAAATCTTCACATATTTGTCTTCGAAGAGGACTACGTTTTCCGCATGAAGCTCTTTGAGGGCCTCTTCATAACCCTTCATAATACTTAGTATGTTTTGTTTCCCTAGCCCTGAGGATAGCATTTTCATATAACTGTACTTAACTGGTCGATAGACCATGGCTCTCTTCTGCATTTTGCTGTAAGCGAAGAAATGTGGATCGATGAATATCTCGCAACAGAACTCTTTATACCGATGGATAAGATTCTCAAGCACCTCGAGTATGATGCGCTTTTTCATTCTGGTTTCTTGCTTCCACAAATAGTCCCCGTTAATTAGAGGCACATAAGGCGTAATAAGACGCCCAGCAACGAACTCTCCCAGAATCGCGTTGTCAATGTCATCTTCAAAGACTGCTTTCTCGACTGCTAGAACAGAGATGTCGACACGACCCATTTTTTTATAATGATACTTCACCTTTCTACTGTAAGGATCCATTATGAGAATAACATCGTAGTCGCTAGACGGGCGCGCATATCCGCATACCCTTGAGCCGTAGAGGCATGCCGCAACTATTTTGTTTTTCCCCGCTATTTCATAGCATAACTCTATAACTCTAGGAGCGACTTCGTCAAGACTCAATGTAGGTACCACCGAACTCCTTTGACCGATCCAAATCGACATCATACTATGGTGACACACTTCTAGTTATTTATTCTGGGGCATCGCAAGATCAACTATGTTTATTTTAAAAGATGCGAAGGCATTATAGGGGAGTTATAGAGGTTCAAGCCGGGGTAGCCAAGCTAGGTTTAAGGCGCTGGACACTCTGAAGGAACAGACTCGAGATCCAGTTCTCCCTTCGACCGCATCCTAGGCTGTCGAGGATTGGGAGGACGGAGGCCATGGGTTCAAATCCCATCCCCGGCGCCTACTCCGTTTGAGAGCCAAAAAATGATTCAAAGCATTTATCAGTTTATCAAGTCCCTAACTGGTGGGAAAAATGTCTAGCAAAATGCAGAAAGAACTTGTAGAGATTATTGATCAGATTAAGAATCGAACTCTTCGAAAGGTTGTGCGCGAACTAGTATTGAAGCCAACTCTATCGTTAAAGACGAAAGAACCGCGTGATGCGGGGTTACCATTACTGACTAGTCCTGCAGCCAAAACGTGGCATCACAGCTATCCTATGGGACTTTTAGAACACATGATATCAACCTCTAGAGTTGCCTTAGCACTATGCGATTCTGCAGAAAAGATCTATGGGGGAAGAGTTGATCGAGATCTTGTTCTAGCGGGGGTTCTGTTGCATGATGTTTTCAAACCGATGACTTACGTAGAGAATGAAGACGGAACATACGGCGTCTCACCTCTAGGTGAACGTCTGGATCACTTGACATTAGTTCTCTGCGAGTTGTATAAGAAAAAGGTGCCTATTGAACTGCTCCACATACTTGCCTCTCACCATGGAAGAGCAGGACCTATTAGTCCCAGGACTATCGAGGCCCTAATCGTCCATGTCGCTGATGTTGCAGATGCAACGCTTAACGGAGAGGTTCTCAGCGCCGCCAAATTCTTGGCGAAGAAGTGCACAGGTGAAGAAGTGACTTTCACTTCATCGAAAGAAGCATTTGAAATAGTGCACGCAAAGCAGGCAGAAGGATGCGAAGGCGTGATTAAGGTCATAGAAAAAATAAGGAAGAACAGAAGCCGGCGAGTCTAGAAACCCTCGCCCTGACCCCCTCTGTAATATCCGTACCCTGCCCCTTCGTAACTCTTAGCTGAGAGGTTATTTCCCTCGTTTACTTCTCCGATCTCCTCCTTCACACTCTCAGCTGATCCATAAAAACCGACGTTGAGCCTCAATGATCCCCTAAACAGAGAGGTGTAACCGTTCTTCACCTCGATGACGTTGCCTGCGCTGAACTTATCAATGTTATCGTCCCACAATGTTAGCAGCACAGAGCCAGTCTCATCGCCAATAAGTGCGTCAGCAACCCTATGTTCAGACAAATCCTTCCTAAAAGTAACCGTTCTGGGCTCTCCCACGTTAACGATCTTAGCAATTAAATTTACCTTCCTCAAACCGGGCTTCAGGTCACTAACCTTTATGCGCTCTTCAAACCTTCTACTCATAAAGTGACACCAACTTTCCGAAAATGTCATTCTTTAGATATTGGCTATTTACTATTAAAGGTTCTTATTAATGGTCTTTATTCGAATGCATAACGAAGAATGGATAAGCTTAGCTGCAAAAGCGTTTAAGCTAGATTAGGAGTGGCTGAGTTTCACCCATGGTTGAAGAGGAAGCTAACTACGTAACGCGTGTGGTCCGCCATTATCATTCTCTATTTACTTTCCCACCACACCGAATGCTAGTCACCCTTCTGTTGTTAGTAAGTGTGGGAGGGAGCATAGTAGCGTTTTCCATCGGGTTTCAATCGTTTGATGGATTATACAACGGCTTACTTTTCGGAACAACAGTGTTAGCATTTCCGAGTCTAATTGGAGATTTGATTCTGAGGGGTGCGATCGCCAGAGAAAACGTAATATTCGATTTAAGGCGTTGCACTGCTCTGTCCGCTATTTCTTGCGCTGCATGGATAATGGTTCTTTTGGTGGGAGGACTCTTCCAAATAAGTCGACATAACGCCCTTTTTTATGCATCGATACTGGGGTCCTGCATCATAACGGCTTTGCGTTATCTCGCTTTTTCCAGCGTGTCATTTCTTGATAAGTGGCGGGTTATGGGCTCAACGATGATTCAGCCCCTACTCTGCCTCGTGGCCAACATTGTGTTCTGGAAGGGATGGCTTTCCTCGGCATTTCTAGCAGTCATCATGGCAAACTCTACATTGTTGGTCGCCACGCATGTCTTCGTCTATTTTATAGACAGGCATGGAATGGAGATAGTTGGCATAGGCTCTATTGACCTCTTGAAGGGATTTGCAGCCAGCTGGACCAAGAATATACCGTTTCCGCTCGAAGAACGTTTAGAGAAACTAGGATACAAAGCAGATGTTTCTGTTGCACTAATAGCTTTTAGAGATAAGGAGAAAATTAAAGCAATTATGGTTGTTCCCGAGATTCATCCAGGCCCATTCAGAAACGTCGGAAGCAGTGACTTTCCATACATGGTTCAGAGATCTTTGGGGGAAAAATTTAAATGTATAGCTGCTACCCCTCACGGGACCTCAGGGCATGAATTAAACCTTACATCTCAACATCAATGTAGGAAGGCGCTTAGAGAGATCAATGATCTAGCGGAGTTCTCTATGTTCTCAACAACGGCAACGAGGCTTGTACGCAGAGAGGTCGGTTCTGCAAAGGCAACATGCCAGTTCTTTGGAAAAGACGCTATTGTGACAGTAACATGCGCTCCAAAAAGCATGGAGGACATACCTTTACAGGTAGGATCTCAGATAGCCAAAAGAGGCATGGAGCTAGGTGCTAGAACAGTTGTGGTGATCGACACCCATAACAGCATTGAAGCATCTGATAAAGTACCTGTATTGTCAGAGGGAGATTTGAAGGACATCCAAGAAGCTGCCAACAGCGCGATAGCATCAGCAGCAAACGAGCACCAGACGGCCTTTAAGGTCGGCGTATCGAAAGTTACACCGCAAGACTTTGACCTGACCCAAGGAATGGGTAATGGTGGCATCGTTGTTCTCACGATTAGAACTGGTGAACAAATCGCTGCATATGTGATAGTCGATGGAAACAACATGGTTAGTGGCCTCCGCGAGGAGATCCAAGAGTCACTCAAACGCTTTGGTATTGAGGATGGAGAGATTTTGACAACAGACACTCACGTCGTAAACGCGTTGACTCTAGTAGAGAGGGGTTACCATCCGGTTGGAGAAGCACTAGACAGAGAAGGACTGATTCTTTATGTTGAAGAAGCCGCACGTGAGGCGCTTGCCAACATGCAGAGGTCGGAAGCATCATTTAAGGCCGGCAAGGTTTACGGCGTTAAAGTGATCGGAGAGAGCGGTCTAGCCAAAATCAGCCTTCTGGTTGACTCAACATTGCACGTCATGAAAAGGTATGCACTGATCATTTTCGCTCCAGCCATGTTGCTGGTTGCGCTGTTTAGTCTTCTACTTTCTGCATGACAGAGGCAAAAGCCTCTTTCTCGCGGGAGCGCCAGGCAGTCACAAGTATGGAAAACCCTTTAAGGCGATCGTAAGCTTTATACTGTTGAACACTTTACCTATCTGGAATCGATCAGGAGACTCTGGCATGTCTGAAAAAGAGCAGGAAAATGTTGTTCTAATCGGAAGCAAGCCCGTCATGAATTACATTGTGGCATGCTTGACTTTCTTTAATTCCGGGGTTCCAGAAGTTGTTTTGAAGGCTAGGGGACGAGCGACCAGTCGCGCAGTCGATGTCGTGGAACTCATGCGTAGAGCGTTCGTCAAGGACCTCCAAATCAAAAACATACAGATAGGCACGGAAGAACTCACGCGCTCAGAGGGGCAGAAGGTTAACGTCTCAACGATCGAAATCGTGGTTGCAAAGCCGAAGGGGGCCCCTGAGTAAAAAGAAGCAACTACTTCTGCGGCTTAGTAAATCAAAAGTTGACTAGGGGACGCTGCTGCTTTAAAATCCTTAGCCAAGTGACTTTAATTTGGCAAGGTGGCGCGTGCGAGCATATAATTTAAGCTTTTTCTTCATGTTAGGAAGATATTCTAATACTTGAGGGTTGGTAGTTATGGGTGAGTTCCCAAAGATTGCTATTTCCCCTCCTGGCCCAAAGGCTAAGGAAGTTCTCAGGCGTGATAGAACTCTAATTTCATCTTCTTTTACGCGGGTCTATCCCCTCGTAGTGGAGAGCGGGAGGGGATGCATTATCAGAGATGTTGACGGAAACCAGTATATTGACTTTAACTCTGGAATAGGTGTAATGAACGTTGGGCATTGCCATCCCAGAGTGATTGATGCCATAAAGAAGCAGGCTGAAAAGCTGCTCCACTATTCTTACACAGACTTCTATTATGAGGTCGTGGTTGACCTTGCTAGAGTACTTAGCGAAATAACTCCAGGAAACTTTGAAAAGAAGTTCTTCTTCAGCAACAGTGGAGCAGAATCTATAGAGGCAGGGGTTAAGGTTGCAAAGTGGCATACGCGCAAACACCAGTTCTTGGCTTTCATTGGAGCCTTCCACGGAAGAACGATGGGTTCGTTGAGCTTTACCGCAAGTAAACCTAGTCACAGGAGACGCTTCTTCCCGCTCTTGCCAGGGGTCACTCACGTACCTTTTCCGTACTGCTACAGATGCCCCTTCAGGCAGACGTATCCTGAGTGTGAATATTGGTGTGTAGACTTCATCGAAGACTCTGTTCTTAAAAAGTATGTCCCTCCCGAGGAGGTATCGGCGATATTATTTGAGCCCATACAGGGGGAGGGAGGCTACATCGTTCCGCCACCCGGGTACTTCGGGCGTCTTAAGAAGCTAGCAGACAAGTACGACATTCTTCTGATAGACGATGAGGTTCAATCAGGCATGGGAAGGACAGGACGCTGGTTCGCGATCGAACATTGGGGTATAGAACCAGATGTAGTCTGCATCGCTAAGGCCTTGGCCGCGGGGTTGCCTCTGGGCGCTACTGTTACCAAAGCGGATATCATGGACTGGGAGCCTGGCTCCCACGCCACCACATTTGGTGGAAATCCTCTGTCATGTGCAGCTGCCCTTACCGTGATTAAGATCATAAAAGAAGAAAAGCTCCTTGAAAACGCAACTAAGCAGGGCAGTTACGTCTTAGAAAGATTGAGAGAGATGCAGAAAAAGCATCCTTTGATCGGAGATGTGCGTGGAAAGGGATTGATGATAGGTATGGAAATCGTTAACGGTAAAGGTGGAAAAGAGCATGGTGTGAAAGAAACTCAAGAAATCTTGGTCAGGAGCTTCAAGAAGGGAGTGGCCCTTTTATCCTGCGGTTCCTCCACCGTCCGGATTTTTCCACCTCTATCGATTACCCGAGACCTCATAGACAATGGGTTAGAGATAGTTGAGGAAGCAATCAAGGAAGTTGAAAAGGAAGAGCCTATTTAGTCCCTATAATCTTCTCTTGCACGCCTGCTCGCAACAATCATAAAAACTAGGAAGACAACAACGAACAGGACTATTGTAAGAAACATCATTATGAAGAGCCAATCGGGCTCTATCTCGAACGAGCTTCCAAAGATGGAAATAAGCGGGCCGAAGAGAACCATTATGAACCATGGTCTTCCAGTTTTCCACATCGTGTACGCTGCAACAAGATCCAGAATACCAAATATGATTCCCACGAAACAGAACATGTAACTTAGGAGGGACGTATTCGGTGTCATCACCACCACCACTCCATAAATAATGCTCAGCAAGCCAAAAACAGTTACCCCGATAACTGCGGCGACAAGCCACAGAGGACCCTTCATTTCTCTCATTTTTTACGCTGACCCTGTCTTTTAGACTTCACGCCCGGCTTAGATAGAATCTTAACTCTAGTAGTAGCTCCAGAGGAAAGCTCTGGCGTTCCGTCCAAGCCTTCTTTTACATAAGCGGCTTCGACCCTTATCCTTGTTCCCTCCTGAAGGTCCCTAACGGTTTCAGCCAAGTCTCTCCAAAACGACATTTTAACTTGACCAGTTTCATCTTTTATTGAAAAAGACGCGACGTTAATTGACTGGCCTATTAACGTTGTTACGGATTTGACCGTGGGGCTTTCAGAAACCGTTCCCTCAACAGTCACGACTCCCATACCAAGTATAAGTTGGTTAATCGGCGTTTTCTCCTCTTTGACCTGGAGTAAGAGGGCTTTCTCTGGTATACTCGGGTTTACGGTCATTGTACCCCATTTCCCCAGATTTAGGCTGACACCCATAGCTCCCTCACGAGTGTATGCTCCTTCAATCAGAACCACATCTCCTACTGAAAGACCCCTCGCCGCCTCTGCCTGCCCGTTCCAAGCCACGAGCCTAACTGAGCCGCTGCCGTCGTTCAGGATTACATCTATAACCTGACCCTTTTCACCTGAGGAGCGCTCAAACTCTCTGATTGGACCTACTTGCACAACCTTTGATAGAACATCAACATCTGGCATGCCTGGCTTCAATTCGCTGATCTTCGTCGTCGAAATCAACGGAGCCCTGAGTTCAACTGGGACCTCAGGTGAGGCTCTGATTTCAGATTGCTCGCCAGCGTGAACCTCTATCCCTCCTCCTATGCCTCGCTTCACCCGTGCCGCCGTAACCCTTAGGAACCATCCTTTTTTTGCTTTCATAGCCTCATTAACCTTGTCACCCCAAAGAACAAGGCGCACTGTCCCGGTTTCATCAACTACTCTGACCTGCATGACCTGCCCTTCATCGCCGCTGGATCTTCTAAATGTGGTTATTGGTGAAAGCTTTGATAAGACACCAACAAGATTCACATACTTGTCTTCCTCGCTTAGCTCGCCGATTTTTTTGAAGAAGCTTTTCGCCTCTGGGTAGTTGCTGGGATCAACTGCGGGCGGAGAGACGATGACTCTTCCATTCTTGCCGACGTTAAGCTCTAGCTCGTTGTCTAATCCTCTGCGAGTGTATCCGTGCAAAAATCTTACAACCTGATTTGTGGATAGCTTGTTCTGAGAGACAGCAACCGTTCTCTCATCCCATAAGACGACGCGTATTAGCCCAGATTTGTCTGCGATGAAAAGACTGGAGACTTTGCCCTTGGACCCGTCTGACCGGGTGAAAGACCTGACTGGACGAACTGACAGAACCCGACCCGTAAGTGACACATTATCTAGGTTGGCAACTAGGTCTTTGATTATTATTCCAGTCTTAGGTTCTTCCACATCAGACAGCTTGATCCCAAGCTCCGTGGCTACAATGTGTGCGGCTCCTTCATCAGTTAATAGCCCTCCGGTACCCTTCTTCTTACTCTGAATCATTCTCTCAACGTCTTCACGCGTAAGATCTGGGCGCGATAAGAGAATCAGATCCAAGATTTCTCTGACCGACCACATTTCCTTGCTCAGTCCCAACCCTTTAGAAGACAACACTTTTTAATATAAGCTGTGTTGTAAAATAGTACTGAGTGGCTTAAAATGGCGAAAAAGTTTCTCTCAAGGGAGAGGATGATCGGAAAACAAGTAATCGACTCCAAAGGAACGATTGTCGGAAACGTGAAAGATATATCCGTCAACTTGGAATCGAAGGAAATAGCCCTTTTAATAGCGGCAAGGACAGGTGCTGAGGTCGATGTCCCGAGCGACGATGTGCTTCAGGTCGGCGACGTGATACTTCTAGGCAAAGAGATCAAGCTGCCGCCACCCCCAGAGGGGGCTCCTCCTGTTTTGCCCGCAGTCCTTAAGTGTGCGAAATGTGGACACCTAAATGCACCGGATTCAAGATTCTGCATCAAATGCGGCACAGAACTAAAGTAAATCCATGTTCAATACTCTCTAAACATCAGGTCATTGTAAACATTCTCAACACAGCACGCGACTGGAAGACGCATAAGCGAACTCAAATGAACTTCAGGGGTGGTAAGCTGTTTCCTACACGTACTCCATAAGCTTAACCTGCTTTGCTCTCCTTTCGAAGATGAGGTCTATCTCGTCCTGTATGAGGTCTATTCTTTGTTGAAAGTAGTCCCGGACTCCATACTTCTTGATCACTTGGTTGGATAACTCCAAGTATTTTTCAATTCCTCCCCTATGAACAGTAAAAGTTATTTCTCCACCACAGTTCGGGCATTTCCCGGAAAGAGATACCCTTCTGATTTTCATGTTACATCTTTTGCATCGGAATTTTTGTCCTGTAAAAGCCCTCAGATTTCCTATTATATCTCGGATGAGGTGTGTTGTTAGGATTCTCTCAACTTCCTCTTTTACGTCTACCGCCCCAATTTTCTCTGCCAAGAGCAGTTGCGCCTGCACTTTATCTGTCATTGATCCTAGCACAACGTATACACTTTTGAGGTTGCCCATGCTCACATCAGTGGTGCCGTGAGTGTAACTGTATCCTTCAAACTGGGCCTTTGTTCCCAGTCTGTGAGCAACTGTGTCCACTAGATGATCAGCATCCTCGGGTTTAGCCTCCCTCAAAGAACTCTCGTAAAAATCAATTGGGTAGAAACTTGAAACGTCGATGTTACGCGCTTCGTCCACATCAAGTGGATTGACGGTAGAGATTATCAGTAGAGGAGCATCCATCATTCCACCTATTCGCGCTGGGAGATAAGCTTTTGAGAAGTTGAGGAGGACATCTAGAACAAGTATAATTGAGTCTTCGTCTCCATCACAGTCTCTTCTCTTTATGTTATGCCATAGCGGGTGTGCAAAACAAACATTCGCCTTTGTGAAGCCAATGACCCTTCCAACAATTCCAGCAGCCGTATGAGGGGCTAGCCCAATAACCAGATGGCCAATAAGATCACTTTTTCCTTTCACATTGTAATATGGAGGTAATGCGTACATATTCTGAAGTAAGTCATCAATGAATTGTGTACCTTTTACCAGATATTCAGCACCACTCTCAGGAATCACGATGTCTTGAACCTTGAGTTCGCAAATCTGATCCTGCCTCTCAAGCGTTCTGCCGTCCAAATCGTGGACATAGCCCAACTGCCCAAGCCTTTCAACGGATACTCCTATTTCAGACGGTTTGAAATGTGTCAAAGGCGCATTTGTGGCATCAAAGCGCACCGTGCCGTCTTTAAAAACGTAGACTTGGTGTTTCGCTCTCGCGATGCCTTTTTCCATGGGCTCTGGCATCCTAGTGCTGCTTACTAGTCCCTTCACCCCCTTTACAGGCCCGAGGAACTGACCACCAACTTTTTTGCTGGCCTCATCATAGATTTCTTTGATATCTATCTGCCGCCTCTCATAGTTGACGGCCAACGTACCGCAGACAGGACAGGTGCCCTTCTCGACGGTGCGTCCACACGTTGGACAAAAATCTTCTGGAGTCATTTCCACACCGCATTTCGGACAAAAAGGGTTGAATGTAATAATTCCACACTTTGGACATTTTCTTCTCGCAATCTCGACTTGAATTACTTTCCTTTCTACGGCTTTCATAACATCCCTTTGAGGACCACCAGCCAGACCCACTGGAAAGAGGACGTGAACAGGCGGCCGCATCAATCTCTTTTTTGCTTTTTCTGGCCTACCCATCCTTGCTCCTATGTATGTTCCGCCCTTCTCTTTCACCCTGATTCCAGAAAGGCTTTCGATTGTTTCTGTTATCGATCCGCTCGATTTGACTCTGAGTTTTGGTTTATCGATTTGAAGACACTCGGCAAGGGTTAGTGCTGCTTGTTCTATGATAATTTTTTGATCCGAGAGTCTGTGGGGCACGCAGATGGCTTCTAAAGTAGATTTTACCCTGATGGACATAGGAACCTCTATTTTTTCTATAACCCCATCTCTTAGACCTCTTTCAGATTGGAGGAGAGCCTTCCTTAACTCCAATAAGTCTCTCATGTTTATGTTCTCCCAAAAATATGTGAAGCAAGGGTGTAACGGCACACCGAATTTTTTAGAAATGACCAAGGATTCCTGTTCTGTTGGTTTCGATTCAAATGGCTTTTCTAGAAATTGTTTGAGACGGGCGAGAGAGATCTTTGCCTCTTCGGCCGCAGCATCAACCGACCCCCCAAACTTTTCCGATGTTGCTTTTAATAAGTCCTGCGCCCACCACTCCTCGCAGTAGCCTGGGGGAACCAGCGGTGTATTGTTTTCCAGAAACTCCCCAAAGCCTATGAGTAGGTCTCCTAGAAAGAGGATTTTCTCTATATGCGTTCGTATTCTTTTAGCCGCCAATAGAGACTCTACCCTGACAACGGATCCGTCTTCAAGCTTCACGACTGGGGGTTCAATTGAGTCGACGGGAACGACTATTCCCGCCTTTCCAGGCCCTTCAATTCGTATCTGAGTACCTATCGCAAGGAAGTCTTTCAAAACGGACATTGTGGCGGGATGGATCCCAAGAGCTGCTAAACCAGTATTTCTTGCTCTGCCGTATCTAAGTCTGAAACCCCCTTTTCTTGATGGAAATGAGAATATAGGGCGTCCCGCGATTATGTCCTCCATGTATAAGAACTCTTTTTTCCCCGTTTTCTCCTCCTTAACCCTTCTCACATCCTTTAACCAATCCCATCCATCTATCCCATTTTCCGTCACTATTTTCCAAACCTTATGAGACCTACCTATAACTCCATCATTCATCACGCGGAGAGCCCCACCTCTAACACTGTTTGTCTCGATTCTTGGAAGATTTCTAAAAGACGAGACCTCAACTGGGTCTGTTGCTACTCCGGTTACCTCGACAGGAATGTTGCTTACGGCCCTCTCAAGCTCTTCATCAGATACGTGGTATTGAAAGCGGGAAACTTCTCTTTCGTAAATACGGGCCTCCTCAACAAACCGTTTAACTTCATCATAAGTTGGTTTGTACTTGTCTAAGCCAAGTCGACGGCGGACAAAGTCGCCTATTACGAGCGTCAGAGCCTGCTCTGTTCCTCCAGCTGAGCGTATTGGACCGGCAAAGTAGATGGCGAGGTAGCGGCTGCGATCCATATTCTGCTTAATCGTGACCGCTGAAATGCCTTGGATGGGAGCTGCTGTTATGCCCCCTGTTAATATAGCTAAAGATGTTTTGACCGCTTGCTCAGCAGCCTGCTGTTCATCCAGATGTCCAAACCCTGCATGAACAATTTCTTCAGCTATCTTGAACGCGATTTTTTCACGGCTTATTTGTTTGTTCAAGTCACGAATCCTATCAGCGACGCCACGAGGCCCTACTAATCCTTCAACCGTTTCAGCAAAGTCTTTTACGACTTGAGGCTCTGGTTCAAGTGAAGGATCTAGACCTTTCGCTCTAGCTCCTCTGGCGACACCATAAAGAGTTTGCAGCCCTCTTTCTAAGTCTTGCAGGTATTGTCTGTATTCCTCCGTTGCAACTAACTGCAAAACTCTCCCCCATACTTAGCGATCAGAAGTAAGAGTCGAAGCGGAATATTCTTTCATCTTATTAACAATTGCACCCATCTTTCGAGAAGACTAGGTTATTACCCTTGCTTTTGAAGCAAGCCTTATGCTCTGCACCAACTCGTTAATCCTCTCTCTAGTTTTGGATACTACTTCAACCACCGTGCCTGTGACTACGGCGTCTGCACCCGCCTTCACAATTCTGCTTGCATCCTCGCCGGTTTTTATTCCTCCACCAACGATTAGTGGGATGTCAATAAGTTTTCTAACCTTTGATATCATCTCTGGTGGCACAGGCTTCTCGGCCCCGGAGCCCGCTTCCAAATACACAAAACGCATCCCAAGGTACTGAGCAGCCAAGGCGTAAATGGCTGCAACATCAGGCATATTATAGGGTATCGGGTTTGCCTGACCTATTAAACCAGCGGTCCCACCTCCATCGACAATTATGTATCCCATGGGGATAGGCTCCAACCCGTACCGTTTGACGAGGGTGGCACCTAATGCTTGAGCCCCTACAATGAAGTATGGATCCCTGGAGTTCAGAAGAGACATAAACCATAAAGCATCTGCATGCGGGCATATACCGGTTACATTGCCTGGAAAAAGTATTATTGGAATTTTGATGTTTTCGCCAACTTCTTTAACAACATTATCAAGTTCGGGGGAGGAGATTGCTGTAGATCCTCCGACCATGATTGCGGTTGTTCCGGCCGCCTCAGCCTCCTTAGCGGTTTTAAAAGCAGCCTGTGGAGTAAACTTCTCCGGGTCCAAAAGCGTTAGGTGTATCGCCCCATCTCTGCTTATCCTATCGAGGAGGTATCTTTCTATTTTTTTCATTTCGCCACCACTTCAAACTCTATGCTGATCCCTTATAGAAGTGGTCCGTGAATTTACAATATATGTCGACTGGTTCAGAATGTGGCGCAATCGTGAACTCTTCCTTTAGTCCACAATCACCACATTGAACCAAAGCCTTTGCTTTCTCCTTCATCATTTCGATCCTAACGGACTTTTTCCCACACTTTGGGCATAAAAAGAATTTAGGCAGCGTTATCTTTATAGGCGCTACAACCCTTCTTCGACGCCTGCCCAAGTCCATCTCCACACTGATGTTTAAGCATCTGTAACCTTATTAGCCTTTCAGAAGTCTATTGGATGTTTTCTTGCGTTGACGAACATTTAAACGCCAAAGTGACCGCCACGTTGATAACGCCATAGTATCAAGCCGTTATTTTCATCTTTTGTTAGCAAGTACTTCTATTGATGGAATGGATTATTTGAAAAGCTAAAATAGAAGATAAGGAGGGTTAAAGGAACAGATACAGGAATAGGAATATTTCTATTGCTCTTTTTTGGAATTCTTAAATCGCGCGTGCGAAAAATGAATTTTGTTTCGGAATTAATAATTCAATTTATCAATTTTATGTTTCGTTATATTTTTATCCGCCAATTAGAAAATTATTAAATTTATTTTGTTAAAAAAATCATTGCATTGGAGATTTATTTTCAAATTTAGGAGAGCTTTAGTTTACAAGGTCTATT
Source organism: uncultured Candidatus Bathyarchaeia archaeon (assembly GCA_964551465.1). Taxonomy (GTDB): domain Archaea; phylum Thermoproteota; class Bathyarchaeia; order RBG-16-48-13; family JAGMEO01; genus CAZKBR01. The sequence continues at coordinate 60,520 of CAZKBR010000001.1, forward strand.
TGGGCATTTTTTATTCCTCTTAAAAATGTAAGATAGAATAAAATGATACGTTTAATTTTATGCCGGGGAAAAATGTTGGTTATGTTCTTTTTCTCATTTAAAGATGTTAAAAGAGTTCTTTTTATTGCGTGCTTTTGTAACTTTCAAGACACACCCCAAATCACTGCGATTGAGCTCAGACAAGCTACTTTACGTCCTGATGACAGGAAAGTCCGATATGCTGGACGCAAGCTTATCGAATTTCTTCAGGATCTCTGATAGAGAGGGTGAGCGTCGCTCATCAGCCAACCTGAACAATGAGTTTATATGTTTTGGTGGGTTCTGTGTTATCTTGTATACAAAATTGTATCCAAACAAGATTTAGTTGATGTGATATTTATGAAGATGAAAAATGAGGTTGAAAAATGGCTAAAAAAGACCCTAGAGGATCCTTTGATGAAAATATTGGCAGAGAGGAGCCATTTGACAAAAACACAGTTAGAAACGCTTCTAATCGATGTTTTAGTTGAGGAGATGGCTGGAAAGGATGTGAGGTATGAGCTAAAGTCGAAGATGCGGCCGACGCAGGGGGGAGTGAGCAGAGGGGCATTTAACAGGACCCTGAGTCAGGCCAGGAGGAACGTGATTCGCTCCATGTACACAATTTTTTTACTCGGATACGTTGGGATTTTGGAGACAACTCGGTTGAGTTCGTATCTTGAGATGTCGAATCGATTGGAGTCCTATATGGAAGCTTATCAAAAGCTATGGAAAGATTCGGAAGAGGGCGTACCTGATGAAGAGTCGTTAATGCTCATCGCCAAGATGAGGGAAGAGTTGAAGTCTTCCCTAGAAGAGCTATCGCGACCGAAGGCCTTATCGAAAAAAGAGACCTCAGCGTAGTTGCAAGATGCTTTCTTGACATAATTGACCATTCCAATGCTACAAAGAATGGTAGAAAACATAACAGGAATTTGCCCCATATCAGAAAAACGCATTTTTCTTTTTGCTTTAGATTAAAATTTCACTTTATTGATAGAAATTTCGTTACGAATAGTAATTAACCCGTCCTACATCTTTTAAAAGATTTTTATTAAATGAAATGGCATGCTCGTAAAGGCACTACACTGCAAGTTATCCCAAATATTTCTAAACAACTTCAACAAAACAATCGGAAAAAGTTAATTAAATTTCAGTCATCATTAATTTCTTTTTGTTGTTTTGAATTTATTTGATCCAGCAATAAATTATTTTTTATCTGCTCATAGAAATAAGAATATTTGAAATTATTCTTATATTTCTCAGGAAATTCTCGAAATTGTGGTTCCACAAAAAGTAATTTAGATCATATTAGTTGATTTATTTTCCGATCCCTATTTTGGAAATTAGGAACGATTTTTTGTTTATTTGCAAGAAAATAAATATTGAATACAGAATCTCGCGCGAGTTGAAATTTTAAATAGTGGCTTATTTTAAGTTATACTCATGCCTTTAATGAAGGGTTCGCAGATTATAGTAGAGCAGCTTAAGAAAGAAGGCGTTGAGTTCATATTTGGTTTGCCAGGAGGCCCCGAACTCCCCCTTTTGGATGAGTTGATAGACGATTCGAGCTTGAGATATGTTTTGAATAGGCATGAGCAGGCTTCAGCTTTCATGGCCGACGCATATGCCAGAGTGACTGGCAAAGTCGGAGTCTGCATGGCAACAATTGGACCCGGAGCGACAAACCTTACCACCGGAATTGCGAGCTCATTTCTAGATTCGGTTCCATTGCTTGCAATTACAAGTCACATTTATAGAACTGCTGAAGGTAAGGGCGATTTCCAAGAAATAGATCAGGTTTCGATCTTCAAACCTATCACAAAATGGAATGGATCCGTGAGGTATGTTGAGATATTGCCGGATGTGCTTCGGAAAGCTCTGCGAATCTCTCTAACTGGTAGACCTGGACCTGTTCATTTGAACATAAGTAGAGATGTTTTTCATGAAACGACAGATACTGAGATTCTTTCTCCGCAGAAATATAGACCTATAAACGCATATTACGGCGCCATGGACAAAGTAAAGGACGCTGTACCTTTGCTTCTCAAGTCGAAGAGGCCTGTGATGTGGGCAGGTGGCGGAGTGATTATTTCTAATGCCTCAAACGAAGTAAGAGATCTGGCTGAGTCACTGCGGATACCTGTAGCAACAACCTGTAGTGGGAAAGGGGTCATGCCAGAAGACCACCCGCTCTCAGTAGGTATCAGAGGAAGATGGGGAGCAGAGCTAGCCGATCAAATACTCTCTGAAGCTGACCTCTTAATCGCCATCGGATGCAGATTCTCAGCTGTCGCAACAAGTAGGGGGAAAGCCAAAATCCCCGATAAGATAATCCACATAGACATCGATCCTCAAGAGATAGGTAGGAACTATCCTGTGGAGATTGGAATTCTAGGTGACGCCAAGTTCGTCCTAAAACATCTGCTGATTTATCTCAAAAAGGAAAGACTGCCAAATTATTCAGATTGGTATAATAGGGTTACAGAACTCAGAGGCAAATATAGAAAGAAGGTAGAGGATCAGTCTGTCAAGGGAAATACTATCAAACCCCAGTTTTTGCTCAAGACTCTCAGAAAGGCAATGCCTAGAGACGCTATCGCGACTGTAGATATTGGGGAGGTAGTTGTATGGACCAGTCAGTTATTCGAGGTGTATCAGCCTCGAACGTACATCAAACAGAGCGGTTTTTCCCCTATGGGCTACGGTGTTCCTGCCGCTGTAGCTTCCAAACTCGCTAAACCCGAAAAGACCGTTGTAGCCATATGTGGTGACGGAGGTTTCATGATGACCTGCTATGAACTAGAAACCGCGGTGAGACTAGACACACCCATCATATGCGTCATCTTTGACAACCGGGCTCTGGGTGAAATAAAGCATCGCCAAGAACAATTGTATCATGGACGGTGTATAGGAGTTGATTTTACAGATGTCGATTACTCTGAACTCGCGAAATCTTTGGGTGCATCAGGAGAAAGGATTGAAAGTCCGAACGAGCTGGCGCCAGCTTTGAAGAGAGCCTTGAAATCGAATCAGCCGTATATATTGGATTGCATAATTGATCCAAAAGAAATACCACCAGAGTTTTAACGCGTACATTATGTTGGTTTGTTGCGAGGCAGACTACACTATTCCCTTTTTTAGTGTCCTTGGACTTAGGCCTATCGTGTGTACGATCGACTTAAGAACTTTGTAAGCCTCTCTTGGTGCAGTTCATTCTCAAGGAGGCGACTGCTATCGACCCAATTATTGAGTTTGATGTCAAGTCTTTTTGATATGTGGTCCAAGCTCTCCTTGATTGTTTCAAACTTCTTGAAGTCTCGTCTTAAGGCGCTCCTCACATTCTCCCTTACCTGCCAAACTCCAACGGGCAAAATGTAACCGGGGTGGGCCTCCCTGAGAACCACTACGGAAGCTTGCCTCTTCTCCCTTGATAAGTACTCAGTTATAGCAAGTCTAGCTGCGTAGTAACAGCCGCCTATTTCAGCGTATGTGGTCCTTCCTTCATACCCTTCCCAGTCACCGCAGATCGCTATGTTTGGACTGCGTGGGTTCCAAGAGGTCCCAGGATACCATGCCTCAACAGCCTCATAGCTCCAGGCTGATGGCATCATGAGCACGATGAACCTGTTGTCAAGAAAGTTAGACTCATAAACTCTATATTCATTAATGACGGGACTCCTTTTTACAGCCTTGTCTCTGAGGATTCTAGAGATGTTGCTGTCGACGGCGGTGATGCTCCAACGCGTAGGCACAAGTCTCCTCTGCTTTTCGATCCCGAAGGCGCCAATGCTAAAGGCTCTCTGGATCCTAGAAACAGGAACATTGTCCTTATAGAGGTCTAGCACGGCGTCGAGAGCCTTCAAATCTGTATCTCTGTACGCCTTCTCAATCTTGTGATCGAACTTTACGTTCCCAGTAGTCAGCTCCTTCAATTGAGCTGAGGGCCCGAAGGGTTGGAGCTCGCCATCGATAATGAAGTTCTTTCCAGGCTTCTTCTCGAACTCGGCCTCAGCGTCAACAGGAGAGGCTGAGAGTGCTAACTCCCTGCTCTGATCCATGAGCTTTCCAGCGGCCTCAGCCTTCTTCACGTTGACCCTGAACTTGCCCCTGACCAACTTGAGCCTAAAATCCACGATCTCATCAATCTTCCTGCCAAGCCACCGCTCTGGCATGTCGAAGAGACTCGTGTCGCCCCTAATTGGCGGAATCAATGGGCCAGCAAAAACGTATGGGTAGCCAATGCGGCCAACGAAGACGCCGGGTGGTGAGGAGCCTTCTAGTTCGGTAGCGTCCATCAGGGGCTTGGTCTTCAGGTAGGAGTACAACTTGACGACTATAGGACAACGTGGCTTTCTGCAGAGCATCCTCGCCCCCCTGCAAGCTATGCACAGACTCTTCGTTGGAACGCGTATTCTAGTTTCCTCTAGACTATAGTTTAGGTCAAGGGCTACCCCTGCGTCACTCACAATGTGCTCTATCCACGGAACCCTCTTCTTAACCTTCTTTACAAACCCCTTGCCTAAATGGAGTTGCAATTTATCTTAACCCTTTTTGTCAGCTATATGTAGAGAGGAGAACGCCTTCATAAATTTCAAGGATGGAGCTTGTAGAGGCTCAAAAACTAAGGCAATAACGGCACCAATTAGAGCCCCCAGACATGGATCTGCCATATTATTCCACACAGAGAATTAGACTACGTAAATAAGTTTTGTAAAAATTAATTTTGAATTTTGACTTAATGAGCGTTGAAGGCTAAATGCGGTTTGAAATGAAGAGGTTTATTCAAGATCTAGAATATGAAATCTCGGGGCTTCTCCCCCCTGGATCTCGATACCGATAAGATCTATATTTAGCTCGCTGTTCTACGATCTTTTGAATTTCCAGCAACTCCTTCCAGTCAATACAATTCCTAGCTTTGATTTCGTCTACTACGAGTTGATATTTGGCGATAACGCTCTGTAGACTGTCGATTCTCTCTCTAAGCTTCAGAATTGCTTCTCTCAGATTCTCTATGCTTATGTTCAAATCACCCCTCCACCCTCCCTTAGCTCGACTCCAATATAGTTGACAATATCCTATAGGATGAGTTGACAGTACGTCTTCTAAGGAAGTGCCATAAATTATCTGGATTCGCTCGGTATTGCTCCGCTTTAAACGACGGTTCATTTTTTGGCAAAGAAGGGTGCCGTATCCGAACAACGCCTTTACAGTGATCTGTATCTCTTCCCCGGTTGGGGGTTCATGAATAAGTATGAGGTCGAGGTCTTCAAGCTCATCTTTCCAGAGTGTGCTTCCAAAGACGTAGATTTCCTTGGCCCGTAAAGGCAAATCTTCTTCCGTTTCAACCGTTTTAACGATACGTTCTAGTTTAGCTAGGATCTTCTCTCGCTTCAACAGGTCTCCTTCCAAACTTCAATTATGGGAATCTGGAAACTTCCAAGGATTTTAAAACCAAGCATGTAGCGAACCTATTTTCTAATAGAACAATCGAATCTCGTCACAAAAGCTACTAAGGTCCGATCATCTCCTCCTTCCTCAATAGAGCACTCCTATTGATTTTGTAGCGACGTTTCGCCGCGGAGCCTCTACGAACCAAGAACCCGAAGGAAGACAGCCTTGAAAGATAAGTTGACACCGTGCTCAGGCCTATCGGCTCATCAAGTGAATTCTCATAAGCGTCTTGTAGTTGACGGGAAGTAAACCATCCAACTGGAAAATCCCGCGTGATAACTCTCTTAACCTTCTCAATCTTTGACAGGTCAGAGAAATCTTGTTTTATGCCGGAAGATGAAGCAGGAGTACCGCCCATTAGCTGAACGACATCTAAGAGCTGAAGAACTTTTTCTCGAGTGACCTGGCCCTCAAAAGAGATAGTAATCTTGTTTCCGTCATCATCGAATACTTCGACCCTAATACGTCGCGCCGGCAATCGTCTCGACCTGATGAAAACCTGTTAACATCATCTGTGTTAAAATGTTTAACGGTGAAAAACCGTGGATTAAAAGCGGTCGAAACAAACGCAAATAAGCCAAGAAAAGCCCCTTTTCGGCTTAAGACACGTTATTTCCAAATATTTCAGCGATTCACACGTTCACCACATCCTGTCTAGAAAGAAGATAGAAATATCCGAGTGTTAGGCTATCTCCAGTGGAAAGAAAGGGGTGGCAGTTATTCTTGTGAAAAAGCCTGGAAAAATGAGATATTTTAAAAAAGAAGCAAAAATGAAGGATAAAAAAAGACGATTTCACATTCTTTCACATATTTGCACCCAAGAAGATTCATTCGGAAAAAAGAATACGTCCCCCCTACGCCTACGTTTCCACTGCAACATTTCCTTGCAAGGAGGCAAGGGATTTTAGGTTTGTTTAATAAAAGCAGAAATTTAGTCTAAAAAAGTTTACAAAAAACATTAAATAAAAATTGGGGAATTAACAGTTGGAGTCTATTCCTTTCATATAGGAATGATAAATAACCCCTACTAATGGTCTATTCCACAAGAAACAAAGGGGTGAGAGGGTATTCTTGGCGTTCTTCTCTCAAGTACCCAACTTTTGTGTAGTTGTTTGTATACAATTTTTTACGAATTGATTTTTATTCTCGAGTGGAAAAAGGACCACTACCGCTGAATGTGGGGCTTATTCAATGTCTCCAGATGATCTACTAGAGAACATATTTGACAAGTTTTTACAAGATTCACATGTGTTCAAAAATCGCGAAGTCTTACACCCGGACTACGTTCCAGATAACTTACCCCACAGGGAGGAGCAGACCAGAAGAATCGGCAATATCTTGGCACCGGTTCTACGCGGGTCTCGTGGATCCAACATTTTCATCTACGGACAGACGGGTACTGGCAAGACAGCAGTCATTAAATATGTTCTAAACAGGCTGCTTCAAAAGGGTCGTGAAATCGGAGCCCCAATTGAGGTTTCTTACATTAATTGTCGCCTCGCCGGAACGGAGTATCGCGTTTTGGCTCGTATGAGTGGAAATGTCGGGTTAAGAGTCCCATTCACTGGCTTGGCAACCGCTGAGGTTTTTGATCGTTTCAAAATAGTACTGGGCTCAAGGGGTTCTCTTCTAGTAGTTGTCCTCGACGAGATAGATTCCCTAGTAAAAGCCTACGGTGATGTCTTGCTCTATGAGTTGACAAGAATCAATGAGGGTCTGAAAGAAAGCCGCGTTTCCATTGTGGGCATCTCTAACGATCTCCATTTCAAAGAGATGCTGGAACCCAGAGTTCTAAGCAGCCTCGGCGAGGAGGAAGTAATTTTTAGGCCATATACAGCCCCTGAAATCCTTGACATACTTCTTCAGAGATCGATCGCCGCCCTCCATGATGATGTTTTAACTGAGGGAGCCCTCAACCTCTGCTCAGCGCTGGCTGCAGCAGAACACGGTGACGCTAGGCGTGCTTTAGACCTATTGAGAGTCGCCGCTGAGTTGATCGAGCGAGAGGGGAAACAAAGAATCACTGAAGACGACATAAGGCTTGCGCAAAACGAGATTGAGCGAGACAGAGTAGTGGAAGTTTTGAAGACGCTTCCGCTTCACTCAAAGCTTGTGTTGTTCGGAGCCTATCTGATAACTAAAGCCAGCATCAAAAACTCCGTTACAGGCGACATTTATGAGGTTTATAGGGAACTCTGTACTGTGCTGGGCACGGATTCCTTAACCCAACGTAGAGTCAGTGGGATAATAAGTGAGCTGGACACTATAGGTGTCTTGAGCTCCAGAATTGTGAGTTTGGGAAGATATGGTCGAACAAAGAAGGTCAGCCTTGGCATTCCTCGTGGCGTTGTTAGAAACGTCTACTCTGAAGATCATTGGGTTGGTCAGTTAGTTGGTTATGCACCCAAGTGCCTATCAAACAAAGAATAGAGTTTTTGGCGTCGAGGATGGAAGCTTTCTCTCAAGGAATAGAAAAACGCTACTCGTCGCAGTTTTGATGGATTCTAGGTGGATAGAGGCAATCATTCTCAGAAAGATTACCATAGATGGTAAAGACGCAACTGAAACGCTTTTTGAAATGTTAAGAGGATTCACCTTCGACGCTATTATGCTGAGTGGGGTATCCTATGCTGGTTTCAATCTTATAGACCCGAAAAAAATCTGTGAAATACTTCGTGTGCCCGTTATCGTCGTTTGTAGGAGCAAACCAAATAATGACGCTGTTAGGGCAGCGCTGGTTAATCACTTTGAGGATTGGGAAGAGCGATGGAGTATTGTTGAGGGTCTCGGTAAAATCTATGAAGTGTTTTCAAAGCCCGATGCTCCTCCTCTATACATCGAGGTTATCGGCGGAGATCTCTCTTGGGCAAGAAGCTTAATTCGTGAATTGGCCACTTGTAGTAGGATCCCTGAGCCGATACGCGTGGCAAGATTTATTGCCAGAGGTCTATCTCGTCTTTCCTAGTCAACTGTAGTCTTGAAGTCTATCGGCATTATGTTAAACGATTGCAGGTCGACTACGGGAACGATCCCAGGCTTTGGAGTCAGACCCATTCTCTCCTGATATTTTGTCTGACTCTGCCAAGAACCGGAGTTTACTAACAAAGTTCCTCTGTATTTCTCATAACCTACCACATGAACATGGCCAACCTGGAAGATGTCCGGCGGGACATCAATCACTAGATAATCTTTTGGTTCAGGCGCAATCGGTGTTTTGCCCCCGTATGATGGCGCGAGGTGTCGTGCTCTTAACAGGAGCTCCAGAGCTTTTTGTACTGTTTCGCCTAGGTTTTGATACATGATGTTTGGGACAGACCCAATAACATCATCCAAGCTTCTCCCATGGTATAGCAAAAATTCTACTTCATGAAGTCTTACTCTAGCCGGATTGCCTAATGCTGTAATTTTTCTCGCAGCGTAAAGAGGCTCAGCATACTTCTTTAGAATAGCAGGCTGCGGTAAGGCTTGTCTAGTCGCGTCGTGGTTCCCGGGAATAATGATCACTTCAATGTAGTCTGGGATTTCCTCAAGAAGACGCGCGGCGAGACCATACTGTTCAACTACATCTGTTATCGCAAGTTCCTCCTCTTGGTTCGGGTAAACCCCAATCCCATCTACGACATCGCCAGCGATGACTAGGTATTTCACTCTACCAGCGATCTCTCTTTGCCTGCTGTTCCCAACCTTTCCATGGAGCCATCTGAGAAATCTGTTAAAGGCATCTTCCAGAAAATTATTACTTCCAACATGCAGATCTGAAGTGAGAGCCGCGTAAACTGGCTCATAGGACTTTTTAGGTTTTCTCTCCGGCACATCCGGCCATATCAGATCTGTGACTATAAGAATGTTTCCTCTACCTTTGGTAGCCTGCACGCAGATCACTTGGTCCAGCAAAGTCATTCGAGCTTTCTCAATCAGAGTTCTATTTGCCGTTGAGGGCACAAATACCGTTACCGAGGAAGTCAGATCCTCAATGCGCATCAATACTGCTCCCTTCGTTTCTTTCTTACTAGTCACCATCCCAATCGTCTTGACCTCGGAGTTCATGCGCGCCTTAACAGTCTCGCTTACGGACACGGCATTTCTCGCGTCAATTCTTCTTCTCAAGATCTGCTCAATTCTGGTAAACCGATCTCGAAAATAGCCTAAAAAGTTCTCCGCATCTTCAATCGAACTCATGGTTTCAGTTGGATCCTCCAAGACTTCCACATTTCCCTTAACTTCTTTGGCATAAGGACGGAAGGCGCCCTTCCCCTCTTTTAATTCATACGACGCAGCCGGAATCTCTTCAAGCGATTTTACTCGAAGAGTCTCCTCCAGCAAATTCTTCGTAATGAAGATCAGCTTCTCAGAGGGCGTATCTATTCTGCCCAAAGTAAGTTCTATCAAGTCAATAGGGTCATGATCCTTTGCGTGTTGTTGAATAAAGAGAAAAGCTTCTTGGTCCAGCTGATATCCTCTGCTAAGTGCAAGTGCACACGCCTTCTCAATTTTCTCAACTAAGTCCGAGTTTTCTTCCAATCCTCTCCGCCAAAGAAATCATATCAATTCGAATTCTAAATCAGCGCACGCATCCGAGGAAGTGGAGGAACTGAATTACGCTGACCCCTGGATTCACCTCTGCCCCTCAAAGTTCCAGAGGAAATGTTCTAATTTTGTGAACCCAGTTATCTCGTCAAAGTCAATTCCGATAGCATCCAAGACCTGCTCAAAAGTCGACTTGATGTATCCCATATACTTGTCAGCATCGATTTCCTTCACAGAAGCTAACTGCACCGGTTTAACTCCCTCCTGGGTCTTTGTCTTTACGAACGAAATTATCTCTCCTGGCTTCACTTCAACCCCGTTCTTTACCAAAAGTTTAGCAGCCTTTACGTGCTGGGGTGTAGTCTTAGTGTAACTTCCAATAGACTTACTAATCATAACATTGAAAGCCAAATCGTCCAATGAGTATTTTCCATTCTTCAACTTGAAATAACACGTCTTCACAACTTCTCTAATCCTAGATTTGGCCTCGTCAAAGTCTTCCGAGGATTTTACCCCCCCAAGAATATTAATCATCTCCGCAAAAGCTATTTTCAGAAAGTCCGGTGTATTGCGTTTCTTGCCAGTAAGACCCTTGATGTCAACACTACCACTAGGATACACGCCCAAATAATTCTTCTTCCTACTGGAGAACGCCGAGTATCTATAGATCTTATCGGTATCGAGATCCATTCCAAGAAAATCTCTAGACCACTCTACAAGCTCGTTTATCTGGGCTTGTGAGGGGTTCTCTAGGAAAACACTGTCCGTGTCTCCGTAAACAACATCTATGCCTAGAGCCTCGGCTTTGCGAACGGTTTCGGTGATGGCATATCTTCCAATGGCTGCTGTGCTCTCAGCGACAGGCGGACAATACAAGTCAAAGACCTCTGCTCCGAATACTCCGTAGCTAGCATTCAATATTACTTTTAGACTTTGCTGTATGACGTTATACCAGCTTCTCATCGCCGGAGACTGATTCTTGTCCTTCGATTTCGGCTTGTACCAGTTTACACGAAGATCCCTTAGCGTTCCTATTACAAGACTGTTCATTCCGAAGCGCTTTTTACAAACCCAGTGTGGAGTACCGGGGATCTTGTTATTCTTACATTCACTGTGTGGACACCGCACCGTCTCATAACTCAAATTCCAATGTTTAATGATTGATGGATACAGAGAAGCAAAATCGAGGACGAAAACATTAAAATGAACCCCGGGCTTCGGCTCAATAACGATAGCTCCCCTATATTTCTTTCCCTCGATGATCGCCTCCGTCGCGGTTGAACCCTTCAGTTCTACGATATCTTCAGGCCTTGGAATCAACCAATTGAGTCTGCGATGCTCAAAGAACATCATGCTTCTAATCCAGCGCGACACTCCCTGTCTAGTCACATCTTCGATCGGCATTCGGCTAATTCTTGCAATAGTGATGATTAACTTCATTACAAGGGAGTCGTCAAATGTTGTCAATTGCATCGTCAGTTCGGCGTCCCTTAGACAGTAGTTTGCGAGTTCAGTATAGGTGAGTTCAGAAATGGGTTTTTCTAATGCAATTTTTCCGACATTTAGAATAGCGTTAGCAATCCCATCCAACGTTGCCTCCTTGTATTTTTGACCGAATGCGTAGATCTGAATAGACCTGTTGAGGAAAAACCTATAGAGATCTATGTGAACTCCGTACTTGAGGAGGGCAAATACCTCTTCCAATCTTATTGGAATGCTCTCTCTTGGGAAGCCGAGTTTTTCCGCTCGATGAAACAAGTATCGAAGATCGAACGAATCTCCATTGAACGTCAAGATTATCGGATATGTAAGTAGAGCCTTGAACACCTCTATTAGCATGTTTTCTTCTCGGTCGTAGTACTCTATCTTTGCGCCCTGTGGAAGAGTAGTTTCACCCTCACCGATTTCCGGCCGCTTTAGAACTAAAACCCTTTTATTTCCGTCCGAATCAACTAGAGAAACCGCAACAATTGGTTCGCTTGCTGTCCTTGGATCAGGAACGCGAGTTGCAACAGGAGAGTAGACCTCGATATCTAAGGCCAATCGAGAAAACTCTGGAACAGGGCATTCAAGCAGTCTGATCCATCGACCAATGTACGCCTGAAACTCCTTTTCTTCGTTCTTGAAAAGTCTTTCAGGTGCATTGAGGTCCTTTTTCAGTGTACTACAGTCAATAGGAATTAGCTTTTCTTCCTTGATCACGTATGGGGTTCCAATGCCTAGCTGATGATCGTAAATGTAACTTTCATAGTATTTTATGTGTGCCTCCCAAGATTTCTGAATCAGATCCCTTATGGTGCCTGACGGTCTGCCACCAATAGATCTGGGATCTTTGGCAATTATTTTTGTCATCTCAGTCTCTCTGTCATTGAGCGCATCAAACTTCTCCACTATTTCAAAGCGATCAAAACCCTGATGGTTGACTAAAGCCTTAATTCTTTTCAATTCTCCTATCGGGGCGTCAGATAGGCAGTACGGTTGATGTTTTGTATTGTCATACCAGAAGTAGATTTTCCGAGATTCAGGCTCATACAACTTCAGGCATGCTACACGCCTCTCTCCTTCATAGGTCGCCGAAAGGAGATAAGCCATAGAAAGATTTCTTGGAACATCTGGACTGAAATAGAATTCTTTGGCCTTCTCAGACGTATTCTCTCTAATCACTTCACTTCCGACTTCTTTAGAAAGTTCTTCTTCAGTATGCTTGTGCGCGTTACACTGAATACTTAGACTGTCTCTCAATAAAAAACATTTTCCCACCCAATGTGCTTAGAGTGGCGCGCAGCATCGGGTGTTTCTTAACTTATCATGTTTTAAGGGTAAATGGGGAACATTTGTTCGCATAGATAATAGCGTAGCCAGACAGACCCAAAGAGGAGTATAAGCCAATTTCATGCGTCAAGAAGAAGTATGGCGTAAACCAACCCTCTTGTTCATCCATAATTTCTACGGTGAAAAGAATCTTGCTCTTCTCCTCTGTTGGTAAGCTACCGAGCAGCGAATGGATATACCTTAAGTAGTAATCCCAATTCCTCTGGAGGTTCAAGAAGTAGAAGCCATGAACCCACGCCTGCGTTCGGACTATGAAAAAGTCAGTGTATGGGATGATCTTTGTGTAGATCTCTAAACAATCCTGACCAAAGAAGTCCTCTACAACCAAGATTTTTCCTTTGGAATGTAGTTGGCCAGAAACATAATCGAATGCTTCAACATATCCTTCTTCATCCTCGAGGGTATATCTTCCGTTCACATTCCCCAGCTCAAAGATTGCGACCCCATCAAAATTAAAGTTTTGGACAATCTTTAGAATGGAATCAGTAAAGTACGTGTAATATTTTGTTCCTTCAACCACATCATATTCCTCATCTTCGTGTAAGCTTGCGTATGGAACGATGATGCCGTCGCTTAAAACTTCTGGATGCCTCTCAATAAGCCATGTCGACCTGAATCCTTTGTAGTTGTAAACATAATCTGCTCTGAAATAGACTCCTATCAAAACTCTCTTGTTGTGGGCATGGAGTAGCGACACTAGGTCACTGACATCTGACTGACGCCAGCCCTCGTCAAATCTTACCTTGAAAAACTCTTCTACCTGTGCTGCGGGGACGTATTCTTTATATGTATTTACGAAGTCTGGGCCGAACATAAGAACTATGGTATCTGCTTGAAATTTTTGGTTGAATTCCTCTATCCCCATGCCCATAACATTTACCGTAAACCCTGCAGCGGGGCTTTCTGGCACGGCGATCACTTGAGTTGCGCTCGGAACATTTACTGAAGAAGGAAACGGAGCTAACAGTAGAATGAATACGCTCAAGATCGAAAGTGTAATGGCTGTTCCCTTTCTGCTTGGTTTAGGAATTTTCCCATCCTTTGATAGAAGATAACGAAAGTATAAGTAGCAAACATATGAGAAGATCGGTGCTAGCGTTATTAGCACCATTGCTACGGTTGTGATGAGCGGGATGTTGCCTCTAGAGTTGTAGAAGAAGAAGCCAAGGAAGAAGTTATTAATTGGAAGCAAAAATATGATGAATACTATGTCGAGGGCGGCCAGTGCGGTAAACAGTTTCTTGCTTTTCGAATCCGTTAGGCAGAAGATGTCCGTGATCGCGTTGGGAACGCACCACAGAAGATAGTGATCATTCATCTTTGTCGAGGTGAGAAAAAAAGCTAAAAGGACGGCTAAAACACCTCGATTTAGCCCCTCGAATTTGTCTGTTTTCTCCTCCTTGATCCTAGCTAAAGTCTTGAGGTATAAAATTCCATACAGAAGAATGAAAATAACGTATCCGTACTCAACTGCGATATAAGTTTCATGAGATATCAAAAACCAATAGGAGAGTTGGCCTATGTGCTCCGCGTGAAAGAGGATCTGGGTGAGATAGCTTTTGTAATTAAGGATCAAAAATGGAATTGAAAGAACAGCCGTTGGGGCTACGCATATCAATAAGTACTTAAGAACATCAAAGAGCCCCTGTTTTCTTTTATATACCATGTAGAAAAAGTATAGAGGAAGGAAAAAGGCTGGGTAGACTTTTAGCGCTGTACCAAGTCCTAGGGCAAGCGCGCTTTTCTTATAACTTCCGTTATACAGGTATACTACGGATAAGAACGTCAATAGCATGGGCACTGCGTCGAACATGCCCCAAATGCTGCCGACCAATATCACAAAGGGGTTTAAAAAATAGAACATAAACGCCTTGGTAGCTGTCTGTTCGTTCCTCGTTCTTTGAAACACAACATCGTAGATCGCTTGAGCTGCAAAAGCGTCAGCGATTATGATTGGTATTTTCAGAACAAGGACTTCGAAGTATCGATCTGCCGAGAAAAGATAGGAAAAGGCACACCAAATCATCCATAATGGTGGGTAAGCATAGTAGCCCCAATACCAGTTCGTTTCTACACCAACGTCATATATGTTTTGACCAGCAAACGCTCTTTCTCCGACGTCAATCCAGATCTTGACATCCCAGGGGTGTCCTGTGAATGGAGCAAGGGCAAATCGAACGATCAAACCTATTATGAACGCCTTTGTCTTTCTATTCAAATACCTCTTCTTCCTAACGTCCTTTTCTTCTACTTTTTTCGATAAAACACAGCGTTTCGTATATCATGTGAGCGGCTTGAACCGATGTCTGCCCCGTGTCATAGTGTGGGGAAACCTCAACCAAGTCCAAGGCGATAACACGTTGATCACAAACAACATGAAGAATGTCAAGCAACTTGCTGGGAGTCATCCCCTCAGGGACTGGATTTCCAACTGCAGGCGCGCATGCTGGATCCACCACGTCCATGTCCAGCGTCAAATAGATCTTTCCAAAATCAGATAATTCCTTACCTACTTCTCTAGCAATCTCTTTAGGGTCTTGGAGGCAGATGTCTTCTCCGGTAAAGATTCTTATACCCTTCTCCTTTGCGAATTGAAATTCGTCTCTTCCAAAGGCACGAACGCCAACCTCAACAATATGATCTGGTTTAATTTTTTCCGAGAGTCTTCTCATGAAAGTTGCGTGCGATAACTTGCTTCCCAAAAACTCGTCTCTCAGGTCCATGTGAGCATCAAAACTCAGAATCCCCACATCTCTCTCGAATGCTTCCGTGGCGCCGTAGGTTATCGTGTGCTCCCCTCCCAGAATTACAGGAATTTTTTGGGCCTTTGCGATTTCGGTCGAAACGAGTCGCAATCTTTCCAACGTCTTCTCAACATCACCTAAAACATGCAGGTCTCCAACATCGCAGATCTTGAGGTCTTCAACATCCAATCCAGTCCTCAAGCTATATGTTTCAAGGGTCTGTGAAGCTTCTCGAATGGCTTGTGGCCCAAACCTAGATCCCGGCCTATTCGTGCTCGTGGCGTCAAATGGGACCCCTAGTATAACATAATCCGCCTCCTCAAATGGCCTATAAAGTCCTGAGAACCTTAAGGCAGGAGAAACGTGAAGTTCTACGTAGCTCACTTTGTCTATGCACCTCAATTGAGCCCAGATGAGGTTGTTGACCAATTCATACTAGAAAGAGGACAATGTTTTTTAAATTTAAGAATTATAAATCTATCAACGTCTGTTATACAGAAGAGCTATCGAGAGGAATAGGACATTGTCGAAAAATAGAGTCGAAAAGACCACTATGCGCTCTTTAAAAGCAAAGCTGATCTCTGGCTGCTACGTCGGATATTTCATGATTGACATGTTGATTTCTAGCACATCAGGGTTCTCTATGATTTACGTCTTTGTCTTGGGTGTGCTTTGTTTAACTGCCGCCATCGGTCTATGGTTGCAAAGAAGTTGGGGATTATGGTTAGCCGCCTTCATGTCATGCCTCACATTTTTGGTAGGAGCTGTTACGTTGTATGCTTGGATCGGATTGGCTGGTTTTTCTTCTGACTTCCATGTTTTAATGTTATCCACTGGACTGCTTCTTTATTCAGCGATAGCTGTAATAGTGCTTCTTTATCTGTTCGCCAACAGGAGGCTTTTTACTTAAGAGGCGGGGTATATACGGTTTAAGGGGCGGTTGAAATGTTTGGAAATAAACCTCTCGGCGTGAACGAACATAGAATCTGTCGTTTACTGAGCTACACCTTCGGTTTCTTGGCTCTCGCGCTTGTCTTAGTGTACGGTAGCAAAGCCGTTTTTGAGGACATTAAGGTGGTAGGCGAGAGCTTCGTTAACGAGGAGCTTCCGGCACCCGACTTTCGTATTCTAGGCTTTCCACTCTACGCAAAGCCGATAACTTGGTTTAGCTTCTTCGGCTTTCTCTACTGGGCTTTCGGGTTGGAAACATGGCGAGAAAGATTCTTGAACATGAAGCCATTCTACAGGAGGCTACTTTTTCCAGTTGTTTCATTGGTTGCTTTTGGAAGCCTGTACGAGGTCTTGTTTAACTTTGGCTTGTGGGTTGCTCTTATGGCCACGTACAGTATGCTAGGTGTACTTAACCCTGATATACTCGTCAACATCTTTAACGTTCCACAACCGATAAACTTGGTGTTCGCCACGAAGATAATCTTCCTAATCTTCGGGCTATCCGCCTATTCGCTATATTTTCTCATAAGGGTTGATAAAGAGGCTACAGAGTTGCACAGAGAAGCCATTGTAGCTCCATACTCTGCTAGGGGTAAGAAGCGTTAGCGAACTAAAAACCAACCTCTTTTTCTCCGAACTCATTGAATGATTAGCTTATGAAATCACGCGCGATCGATCGGTGCAGGGCTCTGCTAAGGGATTATCTCTCGAATATGTTTCCAGTTCAGCGTGGCTAATGCAACAAGTAGGGCGGAGATGTTTTCGATCAAGACGAATTTGTAGACGACTTCTAATTGGTATATTGGTTTAAGCAGCTCGTCTAGCTCATAAAATATGTATTCAAGCGGTTTTGTTGTGCTGAAAATCCAGTAACTTACATCTAAAACTTGCGGTGTCATTAATACATATGAGATGAGTGTGAGTGAACAAAAAATGGTTAACACCGTAATTGCGCTGTCCTTGGAAATCTGTGCAAACGTCTTAGGCTTTGAGGGTATTTGTTTCATGTTCTTCAACAGCGGCGTCAACGGGGTGGTTGCCATCTGCTCCGTCAAGTAAATCCAACTCGATGTTAAAACCAAAATCGGCCCTATCGGAACCAACACTAGTAGATAGAAGTTTTCTACTCCCACAGATTTTAGAAGAAAGACGCTGAGGAGAACGATCAAAGAGGCCAAGCCAACGAACGACAATATAGCTTGAATGTTTTTTGGTGTGGCCCAACGGATGGGGGGTCTACGATAAGAGTTCATATGACTTCACTTCTCACAGTTCATATTGCATATGCACCTAGCTATACTTAATTGTGAAATGCCTTTATTCTTTTGTGAGTATTCCTACTGCCTCTTTGACTGCAAATCTTATCCTTTCTGCGCAGGCATAATCGTGGACCTTAGCATAGTACTCCTTCAGCCCCTCTTTTGTCTTTAAGTCTAAGCCGGTTAGTTGCCTACAATTCACGTAGCCAAACCTATCCTTAAACTCGGTCACGTAGCTGTCAACTATATTCCAAATTCGCTGCGGTTCCTCCTCCGCACTGATCCTCCCGTATTTCATACCTATTGCAATAACCACGCTGGAGACCGACCCGCAGAGCAGTCCGTTCAAAGAGACGCCCGCGCCTATGCCCGTTCCGATTCTGGGAATCAACTTGGATCCTTCGTCTAGGTAGTCCCTCAAGGCCAAAAGGACGCTTTCGCAGCAGTTGTATGGCCTCCCAGTAGGGAAGTTGCTAGGTCGGTCACAAAAATATCTTACCGCTTTTTCCTGCAACTCCCTCACTCCTTCTCTTTCAGACAAGGTCTCACCTACCCTAACACTCAAAAGCGTTCCGTACCCTTTTTATACATTTTCGTCAGAATTTTTTTGACTTTTTCGATTCCTATTGCAACAATCAGCCGTCCAAGTCTCGGTCCGTGATCTTTTGCGATTAGCGTCAGATAGATCGCCTTGAACAGCGAAGAGGCCTCTACTCCACCTCTCTCTGCAATTGTGTAAACCAGATTATGGATGTCCTCAGCCCTCATCGATACATCTAAGCTGGATCCGAAGGCCGCTAGCTCGCTGTTGTGTGCTCTGATCTTTTTTGGTTTAAATGTAAACACGAACTCTTCTGGCAAGTATTCTTGGCTGATCCAACTTTCAACATACCTCTTTAAGTACTCCACTCCCGCCTTGTCTCTTACATTCTCAGCCACCTTGCTCCAGTCTCTGTAAATCTGATAGTACGTCAGCACGTCTGTGAAGTCTGCCCTCCATCTTCTTCTGTCCGTCGAAAGTCTGTAGGCGAGCACCATCTTCTTCTCAGCTCTTCGAAGTCTTCCTCCAGACTCATGGAGGTCGGCTGCCGTTAGGTACTCATCATATAATCGAATCAACTTGTGTCCAGATGGGTCGAACTCTTTGTTTTCTTCTATGTCTGGTTTGAAGAGTGCATATTTGACAAGTACAGGGGGCACAAGTTCAAGCAGCTCTTGGACTCCTAGCCCCATTCCCTTAGATTTTGAGTACTTCTTACCATGAAGTAGGACGAAGCCGTATTTACGTCCGATGGGCGGCTCTTTGTTAAAAACCTCTCTATGTATTGCTACGGCGGTTTCCCAACTTCCCCCTCTGGTATGGTGATCTATGCCGGCGAGCTCGGTCGAGACGTTTAGAAAGTCCTGTCTGCTAGGCCAATCTAATCGCCAAAACAACTTATAGCGGTGGTCATTGACCTTCATCTCTCCCTTATAGTTGCACCCATCGGTATATCCGACGTCTCTGTTGCACGAGTACCGAATAATGTTGCCGTCGAAATGCTCGACGACTGTAGTTGCTATTTTTCCGCAGTTCTCGCAGATGGGCATTACTATGTCAATCCAGCTTGGAAGACCCGGAGTACCGCTGATCTTTGCCACTCTTCCAGCTATCTTTTTCACTAGACGGATTTTCTCATGAAATAGACGAGCATACGAATCGTATCTCCCAGAGGCATAGAGTTCATTGGTTTTTAGAATTTCTGGATAGACCTCCATTTTCTCCATTAGGCTTCTTGCTTCGTTGAGAAAGTGATCTCCGTAGGACTCGTAGCAACCGTAGGGATCTGGAATTGCGTACAGAGGCTTTCCCAGCTGCTCTTTGAGGGAGGAGAATTTCTGCATGGATTGCGGGATGCTGTCGAGGGCATCCATTAAGTCCCCTATGAAAATGAACTCTGTTTTATATCCCTCGTCTTCTAGGTATCGCACTAGAGCTGATGGATAGAGAAACTCGCAGGCTGTTCCCATGTGTGTAGGGCCAGATGTCGTTATGCCGGATGCGATGGTGAATGGCTCCTTCTTCTTATTGATGATTTCCTTGGCTATGACCTCGGACCAGTGCTTGACCTCTCTACTAGCCAACTGTCACCAGCACTTCGCGCCAGTCTTTACTAATGCTTTCCCCATGAAAAATATACTCTACAAGGTATTTTAATGTGCTTAGCTTTTAGCTAAGCATCGAACTATTGTCTAGATGGATCTATAGAGTTGGTATCGACCTCCGACAGCAAACTCATACTTTTTATGTTAGCGGGAGAGATTAACTAAAGAGTTCGTTCTATCGATCGAGGGATCACGTAATCGAACAAATTGTTATGGTGAGAACTAATGAAGTGTAACTTCTTGAGCGAAAAAATGGAGTGCTACGCCGAGATCACGGAGGCAGAGACTGTATGGAAAGTCGATGAGGCGACTCGGAAAAAATACTGCACAACAGAGGATTTTGTGTCATGTCCTAGACTCAACACATTCCTAAAATTTACGCAAAAAACCTAGTCATCGGTTATAATTCAACATCGGGGGGATCGGTTGTCCGAGAATATTCTGCCTAAAGCGCGATTCTCCACAATTCGAAACTTCCTGAGCGCCAAATGCAAATGTAAGCTGCAGTCTCCATCAGTTCGATTAGAGTAGGACTGTTCCCAGAAGGTACAGACCGACTAGATCGGCTAACAGGTGAGCTGTCCAAGCTACAAAAACATTTCGTGAACGCATATAGATCATACCATATAACAGACAATTCAGAAATACAAAGAGTAAATCAATCATCACAATGGGCAGGTCCCCAGGGGAGTAGTGAAAAATGCTCAATAAAGCGGATCCTACAATGATTGCAAAGAAATCATTGTAAAACCAACTGACACGTTCCTGTACAAACCCTCGAAATACTAATTCTTCAAGAAGCGTAGATATCCCAACTAAGGGCATGAATAAAATGGATGGGGCAAATGAACCGAAATATGATTGTAAATATGCTACACGATCTTCAAAACGAAGGAAAAGTGGAGGCAAAAACCAACGACTCCCTATAATAACTGCAAGTTGTATTCCAACTGCTACTAGGATAATTATGTGAAAATTCGTTTTCAAATCGGTGATGATGCCCGAATACTTTATGCCCAGTCTTTCGAGTGGCTGATGTCTGATTCTCCGCTCTATCAGAAGGTAACTCAAAGGTAAAATCGTGTAAACCCATGCCAAACTAGTGAACCAGAACAGGAATACGCTTATCCCCATTACCAATATGAGTTCTACCAAGATCTTTGAGTTGGTTTCTTTTGTTTCTGACATTCAACAATCCGTCCTTCTTGCGAGTCGACATTCAATTGAGTGCAAGAATTCGAATCAATCGATCGAGCCAAAATAAGCTCAAAACGAGTCTATTTTACATAAAATATATGGACAAGCATTTATTAAAAGAAAATAACATAGGGCGCACTTTTCAATCACAGTGCTCAAAGGTCCCTATCTGTGGCTGTGGACCCGTCGTCTAGCTCGGATAGGACGTTGGCCTGCGGTTTCCACCCTGGCAGAGAGCCGAAGGTCCGGGGTTCAAATCCCCGCGGGTCCACCATCCCGAGCAACAAAGGTTCAGCAGGCAGCCTACGATCGAAACATGGAGAAAACTCAATAGATGCCTACCTCTGCGTACACCAAAAGTCGAAATACTACATTCTAACTATCTGGGCATGCGGGACGCCAGAGATCAGAATGACCGACTGAGGATGGACCAACCCCTCCCTGACAGCTAAATCGACGATCGTTGAACCAACCAGATTCGCGCAGGTAGCCTCCCTCACCAATCCCATCGCCTTATCGACGCGAACAAGGGAGCCGCCGTAGAAGCCTTCCCGAACCTCGAACACGACGTCCCCCTCCTTCAGTGTCCTCCCGAGAAGGTCAGCGTCGCAAGCAGCCACCAAGACATGACTGCCTTCTCTAAACACCTTCACATACACGTCGCTCATATATTCCCTCAACCACAGTTCAAGGTAAGCTTTGACAACAAGCCACTGGAGAAACTTCTTACATCTTCTCCATAGCCTCTATCCCGAGAATGTTTAGAGCGTTCCTCAATGCAATTTTAACAGCGTTGACCAAGGCCAGCCTAGTGTCCCTGAGTTCACTAGATGCAGCCCTTATGACCGGAAGATGTGCGTAAAAGGAGTTGAACTTAGCCGCGAGGTTGTTCGCAAACTCGGTTATCGGGCTCAGTTTAAGATCTTTACACGCGTTTACAAAAATCTCCGGGAAGTAAGCCACAGTCCTCACCAACTCGCGTTCCAATGGGTCTCTGAGAAGGCTGTAATCCGGTTTCTCTGGGCCCCCTCCAGCCCTCTTCATTATGCTGCAGGTTCTAGCATAGGCGTACTGGACGAACGGCGCACTGTTCATCTCGAAGTTCAATACCTTATCCCAGGTGAAGGTCAGCTTCTTGAGCGAGTCTACGCTGAGAAGTGCGTACTTAACTGCTCCCACGCCGACGGACTCGGCGATCCTCCTCTTCTCCTCTTCCCGCAGCATTGGTGAGCGCTTTTTAACCTCTTCGTATGCCCTGCTCACAGATTCATCGAGAACCTCATCCAGCGTTACGTACCTTCCGCGTCGCCTAGACATCCTGTACCCAGGCAAGTCAACGAGCTCGTAAGCGTAATGAAGCAGGCTCTTGGCTTTCTGAGGTGAGGCTAGGAGGCTAACGGCTATGCGTAGTTGAATTTGAGCCAGGGTCTGCTCAACGCCTATAACGTTGATCACCCTGTCAGCGAGACCGAGTTTCCTCAGACTGTAGGCTACGTCCCTTGTTGTATAGAGCGTTGTTCCGTCTGAACGCATCAGAACTAGTGGAGGGACATCGTACTCCTTAGGTATTCCAAACAACTCTTTGAGATTCATCTTTCTTAAGACTTGGTCCGCGTCTAAAGAGAGGGCCCCCTGGTACTCTTTGACGTACGGGGTTTTCGAGAGTCTGCCAACGGCTTCCGAAACAGCTCTGCTCCAGACTAGATCACTTTCCCAGTCCCACGAGTCCCAGCTGACTCCGAAGCGTTTGTATGTTTCTTTAAATCCATCTATGGAGAAGGTCACTACCTTGCGAACAAGTTCCTTGACCTCTGCCTCCCCCTCCTCATAGAGGCGCATGGTATTCGTTATCTTTTCCTCAGGGTTTTCGTCCTTCTTCATTTCATCTAGGATGGCGTCAAAGAGTTTGGGGCTCGCGTCTTGGAGGAGGGCGGCTGCTGCAACCCAACTATCCAGCTCTCTCTGGGTGTTTCTTACATCTTCCTCTGAGCCTGTTTCCTCTTTTAGTTCTTCAATTCTTTTCTTCAGTTTTTGGATTTCCATTATACAGTTTGTTGTTGCGTAGACGAGGCCTATCCAGTGGTCTGGTTTTCCGGCGGGTTGGGGTTGCCCTAGTGTTTTGTAACCGTAGGCCGCGACTGCTACTTGGCGGCCCACGTCGTCTATGTAGAAGTGGGTTTTCACATTGTGTCCTCTGGCTTTGAGTAGACGGGCTAATGTGTCTCCGATGACGGAGTTTCTGGCTGTTCCTATGTGTATTGGTCCTGCGGGGTTTCCGCTTGTATGTTCAATGATGATGCTGAGAGGATGTTTAGTCTTTACATGTCCGTAAGTGTCAGGGTCTTTTCTGGCTGATTCTATGGTCAGTCTTGAGAGTGCTGGATAGTTGGCGTGGAAGTTTACATAGCCTTCTCCTGCAACCTTGACCTTTTCTATTAGGTGTAACCTTTTTGTGTCTATTTTGTTGGCGATTGTTTTAGCGAGTTCCCTTGGTTTCTTCTTCAGGCTCTTTGACAGTTCAAAGCATATCGAGGATGATAGTTCACCGAATTCTGGTGTTGGGGGTGGCTGTAGTGCTATGCGGAGTGGTGGGAGTTCCAGTTTGGTTCTGGTCATGGCTTCTCTGAGAGTTTTTTTGCACTCTCTTCTGAAGTCTCCGAAGGGATTTCTCGACTGCAACTCTCTTCTTCGTTATTTCTATTCTTTTTTGTGTTTTTAACCTTCTCGCACGCGATTATAATTTTTCTTCTAGCTTGGAGATGACTGATAGCGACAAAAACTATATGTTCAATCGTTTGAAACTATTGAGCAGCTTCTATACCCCCTCCCCCCAAAGTACCTTGGCTGTATAAATAGTCTTCTTCCGTGGGTTACATTGTTAGTGGAGACTGTTTTTGGTGATGTGGGTTGCAGGGCTTTAAAGTCAGGGACATTGATGGTGTTGGGGAGAGTACCGAAGCGAAACTTGTTGAGAAAGGCTTCACCAGCGTGGAGTCCATAGCCGTCACTCCGGTTAGGGAGCTTGCTGAGAAGACCGGATTGAATGAGGAGAAAGCTATGGCCATCTCGAGGAAGGCGAGGGATCTCTTAGGCCTCAGCTTCATCACCGCCATGGAGCTGTACGAGAGGAGGAAAAGTTCTAGGAGGCTGACAATTGGGAGCAGAAGCCTCGACGGCCTTCTTGGTGGCGGAATTGAAACCCAGACAGTCGTTGAACTCATCGGCGAGTTTGGGGCTGGCAAGAGCCAGATATGCATGCAGCTCTGCGTGACTGAGCAACTTTCCCCGGAAGATGGCGGTCTTGGAGGGAAGGTTCTCTTCTTGGACACTGAGGGGACTTTTTATCCACGAAGGGTTTACGACATTGCCCAGGCCAGAGGACTGGATCCAGACAGTGTGCTCCAGAACATCATTTACGCCAGGTGCTACAACAGCGATCACCAGATTCTCCTCGTCGAAAGGGCTTCCAAACTGGTCGAGGATGAGAACATCAAGCTCATAGTTGTTGACAGCTTGATCAGCCACTTCAGGGGGGAGTATATTGGCAGGGAGAGCCTTGCTGAGAGGCAGCAGAGGTTGAACAAGCACATCCATGAGCTGCTGAGGCTTGCCGAGATATACAACTGCGCTGTCGTGGTCACAAACCAGATCCAGTCGAACCCGGCTGCATTCTTTGGAGACCCAAATAGGCCAGCAGGGGGCAACATCGTGGCCCATGCCTCAACTCACCGAGTATACCTGAGGAAAAGTAAGGCCAATGTCCGTATTGCTAGGATAATCGACAGCCCGAGCCTGCCCGAGAACGCTACAACTTTCCAGATAACTGCAAACGGGGTCGAGGACGTGGAGGAGTGAAGGAGGAAGGAGAAGTGAAGAAAAGCAGAATGAAGAGAAATGCGGGAAGGTTGTTGAACGGCGGGGGCTTAGAGCACTGTATGAACCCTTGGAACGGTGATTGTAGAAACACAGATATCCAACTCTACATTTTCTACAGGCAAAGGAGAAGACCGATCTGCAGGGCATGTTGGGAGGATGTTGCCAAAGGAGATTACTCTTGGAACTCCCTGAATAAAGGTAAGTAGCTCGGTTTTGATGGGGAGTAGTTAGAACTACTATACGAAGGACGCCCTCGAAGCGCCGGCCCGGGTCCAATCCCATTATGAAGAGGTTGGAGAAAGATAGGGGTTTTTGAAAATTTAGTGTGGCGCCGCCGAACTTGCCAGGCGAGACAGAGTTGTCGTCGCCTTCGGACTCGAACCGTCGACCAACGGGTTAACAGCCTCAGCCTAGTGGAAGCGTGTCTCTTCCCTAGTCCGCTGCTCTACCAACTGAGCTATCGCCCGCGTTCCGCGTACGGCGGCTCATCAGCGGCGCAATATTCTCTCTGACAAATCCTCATATTTAAATCTGAACTGGTCGCCACCCTTAGCTGGGCTTCTTCTGAGCACATCTTTGCCTAAAGGAAAGATTCTTCTTATGAAAGTTAATGGAGAAGAGGCTTGGTTGCGGTAAAGGTTAATATAGGAGATGTTTGTGGTTTAACCTTAGAGCTGGGCCTTTATGATGATAGGCCTCAGTGATGAAAGGCCCTGGTGATGAAGTAGTTTGGCCGTGTACACGAGGTACAGCAAGAAAAGGAGATCCTTCACCGTCAAGCTGAATGATCCAAAATATGTTCTAGAAGCAAAGGTCAAGGTGAAGAAGGGTAGGACGCTAAGCAAGGCGAGGATCGCAATAGTAAAGGACTTCCTGACTGAGATGCTTCAAGAGATGACTACGGGCGTCTCCCTCGTCCAGGATGGGAAGAAGAAGATATTCAGGGAGTACTGCAAGCTTCGCTCAGACGCGCTTAACTACATAGAGACACTAGACGAGCTTGATCTCTATGAGAAGAAGAAACCTGTTCCATCCACAATCATCGCGTGAGCCCTCATCAGAAAACGTTTAAATCATCCCAGCATTCAAGTATTTTCTGGTTGTCATGGGCCCGTAGCTCAGTCTGACCTCTAACCCTAAGGTAGGTCCTGAAAAGGTTAGAGCGACAGAAAGAGGTTTGTCGACGCTCATAACCTGTAGGGTGGGAGAACCCTTCTTCCATCTGGGGATTGGTCCCCGGTTCGAATCCGGGCGGGCCCACCATCCAGTCTTTCTCGTTGAGGAAACCGAAAAGTCTTATTAGTGACCAGAATTTTACATTCTTGTGCTCCGAGAGAGGCTCCGGTAGAAGGATGAAATAGGGAGGCTTCCCGCCTGCCGAGTATAGTCGGGCCAAGTATTCCGGCCTTATCCCATCCACCACTACGGGTGGGAGGCCAATCGAGCCGGTGACCCGGGTTCAAATCCCGGCCGGAGCACCATTTCAATATGGCCGACTAGTAAAGTCCGCGCGTGCAATTTGAATTGTAAGTGCACGTGTTTATTTTAGGTGTTCCTAGCTATGGGAGGTCCTGAAAGGTCTCACAGGAAAAGAATCTTGTATTCTATTTTCATACCTCCGTTAGCGTTCACCCCTGTCGGTGTACTACTCCTTCTCTTGGGTGTCGATGAACCCATAATAAGGGACGCTTGGTATCTGAGCATCTTCATCGGCTGCGTTATAATGGCGTTACGAGACAAGACTTCCTTTTCACAGATCGGATTGGCTAGACGAAAGCTCGGTTTAAGCCTACTTCTAGCGAGTGCGTGGGAACTGGTGACCTTCCTCTCCTTAGGTCTCATACCCTTTTTTGCAGCAACTGGAATGTTGCCCGCTCAAGTTCCCTTTAATGAGGGTATGATATATTCTGCGCTTCACTACATGCTCGTGGCCTTCGCAGAGGAAACGTGGATGAGGGGACTGTTGCTGAAGAGGCTCAGAGAGTGGAAACCAGAAGGTTCAGCCGCCGCTCTGTGGAGTTCCATAATCTTCGTTCTGTTCCATGTGCCAGCCGCATCTCTCCTCATAATTAAAGACATAAGCGTCATACCGCTCCTAGCGCTAAGTTGGTCAACCTTGTTTGTCTGGTCGGTTGGCCTCGCATTCATAACACTCAAGACGGGAAACCTGTTTGGCCCCATACTGGTTCATGGAGTAGACGACTTCATAACTAAGGTTCTCTATCCTCTCCAGATATGAAAGAACTGATTAAAGAATTCATACTAAAGGTCCTGAAGAAAACTCTTCCAAAACGCGCGCGGTTAGGTCTCTGGACTACTTTTGCTTACTAAAATGATCGATCCCAGCATTGACAGCGTGCTTCCACTCACATAGAACATGATTTGAACTAGGTCTTTGGTCAAGGCCCCGAAAAAGTCGAGAAGGTACATGCCGAGGGCGGTGAAGGATGTTGCCAACCCTATCAGTAGCATGATCGTTCCTGGAACCAGCATGGCTAAGCCGAGGGTCTTCCTTGGAAGCTCTCTTTGCAGGGAATGGGCTCTCACGTCTTCTGGTACCAATGTGGGGAAGGCTGAAACTGCAGCTCGTATTAGAGGTGGAGTGACCAGCAAGACGAATGGTAGCATTGTTACGAACCACCAGACTGTGAGCCCGATTACGAGAAAAGCCAAAGCGTCAAGGGATAGCTCGCTCAGTTGTCCGAGATAGAGGACCTTGAAGACGAAGACGTAGAGAGTGGCAACCATCAGGTTAGATAAGGTCAGGGTGAGGTTTGATGCCAAGATGAACCTACTCCAAGTGAAACGTTTCCTGAGAATATGGCCGAACAGATAGAATCCTAAGAAGTTTCCTGGAACAGCTGCGAACAGGCTCCCTTCATAGAGGTACCCGTGCTTTACTGAGTCCACGATCAGGGTGCCTATGGCTGAGCCCAAGCCTGATGGCATTGGTCCGAAGACGATGGCAAAGAATGATGGTATGACCACAGCTGGCCTAAACTGACCGAAACCCCACGGTGACGGTATATAAGCTGTTATGTAGGATCCCACCGCATAGAGTCCTGCACACAACGCTGTCGCAACAAGGGAGATGGAGAATCTCAAATCTCTAACGATCTACTATTCCCTCCCTTCTCATTTTACAGAAGAACGCCTACAGTCTAGTGGCTATGGCTTAGACTGCTCCAACATTGGATTCCTCCACCCGAAAGCCTCGAGAAGGTTTCCGACTGTGACGGATGGACGCATAGCCTTCTTCGCCTCCGGGATGGTCTGGACGCTGATCCCTGAGAGGTCTTCTGGCACACCTATGAAGACCTTCAGCCTCTTGTAAGCCATCTTTCCCTTCGGTTTCTTCCAGGGGAGCATACCCCTCACAACTCTCCTGACGAACCCGTCAGGCCTCCTAGGACGCTTGGGCGCCTTCTTCTGCGCGCTGAGGGTTCTCAAACCGAGGTGTTTCTTGACCTCCTCAATGGCATTCTCCCTGCTGCCTGAAATGATGGCATTCTCGGCATTCACCACAATTATCTCTTCGCCATTGAGGATGCGCTTAGCCACGTTGCTGGCCATTCTTCCGAGAACAAGGTCAGAGGCGTCGATCACTGTGGCTTGTTTACGCTGGTTCACGTCTTTAGTTTTCTCGCGTCCACGTCTTTTCATGAGTATCTCCCACTTTCTTTTGATTCGTTTCGAAGCTATTTATCTTTTAATCTTCTCACTCTCTTCTTTAGACGGTCCACGGGTCTACCCACAATCCTTTTCCCATCCACCTCGACGGTTGAGCCGTCTGGAAGCCTGAGGTTGAGGACGACCACGCTCTTTTGTACCCTTTTCTTCCTATCATCGTCCAGTACCACAATTGTGTTCTTGGTTTCGTCGATTATTCTGCCCCTTATTCCAACATAGCCTGGATGTGTGCTCTTGACAACGTTTGCCTCGAGCCCAATCAATTCGTGCT
The DNA here is from genome assembly GCA_964551465.1 of uncultured Candidatus Bathyarchaeia archaeon. Classification (GTDB taxonomy): domain Archaea; phylum Thermoproteota; class Bathyarchaeia; order RBG-16-48-13; family JAGMEO01; genus CAZKBR01. Next base: position 89,484 of record CAZKBR010000001.1, read on the forward strand.
GGGTCACATTCTGTTGTGTTATCGGACTTAAACACTTCACCTACTTCTTCAGCTCCAGCGTCTTGGGTCCCTCTTTTGTGACCTCAACCATTTCGATGCCCTTTGACCGTAACATTTTCTCAAGCTCATCGGTGCCATTGCGGCTCCAAAGACAGATCTTCCTGAGAGTGCCTGAGATGCCTAAATCACTGTACCTCCCGAGACTCGAGCCTAAGGGTGTGGAGAAGTATTCGACAACCCCATTGCTGGTCCTATACTTGACCTTGTGGGTGGTCCTGTCGACGCCAAGCAGAATCGGATTGAGAATACTTCTGAGCTTGGATTCATCCAAATCTCCTTTGATGATGAACCTTCTACGCATTTCGGAATCCCCAGATTAGAGTTCCTCCCCGCATTTTTGGCAACGGTAGTTCCTAAACGACTTCTTCTTGCTTGACTTTATCACATCCCTAGTCAACTTGGCGCCGCAGCGGCGGCAATTCGCCATAGCTGCTCCTTCTGTTTACTCAGAGGAGGCGCCTTGTTCTATTCGCATTCTTCGTCTGCCAGCTGTACTGCCTAATCTTGCTGTTCTTGCCAAATCCGCATGCTGAGCATACCTTGTGCCGCACATGGTATGACCTGCGGCCACATCTGCGACAGCGTATAACCCTTGTCTTGTGGCGTTTTCCGAAGGAGGGGGTGCCCTTTGTCAACGCGTTCACCATCTAAATATGCTTACGCTCGGCATGACGGTTACTCTTTGTAAGAAAGAGAGAGGTCATATAAAGTTTTTCTTCACTTCAAGGGCTTGTATCCGACTCTGGCGTGTCAAATCGATATCAAAGCCTACAAATTAGATGGGGGTTCTCTGCTGCCGTGTCTTTGTGTCGCTTTTTTTAAATACGGCTTGAAGTATTTTAAAGGGAGCTTCCATGTATCCTCGGGCGGGGATGTCCGAGTCTGGTCAAAGGAGGCAGGCTTAGGAGGACCCGGAGTCTTGGGAGACCTGCTGGCGAAGGCCTGCGTGGGTTCAAACCCCACTCCCCGCACCACGAACATAACCTACTAGTTTTGGATGATTGGCCTACTTTCTCTTACGGAGGAGAGGATTAGGATCCTAAGGTCTATGTGAGGGAAGGGTATAAGCTTGCTTCCAAAATATTTTTTTAAATTTCTAATGTCTTCGGAAAATGATTCTTTTCAAGAAAGGGGAATGGAAACGAAAAATCACGCTGGAACCCACAGGAATTTACAGGAATCTACAGGAAACCACAGGAAATTGAAGGAAATGTCGGAAAAAGAATTAGTCCCTATCGGAAACGGATAAAATTCAATCTAAGCACCCACAGCTCCCTTGAGAAAGCATGTGCGGGGACAGAAAAAGGGGGTTTGTGGGGAATAAGATTCAGGGGGCATCTCCAGTTGTCTGTGGTTTAAATCCGGGCGCTGCAACGAAGGTTAATATTGACTAAGGGTGAATTGACGATTGAGAGAATCCTGAGATGTTTCTAGGAATAGACGTAGGTTATTCCGTTATCAAGGCAGCCCTATATGACGAAGAGGGTAAAGAGGTGGCTCTTAGCCGTGAGAGAGTGGTGCTCCTCAATCCGAAACCAGGGTTCTATGAAGCTTCTATGAGCGAATTGTGGATCAAGACGAGAAGGGTCATTAGGAACCTGACTAAAAGAGTAGATCCCTACGCTATCAAAGCTATTGGCTTCTCTGGGGGCGGAGCCGGACTCTATTCGCTTGATGAGAGACTGAAACCGGTTGGCAATATAGTAACGCCTATGGACATGAGGGCGAAAGACATCTTGGATGAATGGACAAGAACCGGAGTACATGATAAGATTTTCAAGAGGATAGGGCAGAATCTTATGACCGGCTCTGCGCTACCTGCACTCAAATGGTTCAAGGAAAATGAAAGGGAAAGATATAATAGAATAAAGCATCTGTTGTCCCGCAAAGATTTTGTCAGATTCAAACTTACAAATGAGTTGGCTACTGAGATCAGCGATACCTGTTATGGATTTACAAATGTAGAGACCCAAAGCTACGATAAAGAGGTCTTTGAAATTCTTGGATTGGAAGAGATGTTCAATGCATTACCAGAATTGAAGGAAAACAGTTACGATGTGACAGGTTACGTGACAGAAGAGGCTGAAAGAGAAACAGGTTTAAAGGAGGGTACACCTGTTGCGGCTGGAGCCCACGATGCTTGCTGCAATACCATGGGTGTTGGAGCGATAAAAAACAACATGGTTTGCGCAGGAGGAGGAACCTGGTCGATCAATCTCTTGGTTGTAGACGAACCCATGCTTAACAAGAACTGGTGTTGCGAACATTTTGTTGAAAAGGGAAAGTGGATGCTGGAGGGCGCCTCCCCAACCTCAACGATCAATCTAGAGTGGTTCATAAAAAACTTCGGCGAAGCCCAGATGGAAGAGGCAAAGAAGAAAGGAAAAAGCGTCTACGAAATCTGTGAAAAGGAGATAGAAGGAGTGGACACCGATGTTATATTTCTTCCATTTCTCTCAGGCTTTCCTTGGCGATACCCCTACCAATTGAATGCCAGCGCCGGATTCCTAGGAGTACGTGAGGAGGATGGAAAAATGGAGATGCTGAGGGCCTTGTATGAGGGGGTGGCTTTCATGCACGCCGTCCACATCGAAGAGTTTGACAAGAGGGTCGGCGTCAGCGAAGTAAGATTCACAGGCGGAGCGGCAAAAAGTGAAGTTTGGGGCCAGATGTTGGCTGACGTGTTGAAGAAAAAAGTTGCGATAGTCGACAAAGAGGAAACTGGTTGCTTCGGAGCAGCTCTCCTGGCTGCCTTGGCCGTAGGGGAAATAAAGAACCTTGAAGAAACAGAAAGCTTGGTCCACGTAGTAAAGGAGCACCATCCAAAAAGAGACTATAGCAAGAAATACGAAACCTTCAAGGAGATTTGCAACTCATTCGGGAAGACATGGAACAACTTAGAAGCTCTAAGATATTGATACGCGCGCCCTTAAAGACCCTCTGTTTCTCAATCACCTTTTATGTCTTGACATACGCGCTCTCTTTTGTTCCCTCTTCCTCCAATCGCGCTTCCTTTCTGATCTAATCTTAGAGCTAACACGAAAACCAGAGTTGAAACCCCTCCTGAATTGACTCAATTCACTATAAAAAGAAGGCTGGTCGCCCTTGCCCTTAGAGAATGAAAGCATTATCTCATTTAACTTGGCCCTGTCTTCTTCTGAGGGAGTGTCATCCCAAGTCTTAGAATAGGCCATGTAGGCCGCGTGAAAGACAAAATCAGAAGGCTTATCGACCATAAGCTTAGATACTCTCTCGCCTTGACTCTTCTCTTGTTTCATAGATCTTTTTTGAATGCGAATGAATGATATAAATGTTCAACTCAACGTCATCAGCTCCATTGCGCACATATGCAGTGGGCGCACTAAGTGAAAAGCTATTAAGAATAAAGGATTTAATGGATTGCGCGGTGAAAAAATGGCAGGTGCTGAGAATACGATAACATATTTTGAGAGTCCCGGAGAGGAAAACACTGATGAGGTTTTGAAGCTAGCGAAAGAACGGGCTGGGAAACTTGGGTTAACTGACTTGATCGTGGCCTCCACTAGGGGAGAGACGGGGGTGAAAGCCTCAAAGATCTTTAAAGGGTTCAACGTGGTCGTCGTCACGCACCAGACAGGCTTTAGGGAGCCTGGTGTACAGGAACTTACCGAAGAAAACAGAAAACTGATAGAAAAGAACGGCGGGAAGATATTCACAGGAACTCATCTGTTAAGAGGCGTGGAAAGAGCCATACGTGACAAGTTCGGCGGAGCATATCCGAACGAGATAATCGCCCAAACCTTGAGAATTTTCGGTGAGGGAACAAAGGTGGCGGTGGAGATCGTGGTCATGGCTGCGGACGCTGGCCTGATATCTACAGACAGAGATGTGGTCAGCGTAGCGGGAACAGGGAAAGGCGCTGACACAGCAATTATTATCCACCCCGCAAACTCAAGCCGCATGTTCGATGCGACCGTAAAGGAGATCATAGCGAAGCCGAGAGTGCGATCGACCGGAAGTAAATGAAAATCACGCGCGCGGAATTTTTGGGATCTAGAATACCCCCAAGTGAAGGAGGGAGATCTGTGGAAGTATGGGGCATTAGAAACTTCTACTCTAATCTAGATTGGCTCCCTCAAGGGCTGTTTGTTTAGGTATACTATACAGGAAGTGGAAGGCTGCCGTTGGAGGTCTGACTAAACAAGCATTAGGCCTCCTAGTTGTTGGATCCACAACAGCTTTCTTAGTCACAATATTTTTCAAACATGTTACACCAGCAATCTTCATAACTCCAGAAGTAATGGCTCGTACGCTGCCAACTCTCAAAGAAATTTATCTCGCCATCTTCATCGCGGTATCGTCCGGCGTCGCGGCTTCACTCATGTTGGTTGCCGATCCAAGAGTTGTTTCGCAACCATTGCAACAGCTTATTGACGTGATGATTGGGGCAGAAATTGCTATTTCCTTGATCCCGCCAGCATCAGTTGTAGGAATTGGCTTGGCTTTTGCTCGTTTTGACATATCTCTACATTCTCTCGGGTTGTTGGCAATCAATCTGTTGAGCTTAGACGTGATAGGAAGCGTGCCGGTGTTATACTTGTGGGGTATAGGATCCAAGCCTCTACAACTCGAAAACAAAATAAGAGAGATAACAGAAAGAGTCGCCAAAGAAGCTGTTAAGGTTGACAAAATATCGGTAGATGTAACCCTTCAAAACTACACAAGATCTGACGTTGATGTAAGAGTGCATGCTGTCGAGTTCAATAAAGAGGCGTACACCTTCCTTGTAAAAAAGATTTCTGAGAGAATAAAACGTGAGACAGGCGCTGCTGGAAATGTGAGAATCAAGATATCACCAGCCATCGTGTACGCTCCATGAGAACCTACCGTTGTTTTACTGCGTGCGCTTCAATCCTAGAATTGATTTTTTGGTGGTATGAGCTTCCATATCCCTTACACGCAAGATAAGTAGAACATGAAAACTTTAATTGGCGCCCGCGATAGAATTAGAATCGTTCGAAATTCCATTGTGATTTTTATGGTTGAGATTACATTCACATCCTACGTGAGTCCTCTGGGAAATATCTTGGTAGCCTCGTCAGAGAGAGGCGTTTGTAAGATCACCTTCTCAACCGATGAGGATAAGTTTGTTCACGATGTCTCATCCAAATTCCACAGCAACGTTGTTAGGGACGATGCCAGTCTTCTCTCTATAACGGAGTTGCTCGACTCCTTTTTCAAAGGTAAACCGATTAGGACACGCATCGATCTCGACTTAAGAGGCACAGTCTTCCAGAGACAAGTTTGGTCCGAGGTCTCAAAGATCCCGTATGGAGAAACTCGAACCTACAAGGAAATAGCCCACGCAATAAAGAGGCCAAGGTCTTCGAGGGCCGTTGGAAACGCCGTTGGAAGCAACCCTGTTCCGCTGATAATTCCATGCCATCGCGTCGTTCTTTCAAACGGTAGTCTTGGCGGATATGCCTACGGAACATTGTTAAAGAGAAAGCTATTGGAAATGGAGCACGCACAAGGGAGGACGAGTTAGCATGAGAGAAGCGATGTTCTATGAAGAGTTGGAAGATCATAGGGTTCGCTGTAGGCTCTGCCCTTGGAACTGCGTGGTTCGTGAAGGGAAAACCGGGGTCTGCAGGGTCAGAATGAACGTGGACGGTAAACTCTACAGCCTAGTCTACGACAAGGTCAGCTCAGCTGTCCCTAACCCCATTGAGAAGAAGCCGCTGTACAACTTTGCTCCAGGATCCATGACATTCTCAATATGTACCTCAGGTTGCAACTGGAAATGCAAGTACTGTTGCAACTGGGTTCTGTCTCAAGGAGAGATCGAAGGGAGAGATCTGTCTCCGCAGAAGATTGTTAGGTTGACTAAAGATAGTGGTTGCTGTGGTATCAGCTACACCTTCACTGAGCCCACGATCTTCTATGAGCTGTCTTACGACACCGCGAAGATAGCTAAGGAAGAAGGATTGTATAACACTTGGGTTACAAACGGCTATACGAATCCTGAGCCGATCAGGAAGATCTCGAAGTATTTGGACGCGGTTACCGTTGATTTCAAGGGCTCTGGCGACAAGGATTTCTTGAGGAGCTTCTCTTCCGTCCCAAGTCCGGAACCGATCTATTGTGCGCTGAAAGAATACAAAGAATGCGGGGTTCACATTGAGGTAACTGATCTAATAGTCCCGAAGATGGGAGATTCTATAGAAAGGGTGAGGGAACTGGTTGAGTGGATCCTTGAGAATTTGGGGTCAGAGACACCTATTCACTTCCTAAGGTTTTTCCCAAACTACCTAGTCGGTAGCATACCTTCCACCCCGATCAAGACCTTGGAGGAAGCATACGATATGGCCAAGGGGCTGGGTATGAATTATGTCTATCTAGGGAACGTGTATGACGGGAGGAACAACACATACTGTCCAAAATGCGGCAAGCTGCTTATAGAGAGAGTAGGGATGAGCACTCTGGAATGCAAAGTTAGAGACGGGTGCTGCCCGTTTTGCGGCGCAAAGATAAACATAGTCGGGTGGAAGTGGAGTCCCTTTAGTGAGGAGTGAGCGCTGGTATCAGCATACGCTAGAGCCTTTTCTTTACCCACCCTTTCGTTTCTTTCTTATAGTTAATTTGGATGCTTTCTGTTGACAGTATCATGTTTCTTGCTTTAGGATGCTGTCTCTTTAATTGCTCGCAGGCTTTATCGATCGCCCTCTCATCACTTTCTTCTCTAATGGAGACACGGTCCTTCATAGGAGGTCTATCTGGAAATGAGATTTCTGCTCTAACCATAAACATCTTGAACTCAGGCGGCTTCTCGCTCAATACAGATTCACCTCCCTTTTCCTCTGTAAATAGTAGCTATACCTAATATGTTACCTATAAGTTGGCATCAAATAAGTCATTCTCTGGGCGCGCAGAAATTAAGCTTCTCTTGGGCATTTTGAATGGAGCCTCAGGCGGGATTTGAACCCGCGGTCTCCGCCTTACCAAGGCGACGCCTTAACCAACTAGGCCACTGAGGCTGTATGTCACCATAATTCATTGAAAAGAGGATGGGATATAAAAAGATATGAATCGTCTATTGACTTTCTAATTGTCTCTACGGGTATAAGGCGGGTTTCTAAAAAGAATAATAAAGTCTCTAGATCACTAATGATTGTAATCTCTATCAGGAGCATGTGGGTGGCATTGGAAGATGCTTTGACTTGGACAATTTTTGCTGGAGTATCAATGATTGCGCTAGTCCTAATTCTTCTCTGGGTGAGGTGGCTCAGAAGGTCCAACCAAAGAGGGATCGTTGAGGAGAAAGAAGTCCTGAAACCCATTCCCGGATTAGACTTTACGTTGTTTATAGATAATATTGAGAGAGCAAGGGAAGAAATGGGGGCGCTAGAGTTAGAGCGAAAAGCCCTTCATCAAGCACTTACCCTCTTATACGAGGCTGAGGCAAAGGGGGAGATAAACAATAGCGCGGAGAGAAGACTGTTGGAGAAGTACAAAAATGGGCTACAGGACCTTGAGGAGAAAATTTCCAGAAATCAGGCACTGATTACCCTTTACGAACAAATGGGCTCATCCATCATGCAGAAGCCATCCGTTGAGAAATCGTCCAAAGAGGAAGAAGAGAAGGCTACTCCCGAACCTGCAAAGACCGGGAAGGTGAAAACCGGAAAAAAAGAGACCGATGAAAAAATAAAGGCGGTCGAGAAAGAAGTTCTGGAAACTCTGAAGATGCTCGAGAAGTTGGAGGCAGAGTCCTAGGGGTGATGCCTTTGAGTTGGAGGGAAGAGGCAAAGAGAAGGGCAGCTATAGCGGCTGTGAAGCATGTCAAAGACGGGTTTGTCGTTGGTCTGGGTACTGGGTCTACAGTTCTATACGCTATACTCGAGATCGGGCGGATGGTGAGAGAGGGAGGGCAAGACATCGTAGGAATACCGACATCGGAAAAGACGAAGTCCATAGCAATCGATGCCGGAATACCCTTGACGACATTAGATGAACATCCGCAACCTGACATTGCAATCGATGGTGCAGACCAAGTGGATGGAAAGTTGAATATGATAAAGGGTTTGGGCGCGGCGCTCACACGCGAGAAAGTCTTGGAGAGCGCGGCCAAACTCTTGGTGATAGTGGTCGACGAGACCAAGCTAACGAATAAGCTTGGACTGGGACAGGTGGTTCCAGTGGAAGTGTTGCCCTTCGCAGTCACACCCGTGTCAAAGGCGCTGAGGAGGATGGGTGGAAAGCCGATTTTGAGGGTATCTAATAGCGAGGGAAAACCTATTAAAACCGATAACGGTAACTTCATCGTTGATGTGGACTTCGGCCCGATCGACCAGCCGAGAGTTTTAGAAAAGGAAATCCATATGATTCCAGGCGTCATAGAATGCGGCCTCTTCCTCGGAATGGCCGACGTAGTCTACGTTGGCTGTAAAGATGGAGTCAAGAAGCTGGAGAAGGCATAGTTTATATTTCGAGGCGTCAATTCAGTTTCTTTAAGGATGAAACTTTGAGCGAGGTCAAATTTACCATAAAGGTTGTTTCCATACATCCGGCGTATGATGCTCCAGGGAACGAGTACGTCTGCGTCGAGTTCGGCTATCGTCCGCCAACGATGCCAACGGTTGTTCCGGCAAGTGTTCCTAGAGAGGTTACCGACGCCATACAGGCGAGCAAGGAGATGGTGAGGGTCATCGTTCCACCACAGCTTCAAGCTCAGATGCATAGATACGCCAACCGTCTAACCCTCTACCTGTCTATGGATGAGTGGGAGAGTCTACAGCAAAAGTACACTGTCGGAGATGAGTTTGAGGTCAGCGTTAAGAACGATGGAAGTATAACGATTAAGAAAGTATGAATCGATCCGCGCGACATAGATTTTTCCTGAACTTGCTTTTTCTGAATGAGACCTTTTTCAGAGCAAGCTAAACTGTTGTGGACCCCTTGAAATCTCATAGTCACCAACCTATGAGCTTCTCTGATGTAAAACTTATTTACTTGTTCATCAAACTCTTACTGTGGGCTATTGACCAAGCCTGGCTTCAGACGAAATGACACTGTAAGAACAGATGAGATAATCGATGCATTCAGAATCGATGTTGATTCTTCGGAAGCGCTGAGGATTCCGGGGCTAAAGGAATCGACGAGGGTTTATAGAGTTCGTAGGCCAGATCTAATCAGAGATCTGTACGTAGTAGATACCCCGAGTGGAAGAAGCATAGCGTGCAACCCACATCTGGTTGGCCGCGCTCTAGAATCAGCATGCCTTGAATCCGCTTTTGAAGCCGCAAGGGTCATTGATTTTCTAGTCGGAATATCAGAAAGAGAAGCCGTTGTGTTCGAGCACGTGCTAAGAGCTGGTCCGGGCTATGAGTTGCACCACGCTATACAGTCGATTTATCCAAGGCTGAATGTCAAAGAGGTCTGGATCAGGCCGTATTACACCATGCCATCTTATAGGGATCATGACATTGACGCAAGAGAGCTAGAAGTAAAATGGGAGAGCTTTGAGGGTCTGCCTTCAAATAAGGACATAACTCTCTTGAAGCCAGATACAGAAGCGACCGGGATGTCAGGTGAGAGGGCAATCGAAAGGGCAGTTGAAGAAGCCGAAAAGGTCGGATCTAGAATAGATACTGTTGTTTTATACGGTTTTATCTCGCAAGAGGCCTTAAGGCTATTGAATAAGACGGCTGAAAAACACGGCTTCAGACTGATGGCGTTTGCGATGGAAGACGTAATGCAACTAGCGTATAACAAGTACGACATGTCTATTTACGGTTTAGACCTAAGCTACTGGGAGATGTTCCAAAAGGTCAGGAAGCTTACCAGTATAACACCGCTACCGGTTTTAGAAGATAGCCTACCCGACTTTGTGCCAGGGAGCGATCAGCCTGGAGACTTCTCCAGCAGGCAACGACTTCTCTTTAACGGGACAGAATGGGAGCGCGGAACGATATTGTGCCACTTGGCAAACAGCATAAAGTTCATCGGACGTCTTCAGAAAATATCTGAGGACGAGTCTTGGTACAGCCACGATGAGATCTTCAGGAAAAAGCTTGAGGCTCTTTACATAACATTACTGAGTTATATGCCGCACTTATGCTTATATCCAAGAAAAGCATTTTCTTGTCTAAATAGCCTGCTTTTCAAATAGAGTCATTCTTGGGGCACCTATGATGTTCTCAGACGTCGAGATCTTAGAAGCCATCAGGAAAGGTAGGATCATTATAGACCCATTCAGAGAGGAGAACGTAGGTCCCGCCTCTGTGGATTTAACGCTTTCGAGCAAATTTGCGCTGTTTGAAAAGGGGCAGGTGATCGACTCAAGAAGGCTTGATGAAACGGCCAAAATGCAAGCCATCAACGCAAAAGGCGGGGAGATAGAGCTCAAACCAGGGCAGTTTATCTTGGCAAAAACCGTTGAGAAGATAGCTGTGTCGAAAGATATCGCCGCAACTCTGGAGGGTAGGAGCAGTATAGCGAGGCTGGGCATATTTGTTCACGCTGCTGGACTCGTAAACCCAGGATCCGGTTTGGCCAAGCCTGTTCCGATGGTATTAGAGGTCTTCAGCCAAAACAGTTCTCCTGTAAAATTGTATCCAGGAATGAAGATAGTTCAGATAATATTCTATAAACTCTCTTCACCCGCAAGACAGGGGTACGATGAGAGAAAGACATCGAGATTCGTTGGCCAAGAATAAGATGTAATCTTTAGCGTTCTGCGCTCATGATTCAGCGCTACTCTTCTTAGAAAAAAGTTTAAATGAATTATCGCTCCTACTTTATCCTGTGCCGAGGCAACAGCCGAGGTTGAAAGCCTCATCGAAAGCTCAGCCTGGTTAGAGCGCTGGACTCATAGGGTTAATGGAAGCTCTTCCTGGGCGATCCAGAGATCCGGGGTTCGAAAGGTTCCCCGAAAAGCCCCGCCTCGGCACCAGTAGTTGGTTCCAGAACGTTCTTTGGACACACAGAACCGGATGAACTGCTCATGTCAGGTTGATTTTCTACCAGTTTTCTAGCATTCACTCTGCGGTCTGGTAAGTTCACAAATGTGTCTTCAAGATCTTACCTAAGCTATAGAAGCCCTTAAACAAAGGAAGAACCAAAGTAATTAGTCGATGCAAACATGAGACCTATAATTGGAATTACTATGGGAGACGCTTCAGGAGTGGGGCCGGAGGTCATCGCTAAGGCACTTATGATGAAGAGCATTTATGAGATCTGTAGGCCGCTTGTGATAGGCGATGCGGACGTAATGGCTAAGGTTGTAAAAGTTGCCAACGCTTGCCTTAAGATAAACTCAGTTAAGAAAGTGTCAGAATGCAATTTTGTGTATGGGACTATGGATGTTTTGGATCTCAACAACATAAGTACGAACAGTCTCAAAATTGGACAAGTCGATGAGATGGCAGGAAAAGCAGCTATAGAGTATGTTGAGAAGACTACGGAACTGGCTTTAAAGGAGGACATTCACGCCATCGTTACAGCACCGATCAACAAAGAGGCGGTAAACAAAGCTGGCTACAAGTTTACAAGTCATACTGAACTTCTTGCAAAACTGACCAACACTAAGCATGTAGCCATGATGTTGGTAGCAGGTCCTTTGAGAGTAATTCACGTAACAACACATGTACCACTAAGAGAGGCTTGCGATCTGGTCAGGAAGGAAAGAGTTCTAGCGACAATAAAGCTGGCACATAAAGCTATGCAAAGTATGGGGATCGAGGAACCAAGAATAGCCGTAGCAGGTCTAAACCCCCACGCAGGTGAGGGTGGCTTATTCGGCACGGAGGAGATTAAAGAGATAAAACCAGCCGTCTCGACGGCAAGAAACCTTGGGATAAACGCAGTAGGACCTATTCCACCAGACACAGTTTTTACTAGAGCTAGAAAAGGGGAATTCGATACTGTAGTCGCCATGTACCATGACCAAGGGCATATTCCGGCGAAGTTATCCGCATTTCCTAGTGGTGTGAACGTAACGATAGGCTTGCCAATTGTCCGGGTGTCCGTGGATCACGGCACAGCGTTCGACATAGCTTGGAAAGGCGTTGCCAGCCCTCAGAGTTTGATCGAAGCTATAAAACTTGCATCAAAAATATCGGGTACAGAACGGTAAGCTTATTGTATTCGCAAAAATTAGTATCGCGCGCCGTATCCCCGAGATCTCTTTTTGGCATGATCCATATACCAAAGCAAAAACACAGAGCAACGCTTAATAATATTCAGATGAACTTTGCATGCTAAGAAGCCCCGGTAGCTCAGTTGGCTAGAGCACCGGCCTTGTAAGCCGGCGGTCGCGGGCTCGAATCCCGCCCGGGGCTCCAAAAAAAGGTTTCTTGTATTAAATTTTCCGTTTTAGCTGAAAGTAACTCTTGCCAAGCAAATGAGAGCAGCATTATTAAGTCAGCCGCTGTCGTCCAGCCATGAAAACTTCCGTTGGAGGGTCTTTGGATAGTAGAGCTTCCAGTCAAATTCAACATCTTTACCCCACTCGTAGTACGTTCTGGGGTCAATGTAACTCTTTAATGATGTATTCAAGTTGTAGCCTTTTGTTTTTCTAATTAGAGCAACTTTAGCCTTCTTTTCATCAACTGTTTGCTTTTCCTTAGATAATCGTTCGAGATCTTTTTGTAGTTGTTGTTTTTCTTTCTTTATTCTCTCCGTTATCGTCTTTTTTCGTTTTGGTTTTGCGTCCTTTCTTTCAGTATATGACTTCTCTATTTTTTCTTTTCTCTCCTTCACTCTATTTTTTAGCTTACCTAAGTGGTCTTCACTTTTTCTTGCAGCTTCTTGTTTTCTGTGTAGCGCCTTCGGCCATTTGTTAGAAACCTTTTTCTTGTGGTTACAAACGATGGCTGCCTGAAGGTTAGCCATGGTTGCCACATACTTCTTGTAGTAGTTGGGATCAGACTTCGAAACCTTGGTTCTCGTCAGATAGGACCTGACCGCACTAGATGCATGATGTGTTCTGAAGATCTTGGCTGTTAAGCCAGTCATCGACTTGCCGAGAAATAGGTTCACGTCCTTTGATCTGATACCGTTGAAAACCGAAGAATTGGCCTTTGCGGTAAGCTCTTTGAGATTATTTACGACTGGTTCAGGTAGTCTGATTTCCTTCCTCCACCTGACCGAGTCTTTTCCGAGAAAACTAAATGCCACAACGCCATCACCCTTTATTTTTATATGATTGGGCCTTAGTGTAGTTGCACCTGCAGTGTTGGCCTCGTCTCTGTCCTTTTCGTCTCCAACACGTAAACTCAAGGCATCAATCAAATAACTTACGGTGGCTACCTTCTTCACAACTGAATCCTTCGATTTAAGATGTGACCAAATGTGTGACCGTACTTCACTGATTCTCCTCCCAAGCTCATTCGCTCCATTGTACTTCTCAATCTCTCTTCTCTGTCTGATGCTTGATGCCTCTGAGAGCCAGATGTACTTTGTCTTTTTTAGGAGCCTATCTTTCCACTTGGCCACCCACATGGAATTTGGTTGCCACACTATCTTCTTCCATTTCCCTTCCGGGATTGAGGCGTCTGGAGAAAGGTTTAGGACTACGTCTTCCTCACTAGCGCCACTCTTCCACCTTCCGCGAAGTGGATGCTTTCCACGTCCCATGAAGATCGAGGAGGGCTCAACCACGTAATTGCTGGTTTCTACTTTAGTACCATCCGCGATAGCGTATCCATATTTCTCCTTGTTTGCTTCTCTCAACCTTTTCCTTTCTTGGGCAAGGATTTTCCTCTCTTCTCCAGTGAGGCTGAGCCTAGTTTCCCTTTCTTTTGACACATAATCCAGCGCTGGTGAGAAGTCAAAGTCTTCGGGTGAGGCCTTCTCTTTGATGCTTAATGCCTTACGGAAGTCCCTGAAAAAATTCTTAACAAACACGGGATCTTTGGCATACTCAGTGTCGAGTTTCCTGACCCAGGCAACGGCCATTTCCTCTTGGTGAGGTGTCAAGTCTATCTTTTTATCCTTGACAAAGATGTGAAGCTTCTTGTGTTCATACTTTGGTATGAGGACGCCGTTGTGAATGAGCTGTTTCATTTTTCTACCTCTGAAATTCCATTAAAACCTGTCCTTCTGGGCGCGCGTATGCCGCCAGCTCTTTTGAATTGTTGATTCACGAATTGTGGGTAAAAAAAGGCTCCAGATCTGTGAGAGTTTATCTTTTACCCGTCGAGTACTTCTCCCTGTACAGATTAATCGCATAGTTGATGAGTTCCTTCCCCTTTTCAGCACTACCCCAAGCTTTGAATTTACCCCACTTCTTCGGCTCCAATCTCTTGTAGGTTTCGAAAAACTCTTGTATCTCTCTCAAGATGTGAGGATGGATGTCCTTAAGATCCTTTATCCCATCAAATCTTGGATCTCTTACAGGGACAGACAGTATTTTGGGATCCTGCCCTGCTTCATCCTCCATGATCAAAACCCCAACGGTCCTCACATTAATTATGCAACCGACTTCCATGGGTTCATAGCTCATGACCATGATATCCAATGGATCTTCATCGTCAAACCAGGTCTGTGGAATAAAACCGTACTCTACGGGAAACACGACCGACGAATGGATGACTCGGTCAAGAACGAAAGCCTCCCACTCAGAGTTATATTCGTATTTATCTCTGGATCCGCTTACGACTTCGACTACTGCGTTAACCAGATCAGGTGGCTTGTCTCCTACTGGAATATCTCTCCACAGATTCATGTTGATCCTACAATTAAGATCATGGTGTTCAACATATAACTTTCTAGTCTTGGAATTATGAGTGCTTCAAAAAGATCATATGACCTGAGGAGTATGTTCCATATATGGAAATACAAAAATAACGCGCGCAAAGGCGTATTTGAGTGTGCGCTCGCAACGAAAAGACGAAGATAAACGTGTTGGAGCAGAAACAAAAAATTGGGAGTGGTACGTATCTCCCGATCTACCACTCTTCTTCCTCTTCCTCTTCCTCTTCTTCCTCTCCTTCCCATTCTGGGTGCATGTTTCTTCACCTCGAGAGACAGATGGATGTGTGAACTATCCAAATAAATATTTGCGGTCTAAGGAGAAGTAGAATCTGAGGTTTTCTAACTATTTTAGGACAGTTTAGTTGTGCGTTCGGAAAAAGGGGTGAGAATCGGCGTTCTTAGTGAGAGAGAACCATGATCTATCCTTCAAAGAACCGAAGAGTAAGACAATGTGGAACGAAAAAGAACCCCTTGTGAAATAATTGGAGCCAGCCTCCATCCATTACACGCTTGTTTCTTTAACTCTAGAGTAGACCTTCCTTAAAGCCCGATAGGACATCATCGCGCTTTTTGAAAAATCGATTTTCAACCACTTTTCATAGAAGCCAGCTACTTTTTTGGCTTTGATGTGCCTTTTCTTGAGCTTCGACAACGTACTTCGAATGTAGTGCGCATCTTCTTTTACGCTGGCTTTTTGGTAAAGCTCCTTGCAGCGTTGGACAATGTCTGAGAATATGTTTTCAACATGCTCTCTTGTTTCCTCAAGAAGCTTTTGAACGGAATCTGAGTTTGCAATCACTGTTCGTGGAATAACTTTGACATCCCCCCCGATTTCTTGGATAAATTGCGAGAACAGGCCTGCGTCAACTAGTTCGCTGTTCTTGTCAAAGAGAGAATGTTTTTCGGAGAAAGCATAAACCGCGCGACAAAGCCGGATGCACGGTGCCTTCCTTAGGAAACTCCTTATCTTCTCCCTTTTTACCTCTTTAGTAATTTCGTAAATAACGATAACTAAGCTACCAAGTTCGTAGACTCCTTTTTTTCTCATAAGCCCGGGCTCTCTAATTTCTCTTAGCCTTTTCAGAAGTACAGGTCGATTTTTCCAGAGCAACTTTAAGGCCCTATTAGCGTTCTCTTCTTCGACCTTCCAGAACGATTTACGTATTTGCACGCATCCTAGAGCTCGTAGACGCTTGGGTAGCAGGCTTCTATCTTTTGCGTCTTTAGGAGCCTTATACGCGACGTAGAGAGCCATGGTTCATCACCGATTAAATTCAGAATATTTAAACTTTATTGCTAGTAATCCGTTACTGTGTGGATGAAAAATCTTTCACGAACAAATGACGACAAGGTGGTCGGGCGTACAGATGGCTACAAAAGGCATTTAAGAAGGTGGTCCTCTAAAATCTAGCGAGTTAGGAGCTAGAGGGCGTCGTGTTAGCGTCGAGTAGACCAGCAAATCCAGAGATGGGTCGGACCGCCAATGCATCCATCTATCCGCTCCGAACCCCTGTGGAGGACGCAGCGTCCGTAAATTGGAGACGAAAAAAGGAAATGGACAGTGGTAGCGATGGTCCCTCGGACCAAAATAACCAGTCTAGCCAAGAGCCTTGGCCAATCAGTATTATCCATGTCCTTCAACCTAGGTGGGATGCTGGCCGGAACCCTCCTTGCCCTACATCTTGACGTTTTCTCCCTTACTCCATGGGCACTAGCCCTTTTTCCAGGAATCCTTAGCGTCAGAGGAGTCATAGAAGGCCTCTTCAGCGGCCGCCTAAGCACGGCTCTACACGTTGGAACCATTAAAGCCAGCTACACAAACAACACTAGACACTTTTACCTGCTGCTGTGTGTGATCGCCGCGTTGGCAATTGAAACCAGCGTCATGATAGGGCTGGCGGCGTCATTACTTGGCGTGTTCTTCTGGGGGACCACCCTTACTGATGTGATTGCCATATTGGCTGTGACCATCGCAACCATGGGTCTCTTGATGATCCTTGCGTCACCCATAACAATAGGGGTTTCAATACTCTCCTTTAAGCGGGGTTTAGATCCGGATGTGATCGTGTACCCAGTGATGTCCACCATATCCGACGTTATCGTAACATCGTGCTACATCCTTGTGCTGAACACTTTCTTCTTGTTGCCCCAATTGGGAAAATATCTAATTGGACTTTTCGACATCGCTTTCATCCTAGTCGTACTTTATGTTTCGATTAAAAATTACAGAGAGACGGATTTTTCTAAAACGATAAAAGAATTCTTCCTAACCCTCGTGTTGGTGACCTCCATCACCAACGTCACCGGCCTCGTCCTGGGCAAAATTAGAGATGTCGTAGGCCGCAGATCTGAGGTATACGTCGTCTATCCCGCGCTTATTGACACCATAGGTGATGTGGGCTCTATCGTGGGCTCGACAGCCACGACGAAGCTCGCCCTAGGTCTAATCGGGTCGTCCTCCTCCTCGATCAAACAACACTTGACCGAGATATGGGGCGCTTGGGCAGCCTCGCTGACAATGTTCACTATATACTCACTTGCATCATCCTTCATACAGGGAATAACTGCATCGAGCAACGTCATGAGATTCACGGTGCAACTCTTAGCCACGAACGTCTTAGCCGTCCCATGTACAGTTTTGGTGGCTTACGTTGCAACTATACTCACCTACCGAAGGGGCTGGGATCCAGACAACTTCGTGATTCCCATCGGAAGTTCCTTAGCAGACAGCATCACTACTGTATGGTTGTTTATAGCGCTAACCGCGTTCTCTTAAGGGGTGAGTCGGAAGCCAGCCTCTTCAGGTCTTTCACTCCCTCGGCGTAGCCCGAAGCGATCAGAATGTCACCAGCCTCTATCACTGTTTCTGGTCTTAGACGGAGCCACTTTTTGCCTCGCCTCAAGGTCAGAACCCACATACCAGTCTCTTCTGGAATTTTTGCGTCCCGAAGCGTCTTACCTACTAAAAAGGATTTTTCTGAAACCCGCGCCTGAGTCACTGTTTCCTCAGCCCCTTCTATCACGAGTCTCAGAACAGGATGGGGCTCTAAGCCCCTGAGCACAACCCCTGCTATCTCTGCGGCGGCGTCTGCTATCTTTTCTGTGACTACTCCCAAGCGTATCAAACCGAGGAATTCCTTAGACTCCTCTGGCTTAAAGCCACTGGACAACACGAGGAACTCGAACTCTGTATGTAGTTCGTCAACCTGTTCCTCAAGCATGTGCACCTCCTCGGCCAGCTCTCGACTGTTGAGGAGGAGGGAGGAGTAGGCGAGGTCTATCATGAGTTCAGAGGTGTCCTTCAGAAAGGCCAATTTATCTGCGATCTTCTTGACGGTCTTCTCCATCGGCGACATCGTTTCGACCAACCCTATTCAAAACTCTTCTAAAGTTCCGTCAGCAAGCCTCTCCAGTTTTTTGACGCCGATGGACGCGCCACGAGCGATGAGTGCGTCATTCTCAACCATCACCTCGTCTTGGCTGGGGTTGATGATAAACCTCTCTCCTCTGCGGATGGCGATTATGTCAACTCCGATCCGCGCGGCTAGTTCCAACTCTCCCAATTTTTTACCCACGAGGATTGAAGCAGGTCTGACCTCCACGCGCGTTAGCCCTTCCTCCATCCCTTCAAAGGCCTCCCGAACGATGGGGTGAACCCCTATTCCTCGAAGGACGAGTGCGGCTATGTCAGCGGCGGCGTCCGAAATCTTGTCTGCAGCGGCCGCCACCATAGAGATTCCTACTAGGTCCTCGGCGTCTTCAGCTCTCCTAACCGCGAGCATGGCGTCCATGTTCAGGAGGTACGTGAGGGTGTCCACGCGCTTCTCAAGCTCCAAAACCTCCTCAGCGAGCGCAAGGCTGTTGAAGAGGGCAGCGGAATAGGCTAGATCGATCATTAACTCTGACAGGTTCTTCATTTCTGTAAGAACTTCTCGAACAGACACAGGCTTGTATTTGATCTTTTCGAGTTTAGACAAGAAGTAGCTCCTGCTCTAAGGATGGTTTCCACATGATGGCTTGGTATTACCGGCTATGATAGATATTGGTACGCCTTCATATATTTTTTCCCATAGTCTTTTCGGGTTTATATGTAGAGGATGGAAAAGTACTTGTTGAAATCAAATGGGGCAGAAAAAGGGCATATGGGAAAGAATAAAGGAGAAAAGAGCGGAGCAAGCTGAGAAGCAGCAACAGATGAAGACGCTAGAATTCCAGAAGAAATTTCAAGAAAATGCTGAAACGATAAACAAAGAATACAACAAAGGCATAAAGCGCCTAGTAAGTCAACCATGCAAGTTTGAACTTGCAGATATGGGGGTAACTGGATTTTTCACGATGAACGATGGCACACCCATCGTCTCATACACATCGTTACAATTGTATGAGGGAACGCCACGTGGGGCGTTCTTACCAAAGAGGGAAGTTTTCCCAACGGTAGGGGTATGCGCAACTGTTACCGAGTCCTCTATTCCTTCATCTATGTTTACGAAGAGTATAGGGAAAGGGGTTTTGAAGGGTTCAGACAGGCTCTTCCTTCCATTCGCCGGCTTTTCACCAGACTTTAATGCAAGAAAGTTGTATGACAGTAGGTCAGGGTGGAACCCACTGGTTGATAACTTGAACCAAGATAGGGATCTTATCAAGGCCCTGAACAGCTTACCTAACAGCGTGACGTTCTGGTTAACTCACAAGGAGGGACGAACATACAAATTTGAGGACTATAGGGATAAAGACTTCGAAACTATATGTCAGGTTATACCCTGCGGGAACGAGACGCTGACGGCTGTTCGATTTATGGCAGGTTCGGATTTACAAAAGATACAGAACGTGGCTGTCGCAATCAGTAGAGTACAGACGCATATTATGAACTATGGTTACACTGAGCAGGCCTCTGGAAAGATTATTCAGCCTTGGGCTCCACCTATGCTCGCTCTCTTCAAATCGAAAGCAACGGAGCCATCCATAGCGAAGTGTGTGAAGTGCGGAGCACCGATAATTGCAAGCGCCGAGTATTGCCAGAACTGTGGACAGAAACTGAGATAGTTACATTTAGGTTAACTGACTCTATGATAGGGCGACTTCTAAAATGACCTTTAGTCGACGTCGATCGCTTGATCATGGAGAATTCAAGGCATAACCAAAGGTATTCTTAACACCTAAACACACAGAGTTCAAGTATCCAGAGTAAAACAAAACACTTCATATTGGGGCTGTCGGCTAGCATGGTTTAGGCTACGTGGCTTGGGAGCGCTAAACACGCCGAGGACCCACGTGACCGGAGTTCAAATCTCCGCAGCCCCACCAAATAAATAAATTAGTGT
>CAZKBR010000002.1:0-48358 GCA_964551465.1 uncultured Candidatus Bathyarchaeia archaeon
AGTTCCACATCAACCACATCTAAAACATCGCGAGCAGTCCCGTCTCCGCCACAGAAGACTACAAGATCTACACCTGCTTTCTTAGCTCTTTTAGCCACTTCTCTGGTGTCTTCCGCGCTGGTTTCTTCCTTTCTCTCTCCTATAACAGTGAAGGAAAAGCCTTGGCTTCGTGCCTCATCCTCACCCATCTTCCACGCTCCAGCAATAAGCTGAACTCTTCCTTTTATAGACATTAACTCCGAAAGGAATTCCTCTGCTCTGGCCGGGGCTACAGGTACTGCTCCTAGGACCATGGCTTTTTCTAAAACGTCTCTTCCATCTGTTCCCTTTAAGCCGACGGCGCCCCCCATTCCTGCAATTGGGTTTACAATGAAGCCGATAGTTTTCATTTGAACCTCTCCATTTTTCACCACAGCATCTTTTTTGTTTAAATAATGAATCACTTGCATTTTTCCTCGAACATTTAGCCTTTACATATATGATTTTTTGCTTAGGGTTCACGCGCGAGCTTTTAGATCATGGCCTATGCTGCGCTTATTCACATGTCTTTTTTCGTACGCATAAGCTTTAAATATTACATACATAGACAGTTATGGACTTACAAGTCTAGGAGAATGATGTCAATGCCATCTCATAAGGTCGTGTTAGAGGAAGAAGCGATCCCTAAGAAATGGTACTGCATCGTACCTGATCTTCCGGAGCCGTTGCCACCTCCAATAGATCCGGTGACAAGAGAACCTGCAAAGCCTGATGTGCTAGTGCCTGTATTTGGGATGGAACTCCTGAAACAAGAAGCTGGCCAGCAACGATGGGTAGACATACCTGAAGAAGTGCGCGAGATATATCGGTTGTGGAGACCCACACCACTTTACAGGGCAATCAACCTCGAGAAGGCTCTCAAGACCCCTGCAAAAATCTACTACAAGTACGAGGGAGTAAGTCCTCCAGGAAGCCATAAACCGAATACAGCTGTTCCCCAAGCTTATTACAACATGAAAGAAGGTATGGAGCGGCTGACAACAGAGACCGGAGCAGGTCAATGGGGTTCTGCGTTAGCATTTGCTTGTATGCTGTTCGGCATGAAATCGACGGTATATATGGTGAGGGCCAGCTACAACCAAAAGCCTTACAGAAGAATCATGATGGAGACTTGGGGAGCTGAGGTCTTTTCAAGTCCGAGCAACAATACGGAGAGCGGAAGAAAAATATTAAAAGAAGACCCAGAAAGTACGGGAAGCCTTGGTATAGCCATAAGCGAAGCTGTAGAAGATGCGATTACGCACGATGAGGCAAAATACACACTTGGAAGTGTCCTAACCCACGTTCTTACACACCAGACAGTCATAGGCATAGAAACTAAGCAGCAGTTAGAATTAGTAGATGAATATCCGGATCTGGTAGTGGGGTGTATTGGCGGAGGTAGCAGCTTCTCAGGACTCTACTGGCCCTTCTATTATGATAAAGTCTCTGGCAAGTCTCCAAAAGATGTTGAGTTCTTGGCAGTTGAATCCACCGCGTGTCCAAAGGTAACAAGAGGGTATTATACATATGATCATCCAGATACTGCTCATGTACTTCAGTTTCTGGTCAAGATGCACACGATAGGTCACACATTTATACCGCCTCCCATCCATGCCGGTGGCTTGCGCTATCACGGAATGGCGCCGACCCTCTGCTTGCTGAAAGAGAAGGGAATCGTAAAGAGTAAGGCCTACAATCAAGTAGACGTTTTCGAGGCTGGGCAACTTTTCGCTAAGACCGAGGGCATACTGCCGGCTCCTGAACCCAATCATGCAATTAAGGCTGTAGTCGATGAGGCTCTCAGATGTAAGGAAACTGGCGAGGAGAAAACTCTGCTGTTCCTGCTTTGTGGTCATGGCCACTTCGATATGCAAGGCTACGACGACTACCTGAATGGCAAGCTTCTTCCTTACGAGTATCCAAAGGAGAAGGTGGATGAGGCTATGCAGAAGCTCGTAAAGATGTATCCTTGGTTGAAGGAAGAGATCAACTTCAAGTGAAAAACACGGATCGCATACCACTATTTTTATGGGCTGGGTACATAATTGTACTCAAGGGTGGATCTATGTGGAATAAGGTGATGGAGTGTCTCAAAGGGCATCCTGAACGCCTCTCAGTTGCCAAAGTCTTAGTGGAGAATGGTTTGAATGTGAGGGACGGGAGAATATACTGCAACGACATAATAGAGATTCCCGAAGTTAGAATAGGACGAGTCGCAGGGGTTGACAGGAGAACGGTGAACGAGACGGTTAGGTCTATCGAAGAAACCGAGGAACTGAAGATACTATTCAGGAACATACGGTCTGCTGGCCACTCCCTCAAGGAGGTTGCGAGGTACTTAGGCCTAGGAGTGGTTGAAATTACACCGGTGGACGCTAAGATCCCAGGCATCTTAGCGAAGTCTGCTTCGCTCATAGCGGACCGAAACATAAGTATACGTCAGGCCGTTGTAGACGATCCTGAACTCTCCCCTGAGCCAAGACTTACCCTCATAACCGAAGATAAGATTCCAGGCGAACTCATAAACGACTTTCTGAGGATAAGAGGCGTAGCCAAAGTATCCGTATATTAGGTATTGCAGTCGCGTTCTTTTTTAGTCCGACATGTGCTGTTAGAAGAGACAAGAGGATTGGGTGAGGTTGGATGGGAAAATACAAGATCTTGGCGGTCGAGGAATTTAGTGAAGAGTTCTATAAAGAACTCTCCAAGTATGGACAAGTTACGAGGTTCAAAAACTCTTTTGATGATTCACATTTGAGCGAAGAGAACATACTCATAGTTAGAAGCAACATAATTGTCGACAGAAAACTGATCGATAAGATGAAGAGTCTTCAACTCGTTGTGACCGCAACGCGCGGTGTAGAACATGTGGATGTTGAGTATTTACGAGAAAAGGGAATAGAGTTTCGCAATATCATCACTCAAATCTACGACGTAAAGCAAGGTGTTAAAGCCTTCATTTACGTGCACTACACGAACCTTGTGAAGGCTAATGAATCAATGAAAAGTGGGCAGTGGGAGAAAAACAAGTTCGTAGGTCGACAAATCAAGAACCTTAATCTTGGTGTAATAGGCTTTGGGCACATTGGAAGTGAAGTAGCCAAGGATTTGTCGAAGGAGATGAAAAAAGTCTTTGTCTACGAGAAATACTGGGACGAAGAAAGATTGAGAAGAGCGAAGGAATATGCAGTCAAAATCGCCTCTCTAGAGGAATTGCTTTTAAACTCGGATGTAGTTACCATCCACGTCCCTCTCACACCAGAAACTAGACATATGATAGGGAAAGATGAGATAAACCGGATGAAGGATGGTGCATTCTTGATAAATACGGCTAGGGGAGAGATTGTGGACGAGAAAGCATTGCTTGAAGCTTTAAACGAAGGGAAGCTCAGCGGCGCGGGATTGGACGTTTATGAACATCGAACGCCTTTTGGAAATGCGGTCTCTGAAGAATTGATCATGCATCCTAACGTTTACACGACTCCCCATTGCATTGCTCAAACCATGGAAGCTGTGGATGAGAAGGGAGAAGCCGTATTAAACATAATAAAGAACTACGTCGAAGGGAAATAGTGCGAAAGTTTCTCTAATCTTAAGCAGATTGACATGCCAACTGGCAATTGCTCCACTGATCTGTTAAAAATTTATATATCAAGGTACGATTGCTTTTCTCGCGTTTTCAATTAGCACCAACTGTTGGTTAGTTGTCTGATCAGCTGATTTACCGTGCGCACGACGAAAAATGTAATGATTTTAACAATCAACTGTCCAATTATCTGAATATTTCTCTAGAAAGATTAGAGGTAAAGGAATATGACGATCTATAATGGTAGCTTTGAAGCTTCAGCGAGGAGAAGACTCGAGATCGTGGACTTAACCAGCAAGGTCAGCGACATCGTGAGGGAAAGCGGTTTAGAAAACGGCATTGTAACAGTCTACTTGCCGCACGCGACGGCGGCCATTGTTATCAACGAACACGATGGAACTCTCTGGGAAGACATAATCGCCACCCTTAGTCGTCTGGTTCCGATTCAGGGAGACTACAGGCACAACGCAAAGTACGCAGGTTGGTCTAAGGAGCAGAATGCGCACGCCCACATAATTAACTGCATGCTGAAGCCAGACATCACTATACCATTGCGTGGAGGGGAAATGACTCTAGGCACATGGCAGTCGATCCTGCTCATTGAACTGGATGGGCCGAGGACACGTAGGATAATCGTTCAGGTCATGGGAGAGTAAAGAGCACAAAATTCAACCGGCTGTCTCTTGCCAGCTCCTTCCTTCTTCATAGGGTGAAGTAATCGTGGAAAGCTTAAAAAGACGGTTCAAATTCACTCTTAGACCAGAGAAGAAGCGAGCAAACTTGTGGGAAAGCCCGGTGGTTGTGAACGTGCTGTGGAAGAACTGGGTGGGCTCGACAAAAGAAAGGTAGACACATAAAAATGGTTATAACAGAGATAGAAGCTGAAAAGGAATTGGGCGTGAGAATTGGACTCGAAAGCTACGCGTAAGTGATGCGCGCAACCGAGCCGTCCACTGCCAGCTCACGAACCTGAAGACCAAACTTTTTTGCGGGTGTTCCTCAGATTACAGAGGTCTACCTCCCAACACTTGTGTCTGTCCAGTCTGTCTTGGATTACCCGGTTCACTTCCTGTGTTGAATGAGATAGCGGTTGAAGACGCGATTGTAGTTGCCTTGGCCCTGGGATCAAAAATACCTAGGGAGACGACTTTCTTCAGGAAGAACTACTATTACCCCGACATGTCGAAGAACTTCCAGATCTCACAGTACGACAAGGCTGGTGGAACGCCGATGGCCTTGGGCGGAGAGGTTAGGATACAGGTAGAACGTAAGGAGAAGAAGATAAGGATTAGGAGGCTTCACTTGGAGGAAGATCCCGCAAAGCTCGTTCATTTGGGAACGATCGACAAGTCACCATACACGCTTGTGGACTACAATCGTGCTGGGATAGCCCTCCTTGAAGTGGTGACGGAGCCAGACCTGAGGTCCCCAAGTGAGGCACGGGCGTTCCTCACAAAGCTGAGGTCGATTCTGGAGCATCTGGGTGTGTGTGATGGGAAATTGAGCGGGGCCATGAGGTGTGACGCAAACATCTCGTTGGGGGGAGGCAAAAGGGTAGAAGTTAAGAACATATCCTCATACAAGGAGGTTGAGAGGGCCTTAAACTTCGAGATAATGCGCCAGAGATCCATGTTTTCGAAGGGACTAAAGATAGAGACGGAGACAAGACACTGGGATGAGAATCGAAGGGTGACAATATCCCTTCGTGAAAAAGAAGAGGAAAAAGACTACAGATACTTTCCCGAACCAGACCTAACACCTGTTGAGATCTCGGAAGATTACGTTCAGAGTGTTATAAGAAGAATGCCTGAGCTCCCAGATGCAAGGAGAGACAGGTTCATAAAGCAGTACAAACTGCCACTCTATGACGCGGGGGTCCTCATCAGCAGCAAGGACATGGCGGACTTCTTTGAGAAATGCGTGGGGCTCTACAACAAGCCGAAGAAGATCAGTAACTGGATGATGGGCGACCTCCTAAGGCGTTTGTACGAAGAGAGCATGGAAATAGGTGAGTCAAAGATAACGCCGAAGCTTCTCACAGATATGATTAGACTAGTCGACGAGGGCGTGATAAGCGGGAAGATCGCCAAGGGCGTCTTACCTAAGATGATTAAGACAGGAAAGACTCCGGCTGAAATAGTCAGAGAAGAGAAAGTCTTCCTGATTTCTTCAGAGGTAGAGCTGAAAAAGTTGACTGAAAGAGTCTTCAGGGACAACAGGAAGGCTGTCCTAGATGCTATTTCAGACGAAAAAGCAGTCAACTACCTTGTTGGCAAGTTGATGGATCTCACAAAGGGGAGGGCTGACCCACAGTTGGCAAACAAGGTTATAAGAGAGCAGCTTTCAAAGGTTAGGAAAATGTAGTGCGCATATGCTCCTAAGTACCCTTTAGTGCTTTTTGTGATGCCTTTCTTGCGTGCGTTATGAATCCGGTGTGACCGGTCATCAACGTTTCTGGTCTAGTCTCTCCTCTCTTGACCTTGATCCTGCGCACAAAAGATTCCACAGTTTCGATGTCTACAAAACAAGAATCGGTCAACGCCTCCACCGTTTTGACGACTTGTTCAATGGTTGGACTGAAGGAAACAAACCTGCCGCCGGCTTTTAAAGCCTCATAGGCATGGGGAACTACAAGCCACGGCGTCGCTAGATCTAATACCACGGCGTCAACATCCACCTCCTCTATTCCTGTGGTTACATCCTTAATCTTCAACTCGACGTTGCTCAGAACGCCGGCCCTCTCAATGTTCTTTCTTGCCGTTTCCAAAAACTCTGGCCTGATCTCATAACTGTAGACGCGCCCATCTGGACTAGCAAAGTGGGCAAGTA
Source organism: uncultured Candidatus Bathyarchaeia archaeon (assembly GCA_964551465.1). Classification (GTDB taxonomy): domain Archaea; phylum Thermoproteota; class Bathyarchaeia; order RBG-16-48-13; family JAGMEO01; genus CAZKBR01. Next base: position 6,437 of record CAZKBR010000002.1, read on the forward strand.
CGCTTGTCAACGCCCCGCTGCCTGTGCCAGCCTCGACGATCCTGCATCCTGGTCCAACACCGGAGTAAAGAACGACTAGGCCAGCGTCCTTTGGGTAGATGATTTGAGTCGCGTGGGCCATCTTCCTAACGTAGTCCCAGATTGTTGGCTTGAACATAAAAAAACGCGTGCCTAAACTGCTCTCGATGCTTTCCCCAAATCGTCTGCCGATAAGATTATCCAAGACAACGAAGCCTTTGTGGGTGTGAAATTTTTGGCCCGCCCTCATCTTTATCAGGTAGGTTCTCTTGCGATCCAAGAAAAGGTAAACGTCATCGTCCTCACGGATGATTTGTCCTCTCAACCCCACTCCCCTCGACTTTTTTCAACTTCAATAAGAACGTTTAGCGCCATCTAATTAAGTTTGAGAGTGATCGATCAACAACAGCGTAGCGCCATTTGCCGATCTTGCGCAAAAGCTAGAGTCATCTCTCAACCGGTTCATACTGATTGAGACGCATCTCTAAGCCCCATACAAAAAATAAACCTTGAGCCCAGAGCGCAGAAAACTGCTATATTCTTGAAGCTATCATGGAATGTATTGATGAGTGATACAATAATGGTAAGCATAAACGTGCTCTTTGGGAAGAATGTGGTCGGAGAAGACGCACGTGTCATAGGGAAGTCGACCGGAGCCCAGATAGACCTATCGCAATGGCTAATAACTCACATAAAGGTCAAGTTGACTGAAGAAGCGATAAAAGAACTCGAATACAAAAAACCCCTCCTCGGTTCTGTAGAAGTATTACTCCCAGTCGGGTCCATCAAAGCCATCGGCGACATAATATCAGTGAGCAAAAACATCAAAGAGCTGAAAAGCATCGTCGAACCAAGAAAATAGACTCGATTCTCCTCACGTGTACGCGCGCAGATGAAACCACCAAGTATCTGAAGCGTTCTCAAGCTTTTCCATTGATTCTTTTGGACAATAGAGCGTGGCATGGGGATCGTCTAGAAAAATAGTTGGAAGCACAGGATAGGAGCTGAACCACACTATTGTGGAGATGTCTCTCTAAGTGAACCAAAAAAATTATATGCCTTGAGAACCCTTTAGCAAACTGGCGCGGGCAAGAGTAGGGGAAATATGGGCACAGTCAAAATTGTGTCATGGAATATTTGTGATTTAGGGCGTCTTACTAAAGATTCGCTCAATCGAACCCAGCAAAAAAGGAGAGAATCTATAATTCGTGAGATCCAAGATCTTTCACCAGACATTCTTTGTATTCTAGAAGGTCCGAAAGGTGAAAATGATATTGATTTGGTCTCGAATGATTGGCTAAAGGGCGAATGGATTCCGGTGAAAGCCAGTGATGGAGAATATGCGACTCTAGGCGAACAATGGATTTGGTTTCTTGTCCGCAATAAGTATTCTGATAAAGCCTCCCTACTTCCTATTAAGACTTGGGATGCATTTGCTGGTCCGTCTTGGAAATATCATCCATGGGGTGAATTTGAGGAAAAAATCCATAAACATTACCGCCATCCGCAAGTCCTCATATTTGATTGGAACGGGTTGCGTGTTGAACTCATTGGTCTACACCTAAAAAGCAAGTTCATCAATAACGGGGAAAAGATGTGGAAAGCTGGGGGTCAACAACAACAAATTTTCATGCGAGAGGCTTTGACAGCTCGCATCAAGATGACGACTGAAGCTACCAATGTTCGAGCTTACATCGACGCAAAATTCAAACAAGTAGAAAACCCCGCCATTTTTGTCATGGGGGACCTAAATGACGGCCCAGGAAAAGAATATTTTGAAGAGAACTACCTATTCTTTGACCTGATCTCAAACATCCAGGGGGACGTTTTTTTCGCCCGTAAATTTCTGAACCACGCACTATTCGATTTTACCGATGACCTGCGATGGAGCACTTATTTCGAAGACTTCATAGATCCGAATAGGAATCCACATATATTGCTTGACCATATCTTGTTCACCCAAGGATTAGTTGATGGCTCTCTCCCTTTGAGGATTGATGCCCATGCTGGTAAGGTTGAGCATGAGATTCATGACTTAATAAATGCTCCACTTCAGAAAAGTGCTCAAACGAGTGATCACAAGCCTGTCTCAGTAATCGTCACAACGAATGACTAGAGTAAGAAGAGATAAGAATTAAGAGGCAGAGAAGCAGTTGTTATCGCGTGCGAATTGAGGGGCTCCGGCAACGCCGTTAATAACCTTTAACAGTGTTAAATTCCCATGCAAAAACCGTCAAATCCGATTGAACGAATAGGGAAGTTGCTTTTCGACAATAATGACTATTAAAATCGTCAAACTTGGCTAGAATTGATTTATAGAGTGTATAGAAGCTCTTTAAGATCCTCAAGTTTTCCCTCATCTAATCTGCTTCTATTTTCCATAGCCTTTAACCCGATCTGAATGAGGTTTTCTTGAGATGTTTTTCTAAACTGGACATGCTCAGCTTCCCCCTTGGCTGGTGAAACCACCAATAATGCGCAGCCTACATTTACTCTGTATGGTTTTCCTTTTTCAAGCCACTCGGCGTTATACATATCGGCAAGCACAGTAAAGATTGGAAACTCCATCTCAGTTGCTAAGACACCCATTCTTTTGAAAGCCTTCAAACGACTTTCTAACTCCTCCGGAACGGCTGAAAGAAGTGGAGTTTCAAATCCGTAAAGCTCCGACTTAGAATGAGTGATCCCTACCCACAGGTTTTCCCGAACCCTGTATCCAACATCCTTTGCAGCCAAAAGTATGGAAATGGTAGTTTTCAGATCTGGAACAGCTGGATATTCGTCATGAATAATTAAACGCGTTGTACCGTCATCTCTCACACAGCCTGTGGAAACCACTATGTCACCAACCTTAACATATTTCTGTAGACTTCCGCAAGTCCCGATCCGAATTATGGTCGCTTTGCTTTTTTTCCCAAAGTCTATGCTATCAATGATTTCCCGGAGAACTATAGAGGCGGATGGCGTCCCCATCCCAGTGTTTACGACAGTCACTGGAATCTCATTGTAAAGACCATTGATAACCAATATCCCTCTTTCTTCACCTTGCTTACTTATCATAACAGGCTTCTTCAGATGGCTGGCTACCCTTCTGACCCTTCCGGGAGATCCACCTGTGAGGATGCTCGGGTTGACCTCGCCCTTTTTTATCCCTGTATGATAACACCTTCCTCCCTCGTCTCTGAAAATCATTTCATCCGCCCACCACTCTATGTATAGAGAATTAATTGATGCACATGGCTGTTAAATTCACCACTATACCATCTTCTCCCTTTTTACCTTAATCTTATTTTTAGCGGCATAGTAGTGCATCAATGGCTCGCCTCTCACAGCTTCGATCGATCAATTAATATCAATGGACTAATGATTCTTACCTAGTGAAGCTTAATATGTCTGCGATTATGATGCCCGCGCGCGATGAGTTGAAAGAATGATGAAAATAATCACGCTACTTGGTTTGCCAGCTTCTGGAAAAAGCTACTATGGCAAAAGATTAGCTGAAGAGCTAGGAGCGAGATTTGTACCAGAGATAGCAACTCAGATCATTCATGAAAAAGGATACAAAATCGGGGTTAACGCCCCTCCTGAGTTCGATAGGGATGTTTTTGAAAGAGACTTAGAGATGACGAAGAAGGCTCTTCGACCCAGACTCAAGACTATTATATGGGAAGGCGGACCAGTCTTGGACTACCTCTTCCTAGAAGGCAGGTCAAAACTAGGTACCGCAAGAAAGGAGAGGAAAATCATTCTAAAGCTGTACGACAACAGCATGTTCAAAGAGTTAGGTGAAAAGTCAACTTATATATTTTTTAGTGTAGAACCACAGGTTTCCTTACAGAGACAAGGGGAAAGAAGCAAGCCAGAGCTTTTGACCCCAGACATTGAGCTCCTAAAATTCGTTCACAACAAGCTGATCAACTTTTACGAGGAAAACAGAGACAAAAGCATCCTAGTAAATGTGGACAAAACAAAAGAGGAAGTTTTTGAAGAAGTAAAAAGAGAGGTCTCGAAGATAACAAGATAACCAACTTGGGTTAAGAGGGAAAAAAACAAGAAACATCCTTTCCGGGTGCAAGCACACAAGAAAAATTTGAGCCGAAAAAAGTTAAGCCATCTCACGCCAAGTGTAGCCACATTCGATACACCTGAAAAACTGCGTAGGAGACTCGTCGGTACCCCTTGTCTGAACGATCCACCAGTAGGCTCCAAGATTACCACACTTAGGACACTCGACCTTAACGGTTGGCATGGTCTTGATCCCAGCTTCCTCCTCACCAATGACAGATATCTGTTCCCGAGGACTATGCTCGATTACTCTCGAGACGGCAGGCGCCTTGGAGGCAACTGGCACTTCGTAACCGCACTTCGGACAAGCCCATAATCCTTGCACACCCTTTCCCACATCCTTGTAAGTAGGAACCACACGCGTTCCGCACTTCGGACAGAAAAGCATTATCACCACCACACGGAACAGGCGTATTCCAAAACATCCCATCCGATGAATTTAAACCTTTTCGTTCCTAAAGACCGATCGATCGACGGAAACCGCCTCAGATAGACTAGAGGCTATCAGATGAGCCATGCGAAGTGGCTCCGGAAAACCGCTCCTCGTACAGCTCAACCTTACTATCCTTTCGGCGTCTCCTGCGGAAACTCCGGAAACTTGAACGTAAACCGGAGCGACATCTCTACGGACTTTGACCTGGAACACTTCCCCAGCACTCTGAACAGCTCTCCACCTCAGAGCTCGGTCAGGCAAGTTCTCCAGCGCCCTTCCAAACTCCTCAAAATCTGTCCTCTCCCTAGTCAAAGCTATGACAGGAATGGACGTGGACTCAAACAGCTCTCTGATGTCGACAACGTTAAACCCGGCAAAAGTAATTCCACTGAGCATCAAAACCCTCAACTGCTCATAGTGGGGGGACTTAGTTACCATGCCCGAAATCCTATCAGTAGCGTCCAATCCGTCAACGGTCACCTTCGTCCTCATAACACCGTCTAACCAGCGTCCACCTCTGAATACTACGCCCACCACGTCAGCCTTGCCAGCGGTGTGAGGCACAAAGGCACCGTCATCTATCCCAAGGATCCGTATCTCAGGTTTGATCCCACGAAAACGTACAACCTTACTCGCGCACAATACCCATACGTTCTCCTATCTCATTAAGCAACTTCGAAAAGGCCTCAACAGGCCTCTCTATGTTACCCCTGATCGTTTCTACGCTTTCCTCAAGCGAGACAACCCCTTGAAGCCAGGCGTACACAATGAATGCCTCTGAAGCGTCAGCCTGAGTGTGTGTATCCGTCCTTCCAGGAAGATGTCGTTTCAAATTGGCCATCTTCAAAGCGTCAGCCAAAACCCGACCCTGGACTCTCACACCTGTAGGTTCACCCTTCCTTTTAGACAAAGCCAGAGAGTATATGAAGTTCACATAAGAGTCACCAAGCCTGGCGAGCTTCTTGCTACACAGAATCTCTCGCAGCGTCATGCGATTTGTGCCCAATCCGCAATTTGCGGATGGGGTTTTGCTCCTCAACCGCGTTCACTTCTCTTGCCTCAAAGACTCTTCAAATAGTTTTTGGAGTTCCACCATCTTTTCTCCAAGCCTTCTAGCCGCTGTCTCAAGTACATTCTTGGCCTTTTTTCTACCCTTCGTACGGATGTAGAATACTGATTTGGAGAAGAGTGGATGAGGAACACTATAGCCTGCAAAGTCAACATCTTTATCCTCAAGGAGAACACTCTGAAGAGCACTGCAAAAGCTGTGCCCCTCCCCCTCAATCTCAATCCGTATTTCATTCCCTGAACTCTTCAATACTTTTACTTTCATAACTTCTTACTCCCAGATCCGTGATTTATGGCGAACCCAAAGCTGAATGGAATCCTTCCGTAGAATCTGGAGATTTTCCTCCGCTCCTTCCCTCCACACAACGGGCATCTAAGTGAACCATTCGCTACATCTAGGGAGCGCCCACAGTGAGAGCAGAGCGCATAGACGACTCCGAACTTCCAATCCTCTGTGGAGAGATGAAAAGTTCTGTTCATGGTGCTTATGACTTCGGCGTATACTAGGTCCCCTTGCTTAAATGCGTCAGAGGCTTTCCTAATAAAGGCTTTACTGATGTTGGAAACGTGTATTTGGCCTAAGAAGTTTCCAAATGACCTCTTTTTGTTGATCATTAAGATTCTTATTTCGGTTCCTCTATCGCGAACCGTTATGACTTGGCCTAAAATAGTGTTTCTTATCTTTGGGACTAGTGGCAGGTGAACGCTTGGATAGACGGATATTCTTCTCTTCGGTATGTCAACAAGCGTGTGTCCTGTTATCGTAGAATGTATGTTTCCTTTCTCTTCGTATGTTCCTTTGCCTGACAGAAATTCTTCGATCACAGCAAGTCTGCTGCCTGGGTATACGAACTCCCCGCTTTTCCTTTCTTGGACTTTCGCCATACTTCTATCCCTTCACTATGCGGTACAGATCCACATTTACCATGTGTTTTCTCTCTCTGTGAAAGTTAAAGGTAGGAGGGATAGCCATTCTCATCTGTGTGGCCTTTGTTATCTTCCCTCCGAGTTCTTCTACGAATTTCATTATGAATTTCCTGTTACTTTCACCACTTTTGTGCACGGAGTATATCACTTCACTCATTTGTATGGCCTTCCTCAGGAACTTTCTGTCTGCCCTCCTTTTCTGCACTCCGAAAGGTGGGTTTTGAACCACTGTATCGCATCTCCCTTTTATTGCTTCTATATCTGATACGACCCATGAGGTCTTTTCTCTGACGCCCGCCTCTATTGCATTTTTTACGGCGATCTTTATCACCGTCGGATCTATGTCGACTCCGACTGCTTGTTTTGCCCCTAGTATGGATGCGCCTATTGCTAGGCGTCCCGTCCCACATCCTAGGTCAAACACCGTTTTCCCCGCTATGTCGTTATATGTGTATGCGGCCAACCATAGGATTTGTGCTGCTGTCGCTGCCGGTATGGTGTACTGCTCTAGGTATGTTTTTGGTGTAGGAGTTCCTTTTGTTTTTGACAGTATTATTTCGAGCGTTTTTTTCCTAAGTTTCTTTGCCTGCATCTCCTGTCACTTTTTAATGTGACGCGTGCGTTCGGGGGGAAAGTGCTAGGATCCTTTGTCTTTTTCTTTTGTTGCTTCCACTTTTTCTCTTAGTCTAATCCTTTGTAAGGCTTTTTTGAACACTCCCATCAGGATCGTTGCCTCACGGCTTGAAACGAAGGATCTTCCGAGTATGTTGCGGAACGACCTTAAGGCGATTCTCTGCCTGTGGATTTGAAGTCCCGTTTCTTCTACTAGATTTGTGAAATACCTAATTAACCTTTCTTTTTGTGCGCCGCTCGCCTCAGCCACGTGCTTGGCTTCGTCTTTTCTCGTGGCTTTGTACAGCTCGTAGAAGATTATCGCAGCCGCGTGCGTTATGTTCATAGTGGGGTAGGTTGAGTTTGTCGGAATCGAGACGATGAAGTCGCATTTTTCTATCTCATCGTTTGTGAGGCCCGAACCCTCCCTGCCAAACAGTAGAACAACCTTGCCTCTGATTGATGAGAAAATTTTGGCAAACTCGGCTGGTGTTATCGGCGTCCTCTTCACGTTTAATGCTCTTTTCGCGGTTACAGCGGTCGTTCCAACGACGAAGTCAGCACCGATTACCGCCTCGTTGATGGAATCAACGCTAGTAGCTTGATCTAGAACATCGCGAGCATGCATAGCAAAAGCTCTGGCCACAGCACCAACACCAACTTCTGACCCGACAAGGCATAGTTCTCTCAGCCCAAAGTTCTTCATCGCACGCGCAAGAAAACCAATGTTGCCCTTAACTCTAGGCTCAACGAGAACGACACGAACAGATACAGCCAATTTGTTGGCCTCAAACGTGTTTTTCAGAAGTGATTCACCAAACCAACTGTTATGTTCCTCGTGAAACCACTTTAAGCAAGATTTAACCTATGCTCGAGCGAAAGCGTGAATCAGCTTGATCGATTCAAAGTCTAGCTTCTTCTCAGCTAAGATTTTCGGTTCTAAGCCATACTCCCTTAGGAGGTGCATCGTTTTTGTCACATCTGAGAGTGTCGATTGGACAAGCAGTATTTTTCCAGGTCTCTTGAGATGTTTGGGTGCTTCCTTCAGAAACATATCAACGACATCCCTTCCTGTCGGGCCGCCGGCCCAGGCCTTTTCAAGCCAGCCTTGCCCTGATTCTGCCTCAGATGTCGGCAAGTACGGAGGGTTGAAGATTATTACGTCAAATTTTTCATTTGGCTTGACGGCTTTGAACAGATTTCCATGCCTCACCTCGATCCTACCCAAGAGACCATTCAGTTTAACGTTTATTTCTGCACATTCAACAGCGTGGGGATTCAGATCGATCGCTACAACTCTACCCGCATTCTTGGCCGCCACCACACTTAGAATCCCGCAGCCGGCCCCAACATCTAATACCTCGGACCCCCTTTCGATCATCATGTTGTCTGCGAGAAGGAAGGTGTCGTCGGAAGGCTCATAAACCTCTGGAAGGACATAGAGGGGGTGGTTCTCGTAAAAAATCTTTTTGCTCTTGATTATCCTTCGGTGGACATCGTTTGAGATTTCTACAAGGCTCCCTAGAGCTAACGTGTAGACCCTCGCTTCCAAATGTGGCAGGCCCTCTATGAGAACCCTCGCCTCGTTCTTTTTGTAACCTTTCGATCTGACAAACGAAAACATAGCGTTCTTCATCTTTCGCCTTCTTTGCGTAAAAAGCCCGCCTACAACGTCTGAAAACGTCTCTTTGTCTAGTGTTTTGAAAGCTTTTTCACGCGGTTTTATCCTGACGATCGCAGACTCAACTTCGGGTGGGGGATAAAACGTTCTTCTTGACAAGCATTCTAAAACCTCTGCATCTGCCCTATAGTTTGTCATAACTGTTAACCGTCCGTAGTCTCTGCTTCCCTCCTGAGCCACAAGCCTCTCCGCCACCTCCCTCTGCAATGTCAGAACCGCGCTCTCGAAAGATGTTTCTAAGAGTCTAAAGATCAGAGGAGTTGAGATTGAGTAAGGAGGATTTGCAACGACTTTATTGAATACTGGAAGCTTGGTCTTTAGCACATCTCCTTCAATCAACTCAACATTTTCTCTGCCACGCAGCTCATCCCTTAATACCATCACGAGACGAGGATCCACTTCAACAGCGACCACCATTTTTGCAGTTTCTGACAGAAGTTTCGTTAAAAACCCTAGGCCAGCCCCGACCTCGAGGACTATGTCGTCTTTGCAAAGGCCTGAGTAACCTATCATTCTCCTTAACATGTCTTGGTTTACACAGAAGTTTTGTCCGAGACCTTTCCTTGGCCTAATACCATATTTTTGGAGGAGACATCTAACCTCGCTCAAAAAAGCCATCTAGAAGCCGCCAACTAGGATTGACGAGTGAATATACTATATTTGGACTTCCCAGAGAGCTCTTCCTGTATTCTGTTTACAACTTTCTTTAAGGGATCAGGAATACCTGTCCTCTTCTGAAGATCTTCAAAACTCTCGAACGATTTTTTCTCCCTCTCTTCTAGGATTTTCCACATATACTTTTTACCAATCCCGGGCAGAAGCTCCAATGCATGCATCCTTGGTGTGATGGCCTGTGCAATGTTGAAGAATCTGACAAACCTCTCCTCGTGACTAGCAACGATGATTTCGAGGATCAATGGTAACTCGCTTTTTGCCGTGGATGTCAGATCGTCATAGTGCACCCGCCCAATTACATGGGTAATCTTATCCCGAGGTTTTTCTTTACCTACATAAACAACCTCGTGAAGTTCAAATGATGAGTCCACTTGCACAGCTGCTTCAAGCAGTGTGAAATAGGTTTCTCCGATAAGTTGAATTGTAGGCTCTGTCTTGAAGGGTCCTCTTTCCGAGCCGACTCTACCCCTAGGAAGATAATCTAAAACATGAGCATAATCCTCATACTTCTTGGCACTCTCCATATGATCACCTTACCCTAATTTTTACTACCACTTTGATGATCAAATATTAGAAAGAGATGCTCAGGATGAACTGGAACCCCGCGAAGGTTTTTCATCTGTACTTGTCTAGAAGCTTTAAGATTTCTTCAAGTTTTGAGGCCCTAATAACTTTTTTCTTACTAGCAGCGAAGAAAACGCGCAATTCTTCCACCGTCGACGGCACACAATTGACTATTTGAATCGCATCCACTCTATCGATTTCCAATTGTTCCAGTTTCTTAACTAGCTCCTCAGCTTTCGAAGCCTCAATTTTTGAAAATTTGTTTAAATAATCGAAGGTTCTTTGTTGGAAGGGGTTCAGTTCTCCTTCCTCTTCGAGGACCCTTTTCGCTTCGGCTATTGTGATTTCCTTTTCTTCAACAATTTTCTTAGGCACAGAGCCACACTCCGCGCAAGGGACCTCTAATCCTTGTACGGTTTAATATGCTCGGTACGCGCTATTATATTCTTGCTTTTTCCTCCGTCTTTGATCGCAATGACGTAAGCCTTTCCCCTTTTCTCCACGATCCTAGCGATCTTACCTTGATAGCGTCTATGCGGCATCCCCTTATGGATGCTTGAGTCTATTTTCACAACAACTTTGTCATCCAGCTTATATTCTCGCAGTAGTGCACCTAAAGGCGGCAGTCCCCTATCACGCGGAGACTTACTTAGCAGTTTTCTAGTCCTTCTGCGAGAGCCCCTAGACTTAGCCAACTCTTTCACCCTTCAACATGACACCCAACACGTCTAATTCGACGGTTTTGGCTTGAGCACCAACAATCTGAGATATGTTAGGAGTTGTCCTCTCTTGGTCCCCAGTTACTAACTCCTTGACATATAATCCACCTTGGGACCGTATTAGAATTTCGATTCTATTCTGTCTTTTCCTTTGGACCCTTGCCTCATATATACGCTTCTCTCTCATCATTTCTGACCGACGATGTAAGACGCGTAAAGGAGTCAGTTGCCGAATCACTTGGCCGCTTAACTCTTTCTCCAGCTTTTCTAGTTCTTCGTCAGAGATGTCTCTCTCAAACTCGACCGTCACATTATAAAGTTTTTGAGCTTGACCTTCATTCTTAATCTTTTTCACAAAATCTTTTGATGAAAACACTAGGTCAGATACCTCAACCTTTCTTTGAGCATATTGATTAATTTTCTTCCCTAATTCCCTTAAGTCTATCAGTCTTTTCTTGGGGCTCTTCACCTCAATAACGAAGGGTCTACCTGAGCCTAAAACTCTGGCATCAATATCTTCGCGTCCAGCTCCATGAAACTTTGTGCTCACTCCACCGGTCATTTCTAGAAGTGGCTTGGCAATCAGTTCTTCAACTGACTCCTGGTACATCTTTCCGGTCCAATTACAACTTGAGCATCCTTGACCACGACACTTTCTACAGATCCATTTCGTTTGAGGTATCCCTCTTACCAACTTCCTATATCGCCCAGCTATAAACGAGGAGTTAACATGTAGTCTTATAATGTTAGCAAAAGGATCCAACAAAACAAGTATATCTGGTCTATCGTAGTTCACATGTCTGTCAGTAATCTGTGAAACACGCTTACCTATTTCACGGCTCAACTCACACCTAATATTTTCTCCCCACTTTATGTCAGACTTAGCGCGTAGCTCGTCCTCCCGGTTTTCGATATCTTCTCTAGCCTTTACACCGATAAGAAAGCTTTCAAACTCAAATTCGGAGAGTTTTTTGGTTACATCCCTAGCTAGATCATCTAGGACATCAAAAACCCCTTGACACAGGTAGCATTTCTTCTCCTCCTCTTTGACTTCCACTCCAATTTCTTTCAGCGTTTCAGCCGCTACTTTGGAGAAGCCGTTTATTGCGATCAGTCGAAGAGTGTTTTTTGCTTTCTCTTTACCATTGAGGATCGATTTACAGCTTTCAAGCATCAAAAGTTGTTTAATTGCTTTTCCCCTCTCTTCGTTCGTGAGCCCATGGCCCAGTAGGGCGAATTGTCTTCCTAAGCAATGATCACAGAGAGCATACTCTTCCAGCAAATGTGCAGATTTTTTGAGGAGACCCATGAAGCTTCCCATCTTCTCTATCTCTGATGCTACTTATTCATAGGCAGATAGTTTCGAAGAGGAGCACAAATCTCATCTTTACCGTTTGCCCGCGAAACCTCTGCCTGAAAACATCCTGAGTAGCTGTTTAGGCATTCTCCGTTTTCCCAGAACTTTTACGTATTTCTTCATCAAGAAGTATTGTTTCACAAGCTCTTTTACATACTTTTCATCGATACCCGAGCCTCGAGCAATTCTCTTAGCTCTGGAAGAATCAATAATCTTTGGGTCGACCTTCTCTTCTTTTGTCATTGATTGAATAATATACTTCCACTTCTCCATGCGTTCTTCAGCCACATCGATTGCATCATCGGGAACACTATGCCCCATTCCGGGGATCAGCTCCAAGAAACTTTTTAAAGGCCCCATTTGTTTCATAGCTTCAAGTTGCCCATACATGTCATCGAGCGTAAACTTTCCACTCAAAAAGGCCTTTGCCTTCTTTTCGGGCAACACCACCTCTGCTTCTCTGACTTTTCGAACGAGAGCTTCAACGTCTCCTACTCCTAGTAGTCTACCTATGAATTTGGAAGGCACGAATGTTTCAATGTCACCTATTTTTTCGCCTGTCCCAATGAACTTTATTGGTGCACCGATGGCGACCACGGCGGACAAGGCTCCTCCACCTCTTGCAGAACTATCGAGCTTTGCAACGAATATTGAACCTATGTCTGTAGCTTCTTGGAAGGCTTTGGCTTGCGCGGAGGCTTGTTGGCCTATGGTGGCATCCACAACGAGCATTATCTCATCGGGCTTGAGTGATTGAGCAGTGTCCTTCATCTCCTCTATCAGTCCCTTTTCATCTTTATGTCTGCCCGCTGTGTCGACTATGATTAAGTCATATCTCTCATCTTTGAACTTCCTAACTCCAAGATCGACAATCCTCAGAGGATTCTTCTCCTTTTCATCGCCATAGATCGGAACATCTATTTTTTCAGCTAGTTGCTTTAACTGGGCGTAAGCCCCTGGTCTGTAGGTGTCTGCACAAATGAGCGCGGTTTTGTGCCCTCTTTTCTGAAAATAGCTTGCAAGTTTAGCTGCGCTCGTTGATTTTCCAGATCCTTGTATGCCGACGAGCATGAAAATGTTGAGTTTCCCCTTTTCAACACTAACTTCTGCAGGTTTCTCACCTAGAAATTTTGTGAGTTCTTCATAAACAACTTTCACGGTATGCTCGTGCCTTGATATTCCAGGCGGAAGTTTTTCTTTCAGAACCCTTTCTTCAATCATTTTCGAAACTTCTAGTGCAAGCTTAACATTGACATCCGCTTTGAGCAAAGCTCTCTGAATATCTTTAACAAGCTCTTTAACGGCGGCTTCGTCGACCACGGGTGCTCTCACGATTCTGCGTATCGCCCTCATTAGTGAGGAACCAAAATCTTTGATGGCGGACATCTCTATAGCCTGCGGAGGAAGGTATCTTTAACCTATTATCACTCATAACGGTATTTCAAGACAACTTGGCATCACTTTGAAACCGTCGGCTTCAGAACTCATAGGTTTCTTCACCGATCAGAAACTCTCTTTCTTCATCAGCCTTGGAGAAAATACACATTTCTCGTTAAAGAACCTTTCTGACCATGCATATCCTCATTAATGGACTTTTTCAATGGCACCTACATCATTAACGGAAAAATATGCTCATAGCGCGTTTTTCTGAAAAAACTTTGTAAAGGGTAAGGAGAGTTAGAGGCACGGTCACGCTGAACCTTTTACTCGTGTAACTTTGACTCGGTCAAGGACCTTCCAGTACTCTACCTCTGCACCAGACAAAAGCCCTCTTTTAACATCCTCCTCTGTTGGCATCGGTGCCCAAAAAACTTCGTATGTTTCTAGATCCATCAGCTGTACCGAGCTTTCACTTACCGATATCACTTGACCGCCCCGTTTCTCGATTATTGGAGATTCTGTTTTTGCCTCTACCGGACTAACTATGCTTCTCTTGACGCCATCAAATATTCCTATTGCGACTATGCGTGCCTTTGCCGATCCATGTTTACCAGGCTTAGATTTTTCATATTCGACTATTCGGCATGGCTCATTTTCGATCAGGATATGGTGCCCAACCTTTAGGCTTCCGATGCTCACTGGCTTGCTCATTTTCATCTCCTCTTGTTATTGACTTCGCGTCTTATATGTATCAACAGCTATTTTTTAGACTGTTTGAGAAGGTCCAATATAGAGTTGTTGGTTGAGTTGTTTAAAAGTGTAGGTATTGTGGCAAGACTTGACCGCAGGGACGCCTTAAGAATGGCAGAAAAAATGAGCGAGTACCTCTTGTCCAAGGGTTTAGCTGTGGTTCTTGAGTCTAATCTAGCTAGTATTCTCAGAGGAGAAGCCGATTCTGCGACATTGAGCAGGATGATGACGGATTTTATCGTCGTGATCGGTGGAGATGGCACGATACTTAAGACTTGTCTCTTAATTCCTAGGCCTGAGACGCCGATCTTATCTATAAACATGGGGAGAAGGGGTTTTTTAGCCGAGGTTAGCCCGAAGAATGCCATATCCAGCGTCGATAGGTGCATTGTAGGAGATTATGTCTTAGAAAAGTGCCTTAAGCTCTCACCATCGATCGGTGGGCAGGCGTTGCCTGACGCCTTGAACGAGGTCCTTATGACATCCAGTTACCGATCAAAGGTGCTTGGGTTTGAGGTTTTCAAGGACCACGCATCGATTTTGCGGTGCTATTCGGATGGCGTAATGGTTTCTACTCCGACAGGTTCTACTGCTCATTCGCTCTCCGCTGGCGGACCAGTATTGGATCCAGACACAGAAGCGTTTGCATTAACACCCATTTGTCCTCTTACTCCAGCACGCCCCATTGTCCTACCATCTGACAGCGTAATACAGGTGGAGCCCATCAAGCCTAAATTACACGTTCAAGTGTTTGTTGACGGCCAATATCAGACGAAGATAGGAAAAAAAGACACGTTAACCATCAAAAGAAGTGACCATTACGCTAGTTTCATTCGTTTCGGTCAAGACTTCTACGCTCGTTTAAAGAATCGCCTTCTCTTCACTGTTGGGAGGTGAGAATTAAATGTGCGGGCTAAAAAAAGAGTGATTGTTCTTGACACTTCTGCGTTTATCATGGGATATAATCCCACGTCAGTTGATGAGGAACAATACACAACACCTCTAGTTTTTAATGAACTAGACCCAAAATCCTCCGTCCGCCTACGCTTGAATGTAGCCGTGGAGACTGGTAGAATAAAGCTTCAAGCTCCTAAGTACAGATTTATTAGAAGGATAAAGAGTCTCTCGGGAGAGGCTGGAGACTTACGACGTCTTTCAGACATCGATATGCAAATCTTAGCCTTATCCCTTGAGCTTAGTGAGAGAGGCGCTAATCCCCTTGTGGTGTCGGACGATTACTCTGTTCAGAACATTGCTGATCAGTTGGGTCTGGAATACAGATCATTAGCAACCTTTGGAATCCGCTACCGTTTTAAATGGGTTCTGTATTGTCCTGCATGCCACAGAAAATACCCACAAGAATGTAAGAATAAGAGATGCGAAGTGTGTGGAACCTTGCTAAAGAGGAAGGTTTTGAAGAGAATCCCGGCTAGAAAAGCAAGGAAGATACCAAAACTATAAAGATGCGCCAAGAGTCATATCCAGCAGGTGCGCACAATCAATCACATAGATTTGGCTATGAAGAAAAGAGGGAAGAACTATTACCGTGTCCAAATGGTGGTCACGGTGCTCTCATCTTAGCGATGAAGTGGCCGGGTGTACCTTGTACATCGGGGTAAAACCTTTGCATGAGTCCGGATTTTGGAAAAACTTTCATCATTCCTGGAGAACCATAGAAGTAGTCTTGCTTCTCAACTTCTAAACCACAGTCCTCAACGCCGAACTTGACCACAAACTCATTTTCTTCAAGGGTTAAGGTACATGTGCTGTAGACAACCACTCCTCCCGGTTTAACGATCTCGGAAGCCACTTTCAAAAACTGTTTCTGATAGTTAGCTAAAGCCTGAATCTCTGCGCTATTCTTATTGTCGTAGAGCTTTGGCCGAGCCCCCAACGCAGAGCATGGTGGATCAATTATTACTCGGTCTGCTTTTAGATGCGGTAGGTCAACATCAAGGTATCTCGAATCGTGACAAATTGGCTTAACGTTTTTAACCCCTAGAAGTGCTATCGTTTCTCTTATCTTCTTTATTTTCTCTTGGTTCCGGTCTACGGCAAGGATTGTCCCCTCATTTTGCGTCAGCTGTGCGATGTGGCTCATTTTCCCTCCTGGAGCGGCGCACATGTCTACGATTGTCTCTCCGGGCTTCGGATCCAAGACCCTGCTAGTGACAATCGCTGGAAAAGACTGTGGATAAATGTATCCAAGCTTGAATTCTGCCATTTCTCTTAGACTCGGCAGGCCGAATATTGGATCGGTTACCTCAACCGCCAAACCGTGCCGGTATGTCAAGATTTCGGTCTCGCCCATCCTGGCCATTCCAACGCCCACGGCCTGACCATATTCACTGACTATAGTCACCTTGTCTCCTCTTTTGATTCCTTCACATTTTACAACGCCTGGGGCGTAAAGGTGTGAGCCCTGTAGTATGCTTTCTGAGGAGAATCTGTCGGCTACTATATTCTTCTTGGTTTCTGGTAGTTTGAATGGACCTTCAACCATTAGAAAGATGGCTTCTGGAATCTCTGCGTGATTTTCTGCTTCTATCCCCTTTTTAGTCAGTCTGCTAATGAGGCTAGCCGGGTCGATTTTAAGAGTATTCACTCTGATCGAGTAGCGGCTACATGGCGTCTTAAGAGCCCGTAGACATGCTTCAACTTTGGCACCGTAGACAACAGTCAATTTCTCAATGATGTCCTCGGAGAAGCAGTAGAGGTCCGATAGCCTCTTGATCTCATTCTTCATCATTGTCTTTAATAGTCAAATTGGGTCATATCAGACTTATATTATTCCATAAAATTCTCAACGCGCCGCATGTTGTATCGTCGTCTTGGAGGGTCTAGACCTGAAGATCGTTGGGGTAATATCGGATACTCACATTCCGACTAGGGCGAAGACCATCCCTGCGAGGGTCTTTGAGGTTTTCAGAGGAGCAGACCTTATTGTCCATGCGGGAGACCTAGTCCAACTCAAAGTGTTGATGAACCTACTTAAACTGGATTATCTCTGCTTTCAGAGCCTGCGTATCAAGCAAAGCATATGTTGACTTTCCGGTCAGATAGCCGCACACTTCACCTGGGTTTATCACGGTCGTGCTAGCCTTTCTGTATGTCTCTGCTTTGTGGGTGTGGCCGCAGACGACTACATCGTATCCTCCGGAGTTGATCAATGAGTTAAGTAAGTCCTCTTCGTGGCCGTGATACAATGCGATCCTTAGATCCTCAGCGGAGACTTCGGCGAAGCTCCCTCTGACCTCCACTCCAATCTCCGTGAAAAACTTTCTTAAAAGCTCTCGCTCTGCACAGTTGTTGCCGAAAACACCGATCATTTTTGGCTTTAGCGGTTTAAAGTGAGACACTGTAAATGGGCTCACGTAGTCACCGGCGTGTAAGACAAGATCTATCTCTCTTTTGTTTAGTTGCTTAATCACCTCATCGATCAGGTATATGTTGTCATGCGTATCCGAAATTATTCCAATAATCATTTTCCACTCGTTTTTTATATTTGTCATGAATAAGTTAAAAGCCAATGTGAAGATGTAAGAAAGGTTCTCGTTGAGATAGGGGAATTATAGATTGAAACGGGCAAAAGTTTACTTTGCGAACGCTAGGTCACGCGAAAGAAAGGAGAGCATGGTACTCAAGTTAGAAAGGCTTCTCGAGGAGTCGGGAATAATGGGTGTTTTCTCTGAAGGCGAAACTGTCGCAGTGAAGGTTCACATGGGTCATAAGCTGTGTACAAGATACGTTAGGCCAAATTTCATCAGAACAATAGTTGACAAAATCAGGGATGCGGGAGGAGTACCTTTCGTAACCGACACAACTGGACTTGGACTGGCGCTTCACCCAACCTCAAGTCATCGCTACAACGCAAAAGATTACCTGAGCATGGCTGTGGAACATGGGTTCACGCCAGAAACGGTTAATGCTCCGATCATAATCGCCGACGGGTTATGGGGAGACGATGATGTCGAGGTGTCATTCGATGGACTTAAACTAAAGAAGATTTCTGTTGCTAAGGAAATCGTGCAAGCAGACTCTGTTATTTCGGTAGCCCATTTCAAGGGTCATGATCTGACTGGCTTTGGTGGAGCTCTGAAAAACATAGGTGTTGGATGCACCAGCAAGGCGGGTAAGTTTGCTTTGCACGCTACAGGAAAACCGTCTATAAACCTTGACTTGTGCGATGGATGCGGTATCTGTCTCAAGTACTGTTTTGCAGGAGCGATCACAATCAAGAATGCGAAGGCGTTCATAAATTCTGATAAGTGCTCTGGTTGCCTCCACTGTAATGGTCAGTGCCCGCTAGGTGCTGTCAAGGTCGGCTGGGAGGGATCAGATGCTTTTCAGGTTAAGATGGTTGATGCCGTGGCCGCTGTGATGAAGGTTGTTGGAAATGAACATATAAGCTATGTAAACTTTGCTTTGGATATCACGCCGCTCTGTGACTGTGCACCATCTTCCGATGTACCGATAGTGCCTGACATAGGCGTCTTCGCATCAGAGGATCCGGTCGCGATAGACAAGGCATCGGTTGATTCTGTAAACGATTCTATAGGCATGCCGGGTTCCGCGGCTGAGGAGGCTGGAGCTCTAGCTCGAGGCTCTGATAAGTTCAGGATGATCCACAAGTTAGACTGGAACAAGCAATTCGAGGCGGCTACTAGGCTAGGAATAGGAAGCGCAGAATACGATCTGATAGCGATTTCTTAACACTATCTTTCATAGGAAGCCAAAATCGTGCATGCATCTCAGATTCATCATGAGGTTGCCAATATCGTATATCCTGTTTCGGGCATCCGCGATCCTCTTATTTCGTTGCTGGCTTTGTTTGTCTGATGAGCTGGACCATCCTCTTCCCAAAGTTTCTTACTGTCCTTAGACCCTCCTTATCCTCCGCGACTTCACCCTTCTCTTTTCCGAAGGCGATGTTCCAATATGTCGAGCCAGGAATGATCATCCCTTGTTCAAGGAAGAAGAACATCAGTTGAGCGATGGTGAAGTTTTGTCCAGCCCTTCTAGCAACGACAATTGGCCCTCCAACCTTGTTTTCGAAGACTCTTCCCAATGAGTTTGACAGGTAGCCTGCCCTGTCGATTAAGGCCTTTATCTGAGGCGTCGCTGAGCCAAAGTATACGGGCGATGAGAGGATTATGCCGTCTGCCTCAACCATCCTATTGAAGATGGGGTGGAAACCATCTTTGATGTGGCATTCCTTCTTCTCTTTGCATGATCTGCAGCCGTCACAGGGCCTAACATCCTTTCCCGCCAGCCTTATCAGCTCAACATCAGCACCTTCCCCAGCCGCGGCTTCTAAAGCCTCCTTGACCAGCGTCTCTGTATTTCCTCCCACTCTCGGGCTACCTACTATGCCTATAATCTTAACCATTTCCAGTAACTCGCTCCTTGGACATAATTAGTGTATTTGGAGTTTAATATTGGGCGGATGCCGAGAAATAGTTGTGATTCGACCGATCCCTAGATTGCGTGTGATCTTTTTAATCTATCACCTCTAACTCGTGTGCGATTCTTTCTGAAATGGCTTTCCCGACCCCTCGAATACCTCTTAGGCCTTCCACCCCTGTCTTCTGGTATATGACCTTCAAGTCTTCCTCTAATTCGTCTATTGTCCAAGCCGCTCTCCTGTAGGCCCAGATCCTGTAAGGCTCTTTACCCTCGATTTCCATGTAGTATGCCTCGTTGAAAAACTTCTCGGCTATCCTCTTGTTCGTGGCCAACTCGCCTAGTTGAATGTATCTTGGCATCCTGTCGACGATGCCGTATTTTCCGCATAACTCTTTGACCTTTCTTCCTATAGGACCATAGTAAGAAGTTTTCGGGCTGTATCCACCGTCGTAGATTCTCTTGTAATCGTCTACTAGATGAGGATAGTGCTCTTCGATGGTTCGCATATATCGAGTAGCTTGGGCACCACTCATGGTCAGGCCTCCCGCCAAGATGAACGCTCCACCGTTCTCTGCGGTCTCCCTCACAATCGCTTCGAGATTTTCCTCCATGTCGCAGATAAAGGGCATTATCGGCATGAAGGCTGTTCCCGTCAAGATGCCTGCCTCTGAGACCTTCCTCATGGCCTCGAATCTGCTCTCGATGGTTGGTGCGTTGGGTTCGAAAATCTTTCTATAACCCTTTGATGAGTGGTAGGCGATACTCCAGAGAACACAGGCCCAAGACTTGTTTATCTTTCTTATCAGATCTAGATCTCTTAGCAGGAGGGGCGATTTTTCGTTGATCAACACTGGGAAGCCAAGCTCAAGACACACTTCCAGCATTGCTCTAGACAGTTTGAACCTTGCCTCAGCTAGCTGGTAGTCCCCTGTGACGATAACGTCTTTCGGTATTTTACTAAGCTCTCTCTTTAGGAGTTCAGCCGCATTCACTTTTACCTTAATGTATTGGGAGAATGGGTCCTCGAACCCTTGCGCATCCTTCTCCCTCGCCAGCATGTTGTATTTCTCATCCCTCCAGTAGCAATACTCGCACCCATGTTGACATCCAATATATGGATGCGCTGAATACTTGTTCCAGTACCATCCATCGATGCGCTTGTGAACGTTCACGATCTTCTTAGCTTGGTAGGGCACATACTTGACCATTCTGTTTTCACCTTCAGGGTTCGGTTCTCTTGTTTCTCAGTTTGGAAAGCTCTTCCTTGACTTCGGGTTTTAGATATGTTGCTGCTTTCCGCAGCATGAGCTTGGACATTTTCTTACTTTCCAAGGTGGTCCTCAAGTATTTTTCTAGGAGTTGTGGTTGATGCTTGCCGATGGTCTTCAGTCTCCAGCCTATCCCCTTGATTGTGCTGGTATCTTTCTCCTCGATCTGTAAAGACAACAGTTCTAGAAGCCTCTTTATTCTCTCCTTATCTTTATGGGTTCTCTTCACAAAAGAGTGGACTGCGACTCCAACGCTTCGTTTGACCCATCTGTTCTGATCCCTACTAAATCTCTCCAAGTGGGGTAAGGTTTCCTCGAAGTTTTTGAGCAGGGCTTGCCCATAGACGCGCTCTCCGAGGATGTCGCAGACATACCATCTGTCACCCTTGATCAGGTACTCTCTGGTCTTTAAGAGGCATAGTCGGAGGTCGATGTCAAGGAGCACACTTAGTGCTTTACCTATGATGACGTAGCCACCCATCTTGTTGCCTTTTTGAATTTCGTCGAACAGTTCTATGTACTTCAGGGGCACAGACTTGGCTGCCTCGCCAAAGGCTAAGCCTATGCGGTCAAGTTGCGGGAACGGGATCTTGGAAGTGAGAATTGGGTATAGGGTCTGCCAGAGTTCCTCCATGTTTCCTGCTTCAAAATGATTGATGCACTTGATGGCTACTTTCATTGCTTCTTTAGCCGAGAGTGTTTGTTTCAAGAGAACAGCTCCAGACAGGATGCGTAGCCGCATTCTGTGAGTATCGCGTGTATGTCAAACTTATATTTTGTTGCGGGTCCGCAGCCCTGATTTTTAAGAGGAGTTGAGAACATACATATTATAATAGATAATTCTTCATTTGATACACGGAATGGTGGAAAAAAATGGTTCGTTGCGGTAGTTGTGGTAAAGAGGTTCTCCCTGGAGCTGCTTTTTGCTCTAATTGCGGTTCATCGATCACTGCGACTTCTAGTCAAGAGAAGTATGAAATTAAGTATAAGCCGTCCTACGCGATGCTTGTCTATCATCTCAACGAGAACGAGAGTATCACAGCTGAAGCCGGCGCGATGACGTACATGGGCTCTAATGTTGAGGCCAATACCCGTATGAGGGAAAGAAGCATCCTCGGAACATTAGGATTAACAATACTTGGTAGACAGTCGTTCTTCGTCAACGATTACAGAGCTGTAGGTGGACCAGCTGAAGCTGCCTTCGTGTCAGCTCCTGTTGGGGACATTGCAGTTCTTAACATCTCCCCTAACCAGGGATACATTATACAGAAATCGTCCTATATTGCCTCGACCCAGAATGTTGATCTGGATGTCAAGTGGGAGGGGTTTACGAAGGGCTTGTTTGGACAGGGATTGTTCATGATCAAAGTGTCTGGTAGCGGAGAATTGTTCATCAACACTTTTGGAGCGATAGATCAACACGTGCTTGGGCAGGGACAGAAGCTCGTTGTGGACAATTTTCACTTAGTGGCTTTCAGTGACACATGCACATACAGGGTAACGAAGTTCGGGGGTCTAAAGGAGACTTTGCTGGGTGGAGAGGGATTGGTGACCGAGATCACGGGACCTGGAGAAGTTCTGATTCAGACCAAGAACTTGAGGGAGTTCGTAGAATGGCTTTGGCCTCTGCTTGAGTCCAAAGTTGAATCCAAGGCACGCTGACCACCTTTTCATTCGATACTGATCAAATTTCATAATCTCTAACTCTTTTTGCGGGCGACAAAATATTATATGTTTTACCATTTTTCCTAGAATGGAGGACTAATACGTAAGATGATTGTTGGTGTTTTGGGTTTGATTCTGATCGTCCTCGGATGGGTTCTGGGCTACAAGCAGGTTCCAAATTTGCGGCTCGCATCACTCTATTTTTTGGGCAGCTTCTTTCTGGCGATCCACACGTTCTTTGTGGGAGAATATTTGTCTTTCACGCTGAATGCGATATTGACTGTCCTCGGTCTAATCAACCTGTATCGGAGCTTAAGAAAGGTGAGAAGTTGTTAGAGACTTTCCCCATCGAGCGTACGGCGAAAGCCCAAATTGTGGCGTAACCGCGCTACTTGTCATATCCATCCTAAAATAGCGTTTCTTTTCAATGGATTACTGTATGCTTGGTGGCGGTCGTGTCCCTAACTCAACTTGAACCGTCATCGCCTGTCTGTTTCTCACTATTGTCATGCTGACCGTCTGTCCCGGTGAAGTGTGCTCTTCTAGGTAAGATATGAGATCATCCATGTTGGTGATCCTTATTCCATCAATCGCTATTACTATGTCACCGCCGATCGTTATCCAACTTCCCGCGATTAGAGCGTTCCCTGTTCCTCCGCGCAGACCCGCTTTATCGGCTGGTCCTCCACTTACAACCCCGACGATCAACGTACCGTAGGTGACATCAACGCCCATTCTTGTCGCTATATCGTAGTTCATGTCTATTCCTGTTATGCCCAGCCATGGATGATGATTGTATGATCCCTCGCTGACTAATGATCTGATTTCTCGAAGAATTGTACTTGAGGGGATCGCGAAGCCCAGCCCCTGAGAATCGGATACTATGGCTGCGGTTATGCCAACAACTTGACCCAGATAGTTCAAGAGTGGGCCTCCCGAGTTTCCAGGGTTTATCGGAGCGGTTATCTGGATCACGTTGGCTATCGGGTACCCGCCGGTTGTTTCCTCGGTTATTGTTCTTCCGAGCTGGCTGACTATGCCTGTGGTCATCGATCCTGTTAGCCCATATGGATTGCCGATTGCTATTACCGGGTCACCTACCCTCAAGGAAGATGAGCTGACAATTTCAAGAGGTTTATACTCGTCCTGTGGAGTGTTTGTTGAAAGCACGGCAAGGTCAGCATATGGATCTGAACCCAAGACGGTTGCCCTGTATCCATCCCCATTTATGAAGGTGACAGTAATATTGATGGCGTTGTTGACTACATGGAAGTTTGTGACGATTACTATTTGTCCTGTGCAGTTGTAGATGAAGCCTGATCCCTGGACATATGTGTACGTCGTCCCTTGATAAGTGGACTCTACTACGACCCCACGAATTGTTACGACAGACTCTTTGATTTCTTCGTACAACGAGGAGAGGGAGGCGCCATCTCCGAAAACATAAGTGACATTCTGAGCTGACCGAAGATTTGTAATCTGTTCTTGAAGCGTCGAGATCTGGTCCTGGAGGTCAGTGATCTGTTTTGAGACCATCGAATAGCTCAATAGTCCTCCAGCAACTGCTCCAACTACGATTGATACCACTATGAGAACAGCTGAGAAACGGGTAATTCTTTGTTTCCTAGAGCTCTCCAAACAAGCTCGCCCCATAGACTAGGCAGATACTTTTAGAAAATCACTCGCGATCATATAGGTTTTTGAAACGTTTTCGAGGTTTACGACCGTTTTCAAGTACCTCATCCACATACCATCTTTTCTAATCTGATTAAGCACGCGCGATTTATTTCTGCTTCTTTGCATGTATAGTTCAGAGGAATTATAAAAGAGTATTTCAGAATTAGACTCAATTCCGACTTAAATCAGAATCTACTTGTTACAACGCGCGTGAAACATGACAGAACGAAGTTTTAAACTAAACTAGTGCTGTTCAGCGGATTCGCACACGCGATATGTTAAACCCCTCTTTTCTGGTATTTACTGCGTCTATTCTGTCCAGTCTATCGAGGTTAGATAGCTCATCCATGGAACCCAATTAGATCTGGCTTCGGCTCTCCATCTGCCTGCGACCGGTCCGACGAGTTCCTGTATTGCCCATTGCCAAGTGTTGTCGGATATACCGCGCATCTTCACCGTGTTCAGCAGCACCGAGGTGACACCCCTATTTGGGGTCGTCTCGTTCGTGTACAATGTGTTAAAGTTGCACCAGTAGTGGGCTAGCCAGTATGCGGCTGCGAGCGTGTCGAAGCCGCTGATACCGTAGATTAAGAGACCCGCGTATGGGTCGCTCAGTGTAGGACCATCAAGGGCGGCACTATTGGTTTCAAAGAATACACCGTCGCCTATCTGCTCACCGTCGTATATCGATGTCCAAGAGGTCAGGTTGAGGTCCTCTGCAATGGTTATCAGTGAGTATCCACCGTGTGATGCGGGGTAGAATGTTCCAGTTGGGATGCTGAAGAACCCAGCTTCAGGCAACTCCGATGCCGTTGTGGCGGGATCAACCCATATGATCCACATGTGATCGTTGAAGTACTCAGAGGCCAGGTTGACCTTTGGACCGCCGATGATGATCGTGTGGTTTATGTCCCATGATGCGCCGGTCGGCATCGTGAAGAGGCCCCAGTCGACACCCGACTCACCGTTTGTTCTGTTCTGTATGCGTCGCCAGCCCGAGAGCTTCCATGACAGAGGTATCGTTCCTAGATTGTCGACGTATTCCTTTCCAGCAACAGTCTTGTAGAAGTTCGGGCTGACACCGTAGAATGGGCCGTAGGCTTCTCCCATGAAGCCTGTTGTGTCCCACATTGCTTCCCACCATGGGTCTAGTCCTGTCACGCTGATGAAGCTGCCGAATGCTTCACCCACCTCTGTTCCGCCGACAACATCTATCACAGACGCGGCCTCACTTGCGAAGACCATGCCATTGTGCGCTACGCTCGCGCCGTAGATGAACGTCGTGTTCCTCGGGTCGCATGTAATGTAGCGATCTATCCAGACGTTTCCATCGTACGTGCTCAGCTTATTCCAAGAGACGCCGCTGAACGGGTACCAGTTGGATAGGTCGAGTGGTTTGCCGTTTTTGTCTTTGGTTTCGGTTGACAGCTTGTATGTTGTGTTGAAGTACTCTGAGAGCATGTACTTGAGTTCGCCCGCAGTTATCTGTCCACAGTAGCCTGCCCTGCTGTCCCAGTCGTAGCTCGACGGGCTTCCAACATATCCAAAGGTGTCGGAGCAGTTGGTGATGCCATAGAGTGTGAGGAACTCGGCCTTCCTGAAAGCGGTCGAGGAACTTAGCGTGAAGTTCCATTGTCCGAGCAGGAGGTTGGCAGCCGCGTAGTGGTTAGCATCGATACTTCTGTACTCAACGCTAAGCGGTTGGTAGCCGAAGCGTCTGCCTAAACCTTCGCCAATCACGGGCGCGATGTGCAGGTCGTAGGTGAAGTGGTTCCAGTTGTCGGTGTCCCAGTTGCTGCAGTTAGGATAGTACGCCACGAATGCAACATGATGCTGTGGAGCAACGGAGTAGCCATTTGGAGGAACCCATATGGCTACGCTTGAGTTCGTCCAGACGACGGCTAGGCTGTAGTTCTGAGGCCAGTATTCACAACCAGTCCAGAACATGTGATCTTGCTGTCCCTCTTCGGCGGTTAAGCCTGTGAGGTGGCCCTTCCAAGAGCCTTTCCTAGAGTTGGCGTAGAAGACGGAGAAGCTTTCAGCTTCTCCTTCTTGGAACTTCTGGTCGATGTCGAAGCTCGTCATCCTGCGGAAGACAACATCGAGGGCACCGTACTCGGTCTTCAGGTACTCGATCGTCCAGTAGGAGGCGATTTCCTTCGTGTCCTTGAAGAAGACAAAGGTGCCGGTTATTTCAAAGAGACGGGACTCAAACCCAAACCTGTCTTCAATTTCCTTGTTGTCTGTTAGAACCTTGACCTGAGCGACGAGCAATCTTGAAGTGTTTGTTATAATGGTCTCGGACTCAGGTATGACATTAACCCTAGCGCGTCTGTATGGTGAGCTGATGTTGCCGTAGATGGCCATCGACACATGCCAATTTGGGTCGATGGCCCATTGCAGTGTTCCGTTCTTGAACTTCCAATACAGTTGCCAGCCCTCGATCGGGAAGTAGCGCCAGTCGACGCCTGACTTCGTGGGAGTGGCTATGTGCTCGCATGGATAGATTCCGTAGTCCGTGCCGTTTGTGCCCGCGGGCATGTCTATCTGCCAGGCTGAATCGGTCGGATACGTCAAGCCGACACCGTACGATGATCCTGTGCCGAACGGGTCCTGATCTGTGACCATCTCACCGTAGGCCGTGAAGCCCACGTTGATTGAGCGCCTCTGCCACTTCGTGTAGTTGTACTCTGGGAAGAGCTCATCGTGCAGCATACCATATGCCACTATCTGTCGTTCGCCCGTATGCCAAGAATAGTAATCCAACGCGGCTACAGGAAAGGATAGTAGCATAGTTGCAATCATCAGAGTCGTTAGCAGTAGACCTAATACGATTTTCTTGTGTGATCTCCATTTCTTCAATCGCGTGCGCACCCAATTTCCTAATTCCCTGAATTCTATTCGTACCTAAGTGCCGTGGCTGGGTCGAGCTTGGCGGCTTTTCTGGCTGGGAAGAATCCTGCTATCACGCTGACTATGATTCCAAAGCTGATCGCGATAATTATGAGCTGGGGAGTGAATACTGGTTGGAGGCTACCAAGCCGAAAAGCTCCACCTCCCATTCCCATCGGCGCGCCTCCTGTTATGCCAGCGCCTTGACCCTGGCTTTGAAGGCCGGTGAGTAGCCAACTCGCGGTATAAGCCATTACTGCTCCGATACCGCAGCCTACACCGCCTCCGAGGACTCCTATTATCGCTGCTTCGGTGAGGAACAGCATCATTATTGTCCTGTTCTCTGAGCCCACGGCTTTTAATAGGCCTATGATTCTTGTCCTCTCTATGACCGAGATATACATGATGTTGGCTATGCCAACGCCCGCGACTATGAGCGATATAGCCGCTATTCCGCCTAGGAATAACTGAATTTGACTTATCATGGATCCAATCGTCGTTGTAAGCTGCTCTGAAGACATTATACGAACGTTAGTTCCATACATCTCCTCAAGAGATGTTGTAATCGAGCTCACGTCGTCGATGGTCTTGGCCACGACAATGATGCCATTGTATTCACCGTAACTTCTTTTCAGCAACATGCTTGCCGCTGGTAGTGACAGAAAAACGCTATCGTCTAATTGAACGAATAGGGAAGTCCCATACTCGGATAGTACTCCTTTAACCACGTATGTATGCGTTGAGGTGACTGAACCGCTTGCTGTGGCTACCTGTGTCTGGACAGCAAGCAGTTGACTAATGGTTGCGAAAGTTGTGCCCGGAGAGTCTGGCGGATAAGCGACATTGTAGCCAACAACGATCCCCGAGTAGTCAATTGTTGGTAATAGCGTTCCTTGTGCCACACTCATATCTGAAAAAATCTCAGGGAGAAATTCGTTATCGATGCCCATAAGTGTTACGTCATATGACTTGCCGCCGGCTTTCAACGTGACTCTGCTACTGACGTAAGGGATGACTTCACTAACGCCGTCAATTAGTGCGATCGATCTAACATCAGATGAGGTTAGCTTAACACCACGTCCTCCTGGAAGAAACTCCCCTACTGAAGAAAGAGTGAGGGTGTTTGCTCCGGTCTTGCCAGCAAGCCCAGTGACGATGACTCTCAGCCCGTCTGTCAGAGATATCAAAACGACTATGGTGGCTATACCTATGACTATGCCTAGTATGGTCAATGCAGCCCTGAGCTTACGCGACTTGAGGGCTTCAAACGCCATGCTGAAGATGTCTAATGCCTTCAAGTTAAGACCCTTTTTTGGAGATTTCGGGAACCTTCAGCAAACGTCTTCTGTATAGAATAATGGTCAATGCGACTCCGGCTACTAAGCCGATGAGCCCGGGCACCAGCATGTCCACTATGGAGGGACCAGCTGTAAGTCGACGCTCAGGCACAGCCGTTTTCTCCGCTTCCTTTACGACTATCACATTCAACTCTACGACCTTAGAGCCCCAAGTGTTGGTATCATCTTTATAGTTGATGATGAATTTTAGTGGATACGTTCCCGCGTTAGCCTTTGTGACGCGACATGTGACGCTGAATGCCACGGAAGTTCCTGACGAAACATCGCCTATGAACAAGGAACCTGCCTCCGTGGCGATGAATGGAGGCTCTGATACTATTGAGATGCTGAGTGCCTTTGCCGTGCCTGATCCCTCGTTGGTTATCGTGCCTGAAACCGCTAAACTTTGATTTGCAACGGCTGGTGACGGAGAAAATGTTACGCCTGACAGCCATGGGTCTACGAAGCCGTGGACTGGTAGACTTATCGTTCTGGTCTCGCTCTTGCTGGAGCCTCCAGCGTTATAGCTCAGATCTAGTGAGGCGGAATAGGTTGAACCCGAACTCCCTTCAGGTGCAAATATGGTGGTTTCTATTGTTACGTTTTTGCGCGGTTCAATCACTTGGAAGAACCATTTGTCATCCTTTCCCATCAATGCAAGGGGGGATGGGATCGACAGAGTGACCGTCACTACAGTTGCGGCACAGGGACCCCTGTTGACTATTGCTATGGATAGGTTGTTGGCACGGCCCGCTAAGATGTACTGACCCGTTACCTTCACATCGAGTACGGTAGTAAACTCCTCCGTGTAATCAGCATGTGTTGTCGAAACTAAACCTTGCAATGGCAACAAGATCAGTATAATCAAGAATACTGTCATGCACGCTCTTCCAGCAGTTTGGTTTCCATACCTGGAATCTTTTCCTGACATCAAGTTTTCACTTCCTCCTTGACGATTAGACCATCCTTAAGATAAATTGTTCGTTTCGCCTTAGATGCGATTTTAATATCGTGAGTAACAACAACTATCGTCACTTTCTTCTTGTTGTTTAGCTTATGTAGTAGGGAAATTATCTCCATTCCAGTCTTTGAGTCAAGGTTTCCCGTTGGTTCATCTGCCACTATGACCTCTGGATTATTGACCAGTGCTCTAGCGACAGCGACCCTTTGCTGTTCGCCTCCACTGAGTTGCAGTGGTCTATGGTTGATGCGTTCAGTTAGACCGACGAGGTTGAGCAGGTCTTTTGCTCTCTCTTCCTGCTCTTCTCTCGTAACTTCGGCTATGGTTAATGGCACTTCCACGTTTTTCAGCGCAGTCAACCAAGGGACCAGCTGAAAAGTCTGAAACATGAAACCGAATTTCTTCAGTCGGAGATTCGCCAGTTCTTTGTCATCTAACTCTGAAGCATCCAAATCATCAACAAAGACCTTGCCTTCGGTCGGTCGATCTAGGAGAGCAATAATATTGAGGAGCGTTGTCTTCCCGCTTCCTGAAACACCTAAAAATACCATGAAGTCTTCACTATTGATCCCTAAGTTTATTCCTTTAAGTGCTGGAACGGGCACATCTCCCATCATATAGGTTTTTGAAACGTTTTCAAGTTTTATGACCGTTTTCAAGTGCTTCATCCACCATATGTGTTGGATGTGATATATCAAATGTCATGTATAAACTTAGCTCCATGGGCTAAATTTCTTATCTGATTGAGCGTCGGAACAGAAGAGTCTCGGGTGCGATCTTCGACAGGCTTCATCTTCTTTTTCGCAGGTAGCGAAACGACACCTACAACCGTCATTATAATTCCCATCATAATTCCTAGACTCTGTAACGCCATGATCGATAGAATTATAATCGGGATATGTGGTTCATTGCTTGGAACACCACTAGGAAGATGCCTTGGACCAAGGATTCTAAGGATCAAAGGAAAACAAGCTAAAATCAAAAGAATCAAACCTAGTACTACTAACTTCTTTCGCATATCATATCACTTGCAGTCGCGCGCGATGTCGTATCTCCTTTTCCTCAGAATTGCCCGAGGAATTATAAAAGTATATTTCAGAATTGGACTCAACTCTGACCCAAATCAGAACGTATTTATTACGAAAGTTCAAGAAGATTTATAGTTCAAAAAGCTAAGTCTCAGGAAGTTCCATGGATGTCAGCCTACGGACGCCATCTGAAGTATGTGCTTGGATGGCTGATCGCAGGCACGCGAGGCGGTGTCACACGTGCCCGAATAATCAGAGCCCTGAAAGAGAGGCCACTAAACGCAAATCAATTGGCTGAGCTACTCAAAATGGACTATAGAACGATGAGGCACCATCTTGAAGTGCTTCAGAAGAATGGGATAATCATCTCCGCTGGGGACAAGTACGGCGTAACATATTTTTTGTCTCCTGAAATGGAAGAAAACTACGCTTTTTTTGAAGAGATTCTGAAGAGAATTTGAAAAAAATTAAAAAGGGTGGAAAAGAATGAAACGTAACGTGACTAATAGTACAAAACGCGGCCTAATACTGGCAGCTGTCGTGGTAATAGCCATAGTCCTAGCATTCTGGGCTGTTACCTTTGTGCCTATGCCTTTCCCGTTCAATCCCAGAATAGGCCGCAATATTCGCGGTGATATCGAGCTATTCTATATGGTCAAGACAGCAATCTCGACGATAAATGCAGTACTTCTGGTTTTCTTGTTAGTCACGTATGTCGAACTCTATCAGAAGATCAAATCAGAATTCACAACAGCATTGATAATATTTTCCACAGTTTTACTTCTTCATGCCTTGACTTCTAACCCCTTGCTACCTCCAATCTTTGGATTCCAAGCATTTGGTCTTGGACCGTTTGCCATGCTACCAGACCTCTTTACATGTGCCGCAATAATAATACTGGTGTACCTTGCCTTCAAATATTGAATCGCGGGCAGTACCTGTGGTCAAGAATGAAACGACCCTGACGACAAAAAAAACATGATTTCAGTAACCACTACTAAAGGGACGTTTTGTATAGCAGTCTAAATCTTTATGTAACGCCTTTTGGTGTTGCTTCAGAAACTATGGGGTCTATGATGGTCTTCATGTCCTCGATCAAATGCTGAGAAATGGCATTCTTGTCAAAACGGTCAACTGAATATTATATTTAGCCCTCTTCAGTTAAGATTGATGGGACTTAAGTTTTCCGTCATCGAGATAGAGCATTTTCCCTGTTTGTGAGGCTATGTCGCTGTCGTGGGTTACCATTATGACTGTGGTTCCTTGGTCAACGACTAAACCGCCATACTTAGGTGCTGTAGAAAATGTACATCTGGCTAATATTGTCATGATCTCGTACTTGGTTTTTTTATCTAGGTTTCCTGTGGGTTCATCTGCTAGAACCATAGTGGGATTATTTGCTAGTGCGCGTGCAATGGCCACTCTTTGCTGCTCTCCTGCGCTTAACCGATTTGGTCTATGTCTTTCTCGTCCTGACAAACCGACTCTGCTTAACAATTCGTGAGCACTTTTTCTTCTTTCATCCCTCGATTTTTTCGTGCCTTCCATGGGAAGTTCCACGTTTTCGATGGCGCTTAGGTATGGTAATAGGTTGAAAGTTTGGAAGATAAACCCAATCTTGTTTCTTCTTATTTTACATAGCTCTTTCTCAGGTAATTCTGTGACATCCATTCTGTCAAAGATTACTCGTCCACTTGTCGGTTTGTCAAGACATCCCAGGATACTCAGCAACGTCGTCTTGCCAGAGCCCGAAGGCCCAAGAATCGAAATAAACTCTCCTTTATTGACTTGAAGATTTACTTCAGAGAGTGCTTGAACTCTATCTTTACCCATTGTATAAGTTTTGGACAAGCCCTCGGTCTTTACAAGAATTTCACTCATACCTCATCGCCTCTGCAGGTCTGGTTCTGGACGCTCTCCAAGCAGGGTATAAGCTACCTAAAGCTCCCAGCAACACTACTGCCCCAAATGCTAGTAATATTATTTGTAGATTTGGTGTAACTGTAACAGATTGCGAAAATGCCCCAGGCCCCATACCAAATAGATTGATATGAGGAAGCAAAAGCGATGCTAGGAAGGGTGCTCCCATGCTTCCTATCACAACGCCAACTACTCCTGCCATTAAACTCAGCAATACTCCTTCAAGCAGAAACTGAACCATAACATTCCCGTTGCTTAAGCCTATCGCTTTGAGTATGCCAATTTCTTTTGTCCTCTCACGCACAGTATACGTCATTGTGAACAAAACTATTAAGCCAGTAGCAACAATTGCTATGATCAACTCTTGAAAGGCGGTGGTTTGCGTCTGGCTGAATGTTGATTCAGCATTCTGTAACATGAATTGATACGATTGCTTCATTCTCTCAAGTTGGCTTAGACGATCTGTAGGTGTTGTAATATAGATTAGCGGATATATTGAAGCTATTATACTGGCTATTCTGTCCACATCGGACTCGTCTTCTGCATACACATCTAATCTACTTATTTTCCCCTCAAGGTCGGTTATCGTTTGCGCATCATAGATACTCATGTACAATCTAGTATCTGCTGATTCGTAGACTCCTATTACTGTAAAAACGCTTCCTTTGATATTGACTTCATCGCCTGCTTCTGCTCCGAAATAATTCGTGTTGTTTGAACTCAAGAGAACAACCTCTCTGTCCCCCTCACGTAGGTTTCTTCCCTCAGCTATGTTCGTTGGCAGTATAGAATAGTTATCAATGAGGGAGGAATTCAGAGGAACACCAACGATCGTGTAATCTGTAACAAAGATAGTGAATTCCATTCCCATCCGCGTCTCAGTTCGTGAAGTCCCCACGGCGTATTCCAAAAATGGCACAACGTCCTTGACGCCTTGTATGGAAAGAACATCTGAGATCGCACTTTCATTCAAGAAATATTCAGTCCTATCGGGCCTTTCAGGCCTAAATTGACCAAATCCGGATGTAGTGCGACATTCTATCAATGTTAATGTTCTGTTGATTTCTTCTTCCATATTACCGATTGTTTTATCATAAGATTCCATTAGGCTCGTTGTAGCTGCTTGGTTTGCCATGATGCCCGAGGGAACAGAAATCATGATTGCCATAGAGAAGCCTAAGGCAATGACTATCAGCAAAACCCTAATTTTCCTTCTCGAAACACTTCTAAATGCTCTTGTTAAGACACTTGACTGAAACGCCATCTTACGATCACTTTTTAACGGTGTAGAAGGGTAGGTGCGAACTATAAAAGAGTTTTTCAAAGTTAATTCTAATTCTTATCCTAATCTGACCCATTTACTCGAAAAAATCTACGTAACTCGTGGCAATTTCAGTTAGGGCAAGTGCTTTTTTGGTGATCTGTCAATAACAGCACGATAAGTTATCGCGGTGCCCTCTGCTTCCTAAAATATGCGAAGTTTTCGACAGACTGTTAAGTGGTGGTGTTCCGCCAGCATCTCTACCATACGAGGGTATATTTAGCCCCGTCAGAGTCGAAAAATACTATTTTTGTCTGGGCTTGTTGGGATTTCAGGATGACGTATCCGTCTGCTCCCTGAGTGAACACTATCCCGTCTTGGGTCATCTCTAAGCCTGTGCCGTTGACCTGTACGATGCTGATGTTGAAGGGCGGTGCCAAGACCTCGGAGCCGAGAAGAATCTTGTTTATCGTTACATTTGCGACTTGTCCAGGAGGCCCTGAAGGCTGGGGGTAAGTGAAGTGTATGCGGTAGATCCATTGCTTGTCGGTGGCGTTGTAATCGAGGTATGCAGGAAAACATGCAGGAGGGGGGCCCGGAGCGTAAGGGATTTGGAGCTTACTACCCCCGCCAGTTGCTGAAATGCCGATGTTGAAGGGGGGACCCGGGTTAGCTTGGACTGGGATTATCAGCATAAGTATGAAGGGCGTGAGTGTTAGGAGGGCGATGAAGATTTTCAGGTTTCGTCTCTTCGTCCATTTGAGACCTTTAACCTTTCTCAGAAGACTTGTGGAGGCGGAGAACAGCGTTGAAGAGAGTGTTAGTCCCTGCGCTATGAAGGGAAGAACGAAGAATAGTACTTCTTCAGTGTCGATGATCGGGAGATAATTCTTGAAGAGCAGTGCAGAGTCGGTCATGATGAAGAGAGGCTTAGCCATACCGAGGAAGGAAAGTGCACTGACGACTAGTAGGGCGCACTCAAGGATCAGCCTGTGCCTCTTGCTTAGGAGAAGATAGAGGGCGACGAGTAGAAAGAACCAGATGGGAAGTAGGTACATGAATGCTGCTGGAGGAAAGATGAAAAGGGGTAGGACAGCGACGATGGTGCGGGGAGCTAGGATGACCAACATCAACAAGCCGAGGAGGTGTCTGACTCTAAGGAGGCCAGAAGTGAGCCTGTCAGCCTCCTTCCCCAGACCTACACCGCAGTAGGGACAGAGCTTAATGTCATCGGGAAAAGTGGAGAGGTCGGAGCCACACTTAGAACATTTACGTTTTGTAACGGGTTGCAGAGGTATTTCAGCCCGTTGTTTGAGAGAAGCCATGATAAGGAATCCTATGCCGATGAGTATTATGCCCAGCGAGACGAGCATCAGGATTGAGCCTATTCCAACGATGAATACAGCCACCCCGATAATGATGAGAAGGATTCCTAAACGTTTGTTAGACAGGATCCTACCCCCTTATATAAGACTGCAAATCCTGACGTTTTTGCACCCCAATAATGGGCAAGACCATCTCCTACAAAAATAATCATGAGAAGACTTTTTAAGGTTGTAACCTTAGTGACCTTAAAACCCTATGCTTACATGTCTTTCACACGCGGTGTCGTTTTCTTAAGAGATAATAAATTGAGCTGGCAATCATAACGACTGCTGCAACGATCCAAGATGCCTCGGGTAGGGAGAACATCAGAATGATGCAGCTGACTATTCCGAGCGAAGGAATCAAAGGATACAATGGGGCCTTGAAGGTTTTCAGTTTCGGGGTCTTCTTCCTGAGTCTTATTGCAGAATAGTTTAGAACCACATGAGTGGACAGTATTGAAAAGCTTGTTATGGCTGCGGTCTGTTTCAAATCTGAAACAAAGGCTAGGGTAGCCATTAGTGCTCCCATGAAAAGGATGGAAACATATGGTGTTCCAAATCGTGAGTGGACTTTTGCTATGAAACTTGGAAGCTGCCCGTTTCTTGCCATCGCAAATGAGACTCTGGAGAGACCGATGAGGTTGGTCAAGAGAACGCTTGCTGTGGCGATTAGGGCTCCAAAGGAGATAGCTGCTGTTACCGCGAGGTTTCCCGTCGCTCTTGCGGCGTCGGCAATTGGTGATCCTGATTCTGCAAGGACTCTATAGTCTTGGAGACCGGTTGCGGTGAAGCCCGTCAAGACATATAAAATCATGGAGGTGGTTAACGCAAGTAAGATCGAGGGTGGCAACGTTCTTTTTGGGTTCCTCACCTCCCCGCCAAGTGCTGCTATCCT
The DNA here is from genome assembly GCA_964551465.1 of uncultured Candidatus Bathyarchaeia archaeon. Lineage (GTDB taxonomy): Archaea > Thermoproteota > Bathyarchaeia > RBG-16-48-13 > JAGMEO01 > CAZKBR01. The sequence goes on from CAZKBR010000002.1 coordinate 42,363, forward strand.
TCCGAAACCCAAATACGCGAAGAAGATGAAAGCTGCTCCTTGAAGAATTCCAAGGAAGCCGTTTGGGGCGAATTGGGAGTAGTTACGCGGACTTATTTGAGAGATTCCGGTTCCAATGAATAGACAGATGATTGCTATCTTTGTCAGGACTAAGATGTTGTTGACGGTGGCAGATTTTTTTGTTCCAATGAGGTTCAAAGCCGTTAGTGTCAATGCCGCTGAAACTGCGACAATTCTCAGCGAAAAGAATGGAAAGATCGCCACGAAGTAGCTTGCGAATCCCAAGCTTATCGCTGCTCCAGCCACGGTTTGTCCGAACAGCCATAGACAACCCACAATGAAAGCTAAAAAAGGAGAGATTAACTCGTAGGTAAACTCGTATGCTCCGCCTTCTTTTGGAATTGCTGAACCGAGTTCGGCGAAGCTGAATGCGGTGAAGGAGGCGACGATGCTCGCGATCACCATGGAAATGATGATCGCTGGCCCAGCATAGCCTACGGCGATGCCTAGGACGACGAAGATTCCTGCACCTATTATTGCCCCGATTCCAATTGATGTGGCATCGAGAAGATTCAGGGTTCTCTTTAGTTTCATAATCGTTCGCGACCAGCAACTTTTCCTAGGCGAGCATCTTTGTCTCCTCCTAGTGAGATGATAGTCTCTTCAAGAGAGCTTCTGTGATTAGGGGTAGCAGAACGGTGACGTCTCCTTCGAGGGTCACATATTTGGCGTCTTTCTTCAGTTGCTTCCAGGAGACTGCTTCCCGCATCCTTGCGCCAGATAGACTGCCGTCCCATTCTGCCGCCGTGGTTATGTATGCGGCGTAGTCTAGTCCGTCTTTGAGGGCGTTCCACCATATGACGTGATGTTTGCTTATCCCGCCGCCTAGTATCAGTGCACCTGATTTTTTGGCACCCCAGACTAGGTCGCTGAGGAGCTGCTCGTCTTTGAGAACATTTATTTTGAAGTCCTTGTGCTTTTGGTAGAATTCCCATAGATGGTATCCGACTGCGCCGTCTGTGATTCCTGGAATCAATGTGGGAATCTTGTTCTTCCAAGCCCAGTAGAGAATCGAGTCTGCTTTTCCTATGAACTCTCCGAGCTCCCAAGCGAGTTCGTAGGTTGCGAGTTCCTTGTCTTGTTTGTAGACTTCGTCTAGAAAGCTTCTCATCTTCTCCTCTATTATCAGGCCGTAACTCTCGTTTGGGACCAAGACATTTCCGAGCCTGCTTATTCCCTTTTCTCGTAGTTCAGCGTCGTTCATCAGGAAGCTGCCGTGATAGTATTCTTTGAAGCTCCTAGCTAAGTCGTGGTCTAAGGTTCCACAAGTCGTTATGACGACGTCGAAGATTCTCCTCTTGACCAGCTCTTTGATCACGCCTCTTGTGCCTGTTGCGATTATGCAGGCTGGAAAAGAGAGGAACTTTAGGCAGCTCTCTTCTCTCAACATTTTTTCAAGGATGTCTACGGCTACGCCGACCTTCTTCGCAACGAAACCGCCGGACTCGTACATCCTTTTGAGCAGCTCGTCGATCTCTCTGCTCTCACTGACATCGATGTCTTTTACTGGCTTCATTCCACCGCCTCGAAAACTCAATATATCTAGAATTTCTAGTCTTTAAAAAAGAGAATGCGTTAGCAGATTGCACGCGCATCAAAATAACAATTCATAACGTATGCCTTCTTTCTCAAGGGCATTAGCAAGTTCTACCTTCTTCTGGATAAAGAAGGTGTTGGTCATCGCATATTCTAACTTGTACTTTCTGTATACCCAGTTAGCGTAGTGGTAGTTCAATCTGTCGACCAGCACATTGTCCACTTTTCCGCTCAGCTGTGCTGCTAGCCCTTCGGTCTTCGGGAGTATGGGTCCTATCATCGCGAATGTCTTGACACCAGCGGAATGTAGCTTCTCTAACGCTTCGATCCTTTGTTTGATCGGTGGTGAATTGGGTTCAAATATCCTTCTGATATCTTCATCGGCTGTGGTGATCGTGAACCCCACCTCGATCTCATCAAATTCTCTTAAAAATTCTAAATCGCGTAGTACAAGGGGGGACTTTGTCTGGACAGTAACTGGCCAAGCATGCTTCAGTAGAATCTCAAGACAGCCTTTCGTCAGTTCGTATCTTTTCTCAAGGGGCTGGTAGGGGTCGCATACTCCGCTTATCCAGACCTTTCCAGCCTTTTTCCTTTTTATCTCATTCTCCAGTAGGCTTACCGCGTTGATCTTCACGTCGACGAAGCTGCCCCACTGCTCGTTGTGGCCGGTAAACCTCTTCATGAATCGTGCGTAGCAGTAGGTGCATCCGTGCTCACAACCGATGTAAGGGTTGATGGTGTAGTCGGAGACTTTCGATTTAGATAAGATATTTTTTGCAAAGACTTCCTTCACGATCATAGAAGCATCAACTTCGATCGGTTCTTATTGGGTGTTTGAATCTAGGGTTTTCTTTTTTGTTCGGATCTCTTGCTTTCTAGAACGATCGACTTGTGTGGTCTTGTTGTAGAAACAGTTGTTGGAAAAGAAGCATTTATATGTTGAGAGGCGTGGCGATCGATTGTCTAATTGTATGGAGAGGAAGTGGTTTGTACCGTGAGAAAACTGACCCTATTTGTGGAGAGGCAGGCATGAGGTGTTCTCTACCCTTGTCCCAAATTTTTTTTCTTGGTGTGGAAAGGCTTTTGAAGAGCCTGTTTTTGAAAAGGGGTTCAGGAATTGAATATTATGTTGGATAGGATTGGATTTTTTTGGATGGTGTAGGATTGTGTTGGAGGGTGTAGGATTTTGTTGGAAGGGGTTGGATTTCACGCTAGATTGTGTACGCGTGGCCGCGTCTGTATTCCAAAGTTCGTAGTTGAATCCTATGGGCTTTGGGTTGGCACAAGGATCCGTGTTCATGCACATTTGATCGAGCGTGCCTCCAAGTACATAAGTTTTGGAGCAATGGTCAGACGCGGCTTCATCTTCACCATACCGGAACAAGAGCTTGCCGTTCTTAAGGGAAGCCCTCGAGATTTATTGGAGGTCAGGATCACTAAGGAGGAGATCAAGAAGACCGAGGCCGCATCTTCACAGCCGCTTGGAAAAGTCGAGGTCTTGCCTACAGGAGGCACCTTCTGCAAGAGCTTCGGATAATGTGTGTATTTTGATTTTTAAGCCCATTGTTTCGTGCCGATTAAAGGTTAATAAGGAATAGTAGGGAGAAGGAGCGTTCTTGAATGAGGGAAAGACTACTTTCGGCGAGTAGAGAAAAAGGGTGCTGGATGTTAGCCGAATAGTTGTTTGATGAGTTTGCGGCAGCTTTCTAGGGCTTTCTTGACCTTGGGAAGGATTTCCTTGACAGTTGTTTCATATTTTTCTGGAGGGTGTTCGTATGGGTATCTGAATTTTGGTCTTCCTCTAGCTAGGTTATCTGTGACTTCAGCTATCGCTTGGATTTGTTTTAGGAACCATGGAGGATGTTTCTCCTCTATTTCTTTCAGAAAGCGGCCTACCGCATGGATTTTTGGATAGTCTATTCCATAGGATATTAGAACGGCCTTCACCGCGTACTCTGTACATTCCTGAAGATACTTCATGGAGCCAACGTAGTCTTTGTCCTCTGAGCATTTGACGGCGTTCCTGAATTCGCGTTCTGCGATCTTTATTGCTTTTTCAGCTCTGTCCTTGTTTATAGCCATCTGTTATCCCAAGTCTATTTCTATTGGTTCGCCGGGGGCGATGTCGGGCTTCAGGAACCACGCGTATGCTCCATCGGAGTATTCGATTCGAGTGGTTCCCAGATCCTTGAGCGATCCTTGAAGCTTCTCCATCAATCTCTGAAAGAATGCCTCTCTGTCGTAGAGGACAACCCTGTGAGAGAGCATATCGAGGTACACGGGCTGAAATTTCTTGGCGTAGCTTTTCTGCAGAGACGCCGTGGTAACCTCAGGGTATCCGTAGGTTCCAAGCATTTTTAGCCAATAGTCGCAGGCTCTGTACTCCCATGTTGATTGGAAGACTTTGAAGACGCTTCCTTCGCGTTTCCATATGTTTCTCGAATCGTCTTTGAGAACGTAGAGCAGGTCTACGTCACTTCCACCCAGTTGGAAGGAGCCTTTGACCGCCGAACCGTAAAGAACGATGGAGATTAGTTCATCACCAAATTCGTTATGAAACAGTTCTGTGAGACGCCTCAACGAGATTCTCATCCATCCATACCTAATCTTAACAAATTCTTCGTGGTTAACCCACTTCTGCTCAGATTTTCCTTCAAACTCTGCTATTTTGAGAGTCGTATCAAAGCCTTCGCTTGTAATTTTGTAGTGATCTCCAGCTTTCTGAATTAGGCCCTCAGCCACCAGATCCTTTAACCTCCTAGTTAGCGTCCTCGTGTTAACGACAAACTCATTTAGCTCTTTAAACCTAGCCTCCCCTGTACAGAGTCGAAGCAGAACGTCAAGGGCTCCATCCCTCGCCAACGCACCGAGCTTAATCATACTGTACCCAAGTAAAGTAAACCCAAAGCATCTAATAAAGCTTAGGGAGCTTGAGATGCCACATAATCAAGAACAGCGAAGGCAGAGTCAAAAAACGCAAGTCTACATAAACTCAGCATGCAATCAGTCATAGGATAATAGTTAAAGATATCAGTTGACGGCATACTCATTGCTTGTTGAGGGGAATTTCGGCACAGTTGTTGGGGCGTGTTTTTGTGAATTATGTTCCCGAAGCGTTGATTTTGAAGTTGGGTATAACACCCAGTATGAAGAGCTGAAACGAGTGTTGGCTATAGGGGAAGCTTCGTTCCGGCTCCTCTCTTCTTGGCTTTTTCGTAGATGAGTTTGGCAGTTGCCATGTCTTCTATTGCTAGGCCTAAGTTCATTGACATGATGCGTTCATCGGGGTCTTCGCGTCCAGGTTTCTTGCCGCTGACGATTTCGCTTAGGTCTGCGTATGCTTGGGGGATGTCGGAGAAATAGCCGAGTTGTCTGTAGTACTTCAGTTGTTCGCCGTCATCGGTACAGAACTTGTCCATGGAGTGCATGGCTTCTGGTTTCCAGTATGAGTCGAAGTCTAGGGGGCATGCAAAACCGCCGTCCTTGAACCATGAAGCTTCGATCACGGGGCGAGGATTCTTCAAGATCGGGCCGGCAGTGACTACTATGTCGCAGTTTTCAACAGCTTTTTCGGCCGAGTTCACAGGGACGACTTTCACTCCATGTTTGGCGGTCATCTCCTCGACATATCTGCGCAGATTCTCAGCATCGATGTCGTATGCCTTTACCTCTTCTAGGTTCCTGCAGACAACAACCAAAGCCTCGAGGTTGCTTCTGCCTTGGACGCCGCAGCCGAGAATGCCGAGCGTCTTTGAGTCTTCTCTGGCTAAATGCTTGGCGGCGACTGCGGTTGCTGCGCCTGTTCTCTTGGCCGTTATCCAAGTACAGTCCATAACGCTTATTGGGAAACCGGTTTCAGGGTCGTTCAAGATGAGGAGACCAGATATGTATGGTAGGTTTCGCTTTGGATTTTCTGGAAATCCGCTGACCCATTTGATTCCTGCAGACCTCATCTTTGGCAGATAGGCTGGCATAGCGTGAATAAAGGCATCCTCTTGAGGGTGGATCCCTGGTTTTGGCGGCACTTCAGCTCTTCCATGTGCCTTCTCAATGAAGGCCGCTTCGACAGCTTTAATGACCTCTTCCATGGAAATGTCTAGTTTCTCTATTTCAGCTCGAGATAGATATAGAAGATCTCCCAAAGAATTCATGATAGAAACCTCTTTGTAGACATCATATAAAAGTGTCGTGTTTGAAAATCTTGGCAAGAAGGCACTATAACTTATGCATGATTCTGCCCTTTTCTATGACCTCGACGATGAATCGGTTTGATTCAAATTTTACGAAAGTAAAGAGCCTATATATACCCCCCTCCCCAGGCTCAGAGAATAGGGGCTCAGAGAGCTTATCGCTATAGAACTTTCAATTCCCCTTACTTGGGATTTTTACTTGAATCT
>CAZKBR010000003.1:0-45744 GCA_964551465.1 uncultured Candidatus Bathyarchaeia archaeon
CCCGGGTAGGCGCATGTAGCCTTAGATCCGGGGATGCCCGAATGGGACTTCCTACTGTGAGTTCCGAAGAACTCATGGTGCTCCGAACAGGAGCGGGAATCCCCCGAACTGAAACATCTTAGTAGGGGGAAGAAGAGAAACTAAACAGGATTCCCTTAGTAGCGGCGAGTGAAAGGGGAACGGTTCAAACTGAATCTCACAGGGAAACCTGTGGGAGATGTAGGGTTATGGATCCGACCTCCTCCCTGCCAACCAAGCTGAAGTGGCCTGGGAAGGCCCGCCTCAGAAGGTGATAGCCCTGTAAGCGTAAATTGGCGAGAGCTGGGTCGGCGTCCAGAGTACCAAGCCTCGATTCTGGTTTGGGAAGTTGGGAGTCACTGACTTCCAAAGCTAAATACGTCCCGAGACCGATAGCGCACTAGTACAGTGATGGAAAGCTGAAAAGTACCCCGGGAGGGGGTTCAAAAGAGCTTGAAATCAGGTGGTTATAGACGTGCGTGGCCCGAAAGGGTAGATCCCTCCAGAAGAAAACCCCGGCGACGGGAAAGTACGATGGAGGAGGACCAAGGTCACGCGTTCAGTCTCGAAACACTGGCCGGGGAGTTCATAGTCATGGCGAGCTTAAGGGCTTGAAGCCCGTAGGCGAAGGGAAACCGACATGTCCGCAGCTAGCTTTGCCTAGCGAGGGGCGAGATCTTAAAGGGTCTGGAGTCATGGCTTTGAGACTAGAAACCAGGCGATCTAGCCCTGGGCAGGGTGAAGCCGAGCGAAAGCTTGGTGGAGGCCCGAAGGGGTGCTAGCGTGCAAACTGCTCCTCTGACCTGGGGCTAGGGGCTAAAGACCAATCTAGCCTGGTGATAGCTAGTTCCCCCCGAAGTAGGTCGCAGCCTAGTCTCGAGCGAGGTGGCCGGCAGGGTAGAGCACTGATCGGGCAGCAAGGGTCCGAAAGGACCCACTGCTCATTCAAACTCCGAATCTGTCGGTACCGTAGACCTCGAGAAACGGGTACTGTGGGGTAAACTCACAGGCCGAGAGGGAAGCAACCCAGACCAGGGTTAAGGTCCCAAAATGCTGGCTAAGTGTCAAACTAAAGGGCGTCCGCAGCCTCAGACAGCGGGAAGATAGGCTTAGAAGCAGCCATTCTTTAAAGAGTGCGTAACAGCTCACCCGTCGAGGCTGAGGGCCCCTAAAATAGACGGGGCTAAGCCAGCTACCGATACCCTGGGGTACAGTCATAACGACTGTAATCTGGTAGGGGGGCGTCACGGTTGGGCAGAAGCTGGGCTATGAGGTCCAGTGGACCGACCGCGATTGCATATCCCGGTGGTAGTAACAGCATAGTCAGGTGAGAATCCTGACCGCCGTATGGGCTCAGGGTTTCCCGGCGATGCGTCGTCAGCCGGGAGTTAGTCGATCCTAAGGCCGATCTTAACCGAGTAGGCCGAATGGGAAACCGGTCAAAATTCCGGTACCACGGAGATACATGTGGTGACACTAGGCTCAGTGCCTGACGCTTCTGGATAGGCTGAGCAAGGCCGTCGCCTTGTTTAACCGCTCAAGCCTGGGGATACCATAATGGTGAGAGCCAGGCGAATGTGGGAATAGCCTCCCGTTTTAGGGGGGTTCAGTCGATTCCTGGAGCCAGTGAAAAGGACGCTGAGAGGGATTCTCCGTGCTCGTACCCAGAACCGACACAGGTGTCTCTGGGTGAGAAGCCCAAGGCGTATCGGGTTGAACCCGTGGTGAGGGAAATCGGCAAATTAGCTCCGTATCTTTGGGATAAGGGGTGCCTGCGGTTTTGGTCTACGACCGGAACCGTAGGTCGCAGTGACAAGGGGGTCCTGACTGTTTAATAAAAACATAGGGGGCTGCTAGCCCGAAAGGGTTTGTACAGCCCTTGAATCCTGGCCAGTGGCGGTACCTGAATCCTGGGTACAACTGGGTGAAGGGCCGCTAAACGCCGGGAGTAACTCTGACTCTCTTAAGGTAGCCATATGCCTTGTCGGGTAAGTTCCGACGTGCATGAATGGATCAACGAGAACCCCGCTGTCCCCACCCGGGGCCCGGTGAACCCACGTAACTCGGACGAACAGTCCGGGGATTCCCAGCGGGACAAGAAGACCCCGTGGAGTTTTACTGCAACCTGTCGCTGGAATGTGACTGCTGATGCATAGTGTAGGCGGGAGCCTCTGATCCCGGATCCTCCGGGAACCGGGGAAGGCGCCAATGAAACACCGCTCTTTGGTGGTTACGTTTCTAACTGGGGCAAAAGCCCCGGAACAACGATTGGCAGGCAGTTTGGCTGGGGCGGCACCCCCTTGAAAAAGTATCGAGGGGGCCCAACGGCCGGCTCAGGCGGGACAGAAACCCGCCGTAGAGGGCAAAGCCAAAAGCCGGCCTGACTGAATCCTCCACAGCAAGGGATTCAGAGGTGAAAGCCGGGCTTAGCGATCCTTCGTATCCCCGTCAGTGGGGGTCGGAGGTGACAGAAAAATTACCCCGGGGATAACAGGCTCGTCGCGGGCGAGAGCTCCTATCGACCCCGCGGTTTGGTACCTCGATGTCGGCTCTTCCCATCCTGGCGGTGCAGCAGTCGCCAAGGGTAAGCCTGTTCGGCTATTAAAGGGGAACGTGAGCTGGGTTTAGACCGTCGTGAGACAGGTCGGTTTTTATCTGCTGGGAATGTTGGGCGCCTGAGGGGAAGGTGTTCCCAGTACGAGAGGAACGGGGCGTCGTAGCCTACGGTATACCGGTTGTCCGACAGGGCACTGCCGGGCAGCTGCGCTATCCCGAATAAGGGCTGAAGGCATCTAAGCCCGAAGTCGGTCCCGAAAATAGGCGCCCATTCTGCGATGCTTGGGGCTTGGTGACAGGTACCTGATCGCAGACGAGGGCTGGAACAGAAGATTCCGTTGATGGAGTGGAGGTGTAAGCCTGAAGGCTTCGGCCGACAGGTTCAGCCTGCCACCCCCAATCGCCCAAGGTGTCGGGTTGAAAATAGGCTCTTGTGTCCAGGTGATATCCTGATCAATACTCTGCACGGCGCTCACTTTTCTTAGGTCAGAACACAAGAACACTAAAGGATCTTTTTGCGCGCTAGATTGCGAAATGAAGATATGCTTTCTTCTAGATGATGCTTAGGTCGTCACCAAAAGAAGGGCAAGGGCTGTAAGTATCGGAACGCTGAAGTTGTCAAAATGCCTCAGCGGACCTATTGTCAGTGCCTCGACGACTGCGCCTGTGCCGCTGGCTAACGCTGCTAAGATCATTGTCTCGTAGAAGTCAAGCATAGAGACCCCGAAATAGGTTGCTAAAGTGAATGCGAGGACTGAACCTATAAATCCAAATATGAACATGGATAGCGTCCCCTCAAAGCTTCTATAGCCGAAGGGATACTTGTGAACCTTCTTCAGCATCTTTGGAACGAGAGAGGATGCCCCATCTCCCCAGGCCATGACCATAACGGCAGACATAGCGATTTCCTTTCGTTCCCAGAGCCAGAAAACTAGAACAAGAATTGATAGAATGTAGTAAACTGGTCCATATGCGTGAAGGACCATATCTTCTGCTTCCACCATGCTTCTGGTTATCGCGCTTTCCTTCTTGAATGTGAATGAGTATATTGTGAGCAGGGCTAACCCTATAGGTATTAGAGCTGGATACCAAGGCGACGTAAATAAAGGTATCAGCAAGAATGCGTCGCCAGCAAATAGGTGGATTATCCTGCGGGTGAACTTTGCGCCAAGATTCATCAGCTTTCCGAGATACCCAGAGATGAGGATCAGTAAGAGGACATAGAAGTATATTGCGACAACGAGCATGAGGTCAGGAATTGATACGGTTATCTCCATCGTTTCCTCGACGAAATATTATTTGCATCCTTGAGAGCTTTTATCTCTAATGACTGGAGAGGCACATTCCCTCAGCCAGGGCATTCAACCCAACAACCTTTTTACAAGGTCGACCAGAAATCTTGTGCCGTAAGCCAGATTGTTCTGGCTGATTCTCTCATCTATTCCATGCGCTAGTTTCATGAAGATGTCTAGTGGGAGATCCATTTTCATAGGAACAAACCCATAGGCAACCGTTCCAAACTTATGCCTGAAAAAGCGGCTGTCGGTGCCCGCTGGGATCATAAATGGAATGCAGACAGAGCCCGGATCGTTTTTAGCTATGAGTTCTTCTATCGCCTGAAACAGAACCGTGTCATACGGAGATACGCTACCCGGCTCCTGGGTAATGGGCTCTAATTCAATGCCTTCTAGGCTCCCAAGCGCCCTTTTAAACTGCTCTTTCAAATATGTCAAATCCTGTCCCGGAAGGAGACGACAGTCGACTACCGCCTCGCATTCACCCGGTATGACGTTCTCTTTAACGCCACTCCTTATCATAGTCGGCGCTATGGTCATACGCATCATCGCTCTTATCATCTCCGACTCCGCCACATCCTTTCTTCTAGCCCTGTCCAGAAACAAGTCTGCTAGAAACGGCGTCATTAAAAGACGGGCTCCAAGGCCGCCACCAGTTATCCCATTTATAAAGTCGCGCGCCACACCATGAACCACTATCGGCGCGCGATATCTGCCTAGATTTTCAATAATAGACGACATCTTGAGTAGTGCATTCTCTCCAATTCCCGGCATCGATGCGTGTCCTGGCGTTCCTCTTGTCCGAAGCCGAATCCAATATACCCCCTTCTCAGCAACCTGAACGATGTAGTGTCTTTTTCCATTGACAGGAAACGCGAAGCCTCCGCCCTCGTTGATCAACATCTCTGTGCGAACCTTGTCTGGATGCTTATCTACGAGCCAACCAGCACCAGCCTTTCCTGCCATCTCCTCATCCGCGGTTGCTGCGAAGATGAGTGTTCCCCTAGGTTTAAAGCCCTCTCTCTTCAGGATGGCTAGTGTCATGACTTCCATCGCTACCAGCCCCTTACAGTCGATAGCGCCTCTCCCCCATACGAAACCTTCCTTTATGACACCTGAAAAAGGATCTACGCTCCATCCTCTTGGCTCCGCTGGTACAACATCAAGATGGGAGAGCAGTAAAAGTGACTTCTTACCTTGGCCTGATAACCTCGTTAATATGTTCCCTCTATTCCTGGAAGACTCCAATAGCTCTGGTTCGAAGCCTTCTTCAGAAAAAAAGTTGTACAAGAACTCAGCCGCCGGAGTCTCGTTGCCAGGTGGGTTCTCTGTCTTGATCTTGATCAAATCTCCGAGTAGATCCGTAACCTCCCTCATAACCTCCTTATCTTCAATCAACTCTCTTCATCCCAACTAGACTGCGTTGATGATGACTGTATTTGTCACACTATTCTTTAAATGATCATGGAACGTACGCGCGAGTTTTATCCACTCCAGATAAATCAAGGACTCAGCTTCACGTAGCGCTCAAGCTCTTTTGCTGCTTCAGTTAACCCCATTCCTTTCAATGTAGTCACCGTGGGAATACCTCGATGATCCCATCCTCTCTTTTTATAGTATTCTTGTAGCATTCTCTCGTAGTCGTCTCTCCTTAAGGTGGCTCCCCTGAAAGGTCCCTCGGTAAGTGGCTCATCAAACCATCTGGAAGGTGGGTAATCCATAACCGAGTTCCATTCAGTCTGATATTCTCTAACCCAGAAGGCTCTGATCAAATTGTAAATTCTATCGGCAATCCTGTAGAGGTCCTCCAATTGAAAGTCTACACCGGTCGCCGCCTTCAAAAATTTAGAGTACCATTCAAGCGAGAATCCAAGCTCACCCCATGGGAACCTACAGGTCACCAAACTCTCGAACAAGCCTCCCCTTATTCTCTGAAGTTCTATGACCTTGTCAACCTTAGCAGCGCTGTAATTCTGCCTTCCAACCTGAACCTCCCAATAAATCACCCAAGCATCCTTATGATGAGCTCCAATAGGAGAAGTCGCAAATGCCAAGGCCATTCCAGGAGCCAAATGGCAGTCATACGCTGAAACCTCCAGCCCTTTAATATTCATAGCCCACCTTAAAGCGTGGCCTCCAAATCGGTCGGCTACTCTCCGAGTCCCCCCTGCAAGGGCATCGCCTATACCATGTCTGTAAGCAACGTCCCCGACTAGCTCCTTCGCTCTACTGAAGTCACCCCAGTCAACCTTCTCATCTATGAGCTTCTTTTCTGAGGCCTCCATAGCAAACCCTATAACATTTCCCAAGCTTATTGTGTCAATGCCATAGTCGTCCGCAAGCCTGTTCAACGTTGCAACCTTCTCTAGGTCGCCAAGACCTATATTTGACCCCAGCATAGCGACGCTCTCGTAATCCAACTCCGAAGGCGACCTATCCAAATCCTCAACTACATTACCACACCTCATATTGCAGTTGGGGCATCCCCTCTGGGAAGTCTTAATCTTTTCCATGGAGAATCCACCGATCGCTTCTGCATGCTCGAATACCCCCTCCTTAAAGTTGAAGGTTGGAAGGACACCGCTCTCTTGACTCCACTCAATTGTGGCCATAGTTCCTTGCCTACGCCAGAATTCATAGTTGGGCTTCTCTAGGATTGCTCTGCTCCCTTCCACCCCGAGCTTTCTCACTCCCTCAGGATCGAAGAGTGGGATGCTCTTTGAACCCTTGACGACTATGGCCTTCAGCCTCTTGAACCCCATCACCGCTCCAATTCCTGGCCTGCCACCGGATCGTCCGCCTTCCGAAACGACTGTGGCATAGCTAATCATGTTCTCACCCGCAGGTCCAATCAAGAGAACACCAATCTCCCTACCAAACCTGTTTCTCAACTCCTTCTCGGCTTTGAACGTACCTAAGCCCCAAAGGTCTGTTGCATCGAGGATTTCAACTCTATCATCGTCTATCCTCAGTAAGCATGGCTTCGGAGCCTTGCCCTCCAGAATTACTACATCATACCCGGCTTTCCTCAAGTGGACGGCTGCACGAGATCCGATGTTTCCGTCGCCGTAACCCCCTGTGAGCGGGCTCTTCGTGGCTAAAAGAAGCTTGCCACTGCTTGGAAGAGGCAGTCCTGTGAGAGGACCTGTTGCGAGCACAACCATGTTCTCGGGTGAGAGTGGATTTACATCCGCACTTAACTTGTCCCATAGAATCTTGATGGCGAAACCTCTTCCACCTAGAAAGGTTGAAGCCATATCAAAAGTGTAGTCATAGGTCGTTGCCCTTCTCTTAGAAAGATTTATACTGAGTATTCTACCGTTCCAACCATACATGGGCTTCACTTTAACGGTTACAGTTTTTCAATCTTTCAGTTCGGAAGGAGTAATATACTGAAAAAATAGATTATGCGCTTTTTATTAAATAAGCAAATTAACAGTTGGGACGGTGATGAGTGTACAGGTGCAATTCAAGTGTGGAAAGGCCACGAAGCGAAGCAGGTATGGAATGACATCTAAGGACAGGATGAAACGTACATTATGGTCTGCGAAGCTCTGTGTCCGCGCTGGCATGAGCTATCATGTCATAGACTCTGAGTGGAAAATCCTCTATCCAACGCCGTATGAAGTCAAGGACTTGGTCGATCACTCTCATGGTTTAAGGACAATAGTCACATTTTCAACGAAACATCACAACTCTTTGAGGTTGCTCCGACAAACTCTAAGCGGGTTTAACGCTCTAGATGAAATAGGATTGAACCTCGTCGTTGGCAATCCGGCGTATCTTACAGAAAGGGAGACTAGGAGGCCTTCAATCAGGACGCTGATCGATTCCATCAAATTCGTTCGAAAGTGCTTCAATGATCTAATGATCTTCATTGGAACCGAAGGACTGATTTCCAGAGCAGCTCAACTCAGTGTGGAGTATGATCTTATTCCCCTTATCCTACTCGACAGAGGACTTGAAGAGGACATTGCCACTGTCAGAGATACAGTAAGAAACAGCGAGATCGGGCTCTACGCTCCATTCTTGATATCGGAGAATTACCCGAGATTACTACACGATGTCCTTTTGCGCCTATCAGGGTACATTATGAGGAGGAGCTGGGTTAGAGAAGACCTCAGAAAACTGGGATATGACTTAACAGCGTCCACCCTTAGGGCCGTTATCCAAGACAAGAAACCACTTCCAACCAGAATTATGAGAAGCGATTTGGGCCGCTTTCTAAAAAAGGTAGCCTCATCGTTTACCATATACGGAAACATGAAAGAAGTAACTGAACGAATTGATCAGATCCGAAAGCTGGGCGTAACAACCATAATTGGCCTGCCTGTCAAGGAAAATGATAGGCAAATACTCTCCTTTGGAAGACTCGTCTCAAGATCAATCTGATTTTGTTGACACTAACTCTACGTGGTAGGTGCCGTGCCCCCGGTCTTAGATATCTTTTTATTTGACCATACAGCTGTAGATCTTGGGGCTGGTGAGCTGGTGGGTAGCTTTCGGGCCTGCGAGGCCTGAGGAAACTCCATCCAACATGCAGAGCCGTGACACTGTGAGGTGTAGGGCGAGAGTCCTGGCTACTGATCAGAAACGGAACGTCCATCATCAGTTGACTATGATACGTGTTAAGTCGTTGAGGATGATGATGGAAGCGGTGAAACGGCTGACCTGCGGGGTGCAAGGGCAAGTAGGCGTCTGTGAGGTCTGCGTGAGACGCGGGTGGCCTGCTTAGTCAGATGCTACCTAGAACAGAAGATGGGTTATGGCCAGCACGCCAGCCCCTCGTGCGCATTGTAGGTGTTTATTCTGGTTTTTGCAGAGACTTCTTAGTTTACATAAAGCTTCTCTGTATGCTTATGACTTCGCTGCTGTCCTTGGCTTTGCGATACGCGTTCAGGACTTCGATGTTTGTCTTCAGGAAGGTTGGTCCCCACTTCCACAGCGAGAGTACGCGGTTCGCTTGCTTCTCATAACCTATGATATATAACGCTGCTGCTAGCGCTTCGGCTGTACTGAGTTTTCCAACTTGGCCGTAGTTGACGGGGTTTCCGGCGATCAGGTAGGGTAGACATCTTGATTCTCCCTTAATCCTAAGTTGGAAGACATCATCGACGTTTATCCAACTGCAGTCTATTGCGACGATACCGTATTCCTCAGCGATTCCTCTGTCGGCCGGAGAAAAGGCTCTCTCTGAAAGTGGATCCAAGACGATGGCGTGACTTGGGAAAGACCTAGTCTTGAAAAACAACTTGACTACTCTGAAGCGTGCGAGTTTCAATGCTGTGCACTTCTTCGGGTCGCACTGTCTTAAATCGTACGCATAAAGCTTGATATTGTGTATGTTCTCTTTCTCAGCCTCCCTCCTTATCCTCAACTTCAATTCCTCACTATCGACGACGATTTATCTCTAGGGCTGCTGATTTGCTCCAGAAGGCGCACATCTCCCAGCATCTAAAATCCTAAATATCTTCTCGAATGGAACGCCCTTGCGTTGATATTCGCGTACACTTCTTCTGCTTCTCATAGCCGCGAGTATTCCGATTCTCTCTCCGATCAACTTCTACAACTTAGACTCTTTTTATTTTGGCGTGAGCCATCGGATCTTCTATGACCTTAGGTATCCAATCGACTATGTCTGTAGGGAGAATATGGTATCCTATCTCCTTAGCCACAAAGTCTCCAGCAGCTCCATTTACGAATGCACCGGCGACTGCGGATCTGAAGGGTTCAAATCCCTGCGCCAGAAAAGCTCCAACAATTCCTGAGAGGACATCCCCTGTTCCTCCGGCAGTCATCCCTCGATTATGTGCAAAGTTGAGTTTTACAGTCTCACCGTTAGAGATTATGTCCACGGGTCCTTTCAGAAGTATCACGGCTCTCAGAGTTTCAGCAGCCTCTTGAACACATCTTACTCTCTCCTGAAGCTCTTTAGGCGGTGCCTTACCCGTGAGAATCTTAAATTCACCCGAATGCGGCGTGAAAACTACGGGGAAATCGACCTTGCTTTTAGACTTGGGGAAGGCCTTTAAAGCGTCAGCGTCAAGAAGTAGAGGTTTCTTGGCCTTCCCAATCACGCTGATAACCTCTCCAACCGCCTTGACCGTATCCTCATGTAGGCCTAGGCCGGGTCCGAAGACAACAGCGTCCGAACGCTTCAGCCATTCTTCAATGACCTCTACGTTCCTCGGGTTGAGGTGTTCTCCCTCAAGCTTAACGGTGATCAGGTCCGGAGCCATAGATGCAATGTCGTGGGCCGTCTTATTCGGGGCGGCGACGTACGCCAAGTCCACGCCCACGCGTAAGGCAGCTAGGGCTGCTAGGGTGGGGGCTCCAGCAAAGGTCTCGTTTCCACCGATTATGAGGAGGCGGCCGAAGTCTCCTTTGTGCGATTCAGAAGGTCTGGGCTTTCTGACTATTAGAACGTCGCCAGGTCCTACGTATGTCTCCGCCTCTCTGGGTATGCCTATGGAAGCAACTGAGAGTTCTCCGACATATTTGCTGGCCTTTAGAAGCCCGGCTTTCGGTCTATGAAAAGAGACAGTCAAGTCAGCTAATATGGCGTCGCCGAGTATCTGGCCATTATCAGGATTTACGCCCGTTGGGAGATCTATGGCTACTTTGAAGGATTTTGATTTGTTTATTGCCTTGACCGCTTGGAGCAACGGAGGCCTAAGGGAGCCTACTGCACCTATACCGAGCAACGCGTCTACGACTACGTCTACATTGAGGCTCGGGATGAGAGAGGAATCATGGGCGATTATCGTTTCCACAGAATGAGACATCGACAATATGCTTCTCCAATTATCTTGGACGACTTTTGCTTTGATGTCCTGAGGATTTCCGATGAGGACGACGGTGACATTGTATCCCAAGCTCGCGAGGTGTCTAGCTGCAACAAATCCATCTCCACCTTTACGGCCTACACCGGAGAAGACGGCTATCCTATTTTTCTCTGACTTAAAGCGTGAGATGATCTCCCTAGAAACAGCACATCCAGCGTTTTCCATCAGCTGCGCAGGAGAGACACCGAGGTACTCAGCGTTTAGCTCCAACGCTCTCATTTCAGAACTTGAAATTGCGTCAGAAATTCCTTTACCCAAGTTTTGTCTCCTCATTTAGTATTCTTTGTGCCTATTATTATCCCGATCGATCGACTATTAATACGAAATTTTTTAAGCGTATGGATCACAGATGAATGATGGTGAAAGAGAAATGCCAAGCGCATTTGTGCTGATAAACTCTGAGATCGGAGGAGAGAATGAGGTGCTGAAGGAGCTCCGGAAGGTCCCGAATGTGAAGGAAGCTCACGTAGTTTACGGAGTTTACGACATCATAGCAAAGGTTGAGGCTGAGGACATGGACAAACTGAAGAGCGTCATAACTTGGAAGATCAGGAGGCTCGACAGGGTTAGGTCAACTCTTACCATGATCGTGGTAGAGACATAACAGAAAACTCGCCCTCTTTTTTTTCGATAAGTTTTTGTGAGAAACAACCTTTAGAAACTACTAGTGGAATACCCTAATGGATCAAGTTCTACATATTGGCATCGATGATACAGACTCCATGAGGGGAGGTTGTACCACGTACGTCGCTGCCATATTGGTTGAGAAGCTTTCCCGCCTAGGGTCAACATTCATCGACTATCCAAATCTGATTAGACTGAACCCGAACGTTCCGTGGAAAACCAGAGGAAACGGTGCCGTATGTCTACGGGTAAGTGGAATAGGGAATTCTAGAGAGGTCCGCGAAACAGTTATAGACGTCGTTGAGAGGGAATCAGACTTAGCGTCTAGGGGAACGGATCCAGGGATCGTTTTCTATGAGGGGGAGAAGATTCCAAAGGAGCTCAGAGAATTCTCCAGAGTGGCGACCCAGGACATTGTGAGGTTAAGTGAGGCCCTAGCCTTAATTAAGAAATTCAAGGCGTACGCGATTGGCTTCAACGAAGGCAGAGGGATAATCGGGGCGTTAGCCGCTGTCGGAAACTGCCTCATGGAAGACCATACTTACGAACTGATCGCATACAGGATTCAGAAAAATCGCGGAAAACCCAGAAAAATCGACTCAGACTCTGTTTTTCGCATGGACAACGAGACCAGTGGCTTAACATTTAATAATGTAGACTGGGATAGCCGCAGGATCTTAATAACGCCTAGGGGGCCTGACCCCATACTCTACGGGATCAGAGGTGAATCTCCCGGGGTTGTAGAAAACGCGAAAGACATCGTGATTGCCGACGAAGAGGTAGAAAGATGGGTCGTCTTTCGGACAAATCAGGGAACAGACGCGCATCTAACAGAGATGAGGAAGATTAGTGAAGTCCGACCGTTTAGACCAGCCGTTGTCATTGGGGCAGTTGCGACCAAACCGAAGACGATAACTGGGGGGCATGTGATTCTTGCATTAGAAGATGATACGGGTAAAATTGATTGTGCTGCGTACGAGCCTACAGGAAGGTTTAGGAAGGTTGTAAAGAAGCTTGTAGAGGGAGACGTTGTGGAGGCCTACGGAGGCGTTAGGCCAGGGTCTTCGAGACATCCTGTCACAATAAACCTTGAGAAGATGAAAATCGTCAAATTGGTCTCTAGGCTTGTATATCAAAGCCCCATGTGCCCAAACTGCGGTAAGCGTATGACATCCATGGGCAGAAGCAAGGGTTACCGGTGTGATAGATGCCATTATAAGGATGCTAAAGCCCGAAGAATCCCTGTTGAAACCGAGCGAGAGATCTCGCTCGGTCTACACATGCCCCCGCCGAGGGCGCATAGGCATCTGACGAAGCCCCCTTCCAGATATGGAAAGGAAAAATGTGGTTTTCAGGGAGTAAATTATGAACCATGGCATCATCCCTAATTTTTCTGCTTGAGTATTTTGCCTGAAAAATTGTGAGGATGCCTAACTGCTTTAACCTATTTTAAGCACACGTTTTTCAGATATTCAAAGACGGAGCGAGCAGCTTTTCTATCAGGCGCGGGACCTGATGTCACCCCTAGAATACACTCGCCCCTCAGATTCTGAGCCTTCGCAAGCCCCAAGATTAGTCCGGTTGCCCCTATAATTCTTCCCTCACGATATACTGCTCCGCCTCCTTTCTCAGCAATATAGGTCGCTAGTTTTCTTGAAGTGGCCGCGACGTAGACCTTTTTTTCCCACTTCAGGGTTGGAAAGCCGCCTAGCGTTATAAAGCGCTTGCATCCCAAGCTCTTCGCAAATTCTAGGACAAGCCCACAGAGTTCATAGTGGGCTCTTACCTCATTCATGTCTGGCTGGGCATCTCCAATTAAGATAATGAGGTTGGGCTTTCCCACTGAGTCATAGTAAAATTCGTATCGCGGCAGATGACATATTCCATCATCATTTACGATCACGTATTCTGGTAGGTTTGGTGAGTAGATCTCAGCAAACTTCTTCGCCTTCACATATTCTATAAGCATTTCTGCGGATGTTCGCCCAACGTCTCCGTAACCTGGTAAGCCTCCTACAAACACCGGGTCCTTAAGTTTAGGCTTCAGGAAAACATGCATTTCTGGCTTCTTCAATTGGGTACATCCTGCCTGTAATAAACGTGTATGGCCGCGTCACATAGCTTTTTTCTTCCATAACCAGAAGCAAAGTGAGGCTATTACCGTTCATGCTTGTGTTTACAAAGAGAATTTAGTATCAATTCAAAAAACTTTAATATCCAGGAGATCACCATATTTGGCTGGAGGGGTATGCAGTGATTATGGCGTATGCCTTCATAAGTACAAAGCCTGGGACCTCAGAGGATGTAGCTGAGACACTTAGGGGTAAGGGTGGGGTTATGCGTGCTGACTCAGTGTATGGCAGGTTTGATGTGATTGCCTTGGTCCAGGCGAAGGATCTGAAGACTTTAGATGAGATGGTTTACAAGACCATTGGAAGCAACCCCAACGTCCTTCACTCGGAGACAGCGATTATTCTGTTCAGAAAGGAGTAGAAGGGTACCATCCTCCATTTTATTCTTCGCTTCTGCGGTTCAATTAAGTCAAGGCCTTTGCAGCTGCTAGCACACCCTCTAGAGCCCTCCACCGGTTCTGGGCGGAGGCGACTATGAGGGCGTCTCCGTCGGCTAAGCTGAATGACCCGTAGATTCTTTTTGCTAAGTCTGGGTACTTGGAAGAGAGATTGTGGTAAACGGTCGGGACACTCAGCATCCCATTTTTGAATGTTAAGATCGTCGCCCCTGAAGCTCCAGCCCTTACAGCGGCGTCCCTTTCGTTCATACCTGATATGATCGCTTCAGCCCTTCCTCGAAGGTGGACGATGAAGCTAGTTGGTCCGGTCTCCAAAGGCTGTAAACTCAGATACTTGACGTCCACGATGCTGTGTGCATTTAGGCGCTGTTCAAGGATCTTCTCTCCCTTGACGGTTAACTTTGAGCCGGGTCTTCCCGACGAAATGTAGCCTCCTCTCTGAAGGTCAGAAAGCATACTCTTCACAACGCCTTCGCGCTCAGATAGCCCAAGCATCTCCTTAAGACTGTAGCGGCCAACAGGCCCCTCAAATTTCAGGAGGAGTAGCATCAACAGTTCCTTAATCTCTGATCTGGTTCTTCTTGCGCCTCTAGGCATGTGAAACTCCTATTGTTAGGGGTGTTTGAATGAAGATTAATCTTTTGTCAGGTGAGTTTGACGTAAAGTGGAGTGCCCAACATCTTTGCTCAGTTCCTTAAGTCCAGGCAATATACTTGAGTACATCGCTGGAGGACGCTAAGTCTCCACGCTGATTGAAAGTCTTTTTATGGCATATATTGCTGCGGTGCCTATTGACGCGAAGATTACTGGGTTTGTAATGGCATGTATGATGGGTGGATAGGGGTAGTATAGAGGGATGAATGTGAGATAGATCGCCTCCCAGACTGATGGGTAAACTGGATAAGCCAAATAGAAGCCTATGCTTGAAAGAATTTGGTATACGAAAGTTAAGACAAAACCAGCCAGAGAGAGCTTGGCGGTAAGCTTCCACTTCTTATCCTCCTCTAAGCTCCATCTTTTTCCTAGGAATCCTCCGGCAACGCCGTACATTCCGCCGAGAAGTGCTTCTGCGGCTAAGAGGATGGGTGAGATTGTGAAGATCCAAGACGCTGGATGCGCGAATGGGTAAGGGACAAGCATGTTTATGATCATGGAAAGCATGCCTACGACTCCTCCTGTGATTTTTCCAAAGCAGAAACCGGTGACGAAGACGATCACAGTTGTAAATTCTATCAAACCTGGAAGAAATGGTATGGCGAGCCCTTTTCCGTAAGAGACGACAACTGCAACGGCGGACATTGTGGAAATCAGAGCTATTTTCCGAGCATCCATAGGATAAAAATCCTACATCCAACCATTTAAGTTTATCCATTTAGTTCGCGACAAAAAAGGCAATATGCGGTTAATCTTCTGCGTCCACATAATGTTTAAATTTTGGGTTCAGATTACTCTACTTGGTTCTCAAGGCTTAGAGTAGGGAAGCAATCGGCATAGCGGGGTGGGGTAGCCAGGCTTAACCCGCAGGGCTCATAAGAGAACTCTGAGAGACCCTGAGATCAGTAGTTCAAATCTACTCCCCGCTACCAATCGCAGGTGCTTGTCATTTCCTGTAGACTATATTTACGAGCTTTCCCTCAGAAACGATTTCTTGCACCGCTCTCTCGTCGAATGGAGCTAGATACATTCCTCCTACCAACCCGTCTAGGATTCTCAATTTTTGCAAATAGTACACTCTGGCTCCCTGTATGTTTTTGCAGACTTCAATTATGTCTTCCTTTGAGTGAAAATCTTTCACCAAGGTTGTTCTGAACTCGTAATCGATTTTAGAATCGAGCAGTATTTTGATTGAACTCTTGACGTTCTCAAACATTTCCCGCGTTAAGATGTTTCCGACAATTCCTTTGTATTTTTCTAAAGTTAGTTTCGTTTTTATGTCCATCGCAACATAGTCTATGAGGCCCCGGTCCATCAGATATTGCAGTATCGACGGGTTTGTGCCATTCGTGTCAAGCTTGACTAGATATCCCATTTCTTTGATCTCTTCAATGAACTCTGGCAAATCCCCATGCAGAGTTGGTTCTCCTCCAGTTATCTCGACGGCATCCAGAAAACCCCTTCTCTTGTTGAGATAGTTGAAGATGTAGTCCTTTGGGACTTCCTTTGTTTCCCTTATCTTCTCCGGTAAGACGAGTTCTGGGTCATAGCAGAATTTGCATCTGAGGTCGCAGCCTATAGTCCAGATTATGGCGCAGAGTCTTCCAGGATAGTCCACTAGGCTTAGCTTTTGAAAGCCACCGATCCTCATGTCTTTAACCTGAGGGTTATAGATTTGTCAAACATCTTTCTCTGCTTGAACTCTTCCTGTTTTCCCTCGTTCCACTGGTCTACAGGCCTCAGATAACCAACGACTCTGGAGTAGACTTCGCATTCCGTCTTTCCTCCTTCGACAGCACACCTCGGGCAAAGCCTATGCTCCCCAGGGACGTAGCCGTGAGTGGGGCATACACTGAAGGTGGGGGTGAGTGTGAAATAGGGCAACCTAAAGTTTTCACATACCCTACTTACGAGTGTTTTGACGGACTCGACTGGAGGGTAGCTTTCGCCCAACCATATGTGAAGAACTGTTCCACCAGTATACTTCACTTGTAGAGGATCCTGCAATTCTAGAGCCTCAAAGAGGTCGTCGGTGTAGTAGACCGGTAGCTGAGTAGAATTAGTATAGTAGGGCGCTGCCCCCCTCTTCACATCCTCTTCATTAGCCACAACTATTTCTGGATAAGTCTTCTTGTCAATCGTCGCTAGTCTGTAGGAGCATCCTTCTGCTGGTGTAGCCTCCAGATTGTAAATTTCTTCTGTCTCCGCCTGAAAGTCTTGCATCCTGTTTCTCATGAAGTCCAGAACCGTCTTTGCGAATTCCAGCCCGGTCTTGTCTCCTATTGTGCATTCTAAGAAGTTTAAGCAGCACTCGTTCATGCCTATCAGACCGATTGTGGAAAAGTGATTTTTCCAATGTTCGCCAAATCCCTCTTTGATCATCCTCAAGTAAAACTTTGAGTACGGATACAAGCCCCTCTCGGTTAATTCTTCAAGAACTTTCCTTTTCGTCATAAGGGCCTCTTTTGCGATCTCCATTAAGCGACCTAGCCTCTCGAAGAATTCCTTTTCGTCCTTTGAGAGATAGCCTAGGCGGGGCATGTTTATAGTTACTACTCCCGTTGATCCTGTTAGCGGATTTGCGCCGAAGAGTCCGCCTCCCCTCTTCTTCAGTTCTCGCTTGTCCAGTCTCAGATGGCAGCACATCGAGCGTACGTCATCGGGCTTCATGTCAGAGTTGACGAAGTTTGTGAAGTATGGAATTCCGTACTTCGCGCTGGTTTCAAAGATCCTATCGTGAACTTCGTCACTCCAGTCGAATTCCCTCGTTATGTTTATGGTTGGGATCGGAAAGGTGAAGACCCTCTCCACCGCGTCGCCTTCAAGCATCACCTCGGCCAAAGCTTTGTTGAAAGTGTCCATCTCATGTTGGAAGTCTCCGTAAGATTCTTCCATCATCTCTCCGCCCGCTATTACGGACTCTTCTTCCATGAACTTTGGGACTTTTAGGTCTAGGCTTATGTTTGTGAATGGTGTTTGGAACCCGACCCGTGTTGGCACGTTTATGTTGAACATGAACTCCTGTATGTACTGTTTGACTTCTCTGTAGTCAAGGCCATCATATCTAATGAATGGGCTTAGATATGTGTCAAAGTTGGAGAAGGCTTGGGCTCCTGCTGCTTCACCCTGCAGTGTGAAGAAGAAGTTGACCGCCTGCCCCAGGGCTACTCTGAAGTGCTTTGCTGGCCTGCTTGCTATCTTGCCCCTTACTCCTTTGAATCCGCTGAATAGTAGATCCCTTAGGTCCCAGCCAACGCAGTATGGGCCTAGAACGCTCAGATTGTGGATGTGGAAGTCCCCGTCCATGTGCGCCTCTTTGACGAGGGGTTTTGATTTGTATATTTTGTGGAGCCAGTACTGTGAGACCACCTGGGATGAGACGTGAAAGTTCAGTCCTTGGAGAGAGTAGGACATGTTTGCGTTTTCTTTTATTAGCCAGCTTTCTTTGCCTAAGTAGCCGTCCACAAGCTCCCTTATCTGATTGTGTAGGGCTCTGTATAGGATGTAGGCTTTGGCGATCTTGTAGACGCCGTTTTCAACCAGAGTCTCTTCGACCAGATCTTGGACTTGTTCTACGGTAGGGATTTCTCTAGGCTTCAACTGTTTTTTCAGCAGGCTTACTACTTTATTTGCGAGGTCCATTGAGAGTTTTTTGTCCTCAGCGCCAACGGCTTGAGAGGCTTTGAAAATTGCGTCTGCTATTTTTTCAGGTTTGAAGTCTTCAGTGCCTCCATCTCTCTTTCTTATTTTCTCAATTTCCATGGTACCATACCAACAGAATAAAAATTAGAAGAAACATTGTTGTTGAGAATATATAAGACTAGACCTGTGATCTTTGCTTCTCCAAGTTTTTCATCGCGTCTGAAATGGCGTCCCTGTATCTCTCATATTTCTTCATTAGAACGTAACCTTCATCGGTTAATTCGCATCCCCCGCCTCCAGACTTCCCTCCTCTACTGGTTTTCAAGACGGGTTTGCCTATCCTCTTTTCCACTCGTTTCATTATGCCCCAAGCGTAGCGGTAAGACAAGCCAAGGGATTTAGTAGCCTCGCTTAAAGACCCCTTTTCCCGAATTTTGGCCAAAAGGGTGTAAGCTCCTTTCCCGAAGACGTATCCATCCTCGTTTTCAAGCCAGAGTCTAAATGCTGGTTTGATTTCCTTCTGATGCTCCTCTTGGTTAGACAACAAAATCATCGTTGAATAGTTAGAATGTAAGTTGCTATTTTAAGTTTGTTTATGGGAGCAGGGTCCTCAGCTTTTATCCATGAATTGAATGTTGATAAAACATGGGATGGAGAAGAACCACTCTTGAGACTTAACCCAATGATCTGAATCTAATTTGAACCTAAGCCGGGCTAACGTTTCAAAATTTGGTTTTACGGTCTTTTCTCGGATATTTTTGGAATAGAATTGTTTCTAGATTGCTGTCATTTTCTCTTTTGGAAGGAGTTTCAGCTTGTTTGAACCGATGATGCTTTGAAGGCTAAGAAAACTATTGAATCTACGTTGAGTTGCATCTCATTAAATGACCGCTTGGTTATCTGCACAATGAAGTCTTTCCCTGCTCTGACTCTTAGCTTCACGACTGATCCCAGATCGGATATCTGGACGATTCTGCCCTCAAAGGAATTTCTAGCACTTGAAACTAGCTGGTGAGTGAACAGAACAATGTCCTCGGGAGGCACATAAAACGTTACGTCTCCTACTCTCTTGAAAGCAGCCTCAATCTGCAATCCCTCGCCGACATCGATGACTGATGTGCCTTCTTCGGTGACTCTTGAAACGCCAGAAAAAACGTTTTCAAGCCTAGCGAAGTCAATTAGGAATTTGGACGGCTTCCCAAAAATCTCTTGAGATGTACTGATCATCTCTATCTTTGCTTCATTGAGCACAGCCACTCGATGTGCCAGGTTCTCTGCTTGAAACATGTTGTGGGTTGCCATTATCATTGTTGTTTTCATTTCTCGATTAACACGAGAAAGAGCTTCCTCGACTATGGAAACGTTTCTCGGGTCCAGATTCGCAGTGGGTTCGTCGAGGAGTAACAACTCGGGTTCGGTGATTAAGGCTTGAGCCAGAGCCACCCTTTGAGCTTCGCCTCCTGACAAAGTCAACGCGTTTTTGTGCTCAAAGCCACGCAGTTGCACTCGTTCCAGTGTTGCCCTGACCCTTTGCTCAACATCCCCCTTATTTCCACCTCTAACCTTCAAACCATATGCTACATTGTCGAAAACACTCATGTTGAAGAGAACTGTTTGCTGAAAAACCATGCTTATTCTTCTGCGCAGAGCCGACTTGTCTTTTGCAGAATAGTTGATTGATACTCCGTCAAACAGGATCTCTCCGTTTGTTGGCTCCTCAAGCAAATCGAGTATTCGAAGAAGAGTGGTTTTGCCAGCACCGCTAGGACCTACAAGAACAAAGATTTCTCCGTTTTGAACCCTAAAGTTGATGTCCTTCAAAACCTGCCTTCCCGAGTATTCTTTGAAGAGATTCTGCACTTCTATGATTGGCATTTATCTTTTCGGTCCTCTCAGCTGTATAATTGTCAATACGAGATTTATTATGAACGCCATAGATAATAGAATGAGGCCGAGCGAGATGGCTAGGTCGAAATTGCCAAGGTTCGTTTCAACAACTATGGCAGTTGTCAAAGTGCGCGTTATCCATCTGATGTTTCCTCCGGTGATCATTATGCCACCGACCTCCGAGATTGCAGCCCCAAAAGCCACGATTATTGCGGTCAATACGCCCATGCGAGCCTCTCTAAGAACCGCCCAGGCCGCTTGTCTGTCTGTCGCGCCGAGTGACAGAGCTTTCTCTCTTATCGATTTCTCAACGCTTCCAACAGCCGACATTGTTACGCCAGTTATAATCGGAACTGCCATTATGAGCTGAGTTATTATCATGGCCGTAGGAGTATACAATAATCCGAGTGGACCCAGAGGTCCCGATGACGTTAGCAGAAGGTAGACCACTAAGCCCACAACGACTGGCGGCAACCCCATAAACGTGTTTACGATGCTTCTTAGTGTAATGTTTACGAAATGCATCAACGTCTGTTTTCCCTTAAACCGTCCAAGTCCCAGAATGGTTCCAATGGGCACGCCTATCGATGCACCAATTAGAACTGCTGTTCCCGAAACCCTCAAAGACAACAATGTTATGTTCAGAATCTCTTCGAAAAAGGCATTATCAATCATTGACCTTCACACCTGGATTGTGCTCTGAATTCAGATAGAAAATGAGTTGACGACATGCAACAGCGCCTAAAAATGAATTTTCCACGGTTGAGGCTCCCTGTCAGATTCTAAGGTTTTTGTGCGTCATACCATGCAAGCTCGTTCTCTTGATCGGGAAACCCTAACGCTTGGGCTAATTCAAGGTTGCGAGCAATTGGTTTGAATAGGGTTTCGCCCTCTTTGGTGAAGCTTGCTATCAGATTTTGGCCTTCTTCTGAAATCATAAATTGAGCCAGTAACAACGCGCCTTTGTAATTTCTCTGCGGATACTTTTCTGGGTTGACAAGTATAACAGCATAAGGATTCAGCAAGATTTTGTCGCCTTGAACCAGAACATCCATGTTTGTTAACTGGTTTTTGAATGATATCCATGTGGCTCTGTCCGTTAGTGTGTAGGCTCCCTTTTCGTTGGACATTCGTAACACCGTTCCCATACTTGCACCAGCTTCTAGGTACCATGCTTCAGTTTTGTTTGAAGGCGCCATTCCCAGCGTACTCCATATGCTAAGTTCCAACATGTTTGTACCAGACTTGTCAGCACGAGAAACAAATATTGCATTGCCTTCAGCGCCTTTGTTGCTTATCCTCTTGAAGGCCTCTGTGGCATTCGTCAAGGCCTTTATTCCAGCTGGGTCGCTCATAGGACCGATTATTAAGAAGTCGTTGTACATAACGCCTACTCTGTGAATGCCATATGTACTGTTGATAAACTCTAGCTCTAACTTCTTAGAATGTACCAGAACAAGATCAGCGTCGCCTCTCTCAGCGGTTTCTATTGCTTGGCCAGTACCGACTGAAATAATGTGAACTTCGACATTGTATTTGCTCTCAAACTTGGGAATCAAGTAGTCCAGCAATCCTGAATCGTAGGTACTCGTGGTTGTCGCCAGTACGATAACCGACTTTTGAGAGTTTAGATACTGCTCATACACAACAACGCTCACAACGGCAACCGCCAATATGATGATCGCTATCAATATTTTTGATGATTTTTTCATCTTTCAATCCCCGCGGAGTCGTTATGCTTGAGTGTGCATATCATACGATACAACTTTATAAGCATAATGGTCACATGCGGTGTTCCAAGGGGAAACTGTTTTCAGTGGAGGAGGCGGCGCACATCACCTTTCAAGTCTATAACCGCCGCCGCAGCATGATCCTGTTCACGACCCAAATCCCAGCCTATGAAAAGTTTCAAGTAAGATTATCTTCAAATTTTGCGAACTCCAACCCCACGTTTTGGCATTTGATTATTAGGTTTGATGGAAGGAACGCTGTTTCATCGTCCACGAAGGCGCATCAGCGAGAAAATGGGTCAAACGGAAACCACTGCCCAAACAACGCTGAAAGGATTACAAGCTTACCATCATGCGTTCAAAGGAAAAATTTCCGTCGAAAAGCTTTGAGATATAGCTTCAATTTTTTGCAAGCCCAATAAAGTTCGAGTGCGCAACGCTTAGTCAAACAAAATAACTTCTACCTCTTGTCCTTCTTCGAGGACGTCGACATTGATCGGGAGCAGCAGGTAGCCGTCTGCACCAGCCATACTCGTTATGTCCCCAGACTCCTTGAACACCGGGTAAGCCAGCCCTCCTCTGAGCTTCACAGGTAGGAACTGTTTCCTGCCAGAGGCTGAGACGACCCTTTGGGCAAGCCTCGCCTTGACCATCTTCTCAGATCTTTCATGCAATCTAGCTATCTTCCTCAAGGTAGGTACAAGAAACAGGTAGGCGTTGCTCAGACAGGATGTCGGATATCCAGGCATCCCAAAGACAGGCTTGCCTCCTACGGTGGCGAAGAGGGTTGGCTTTCCAGGCTTGATCTGCACCCCGTGGAAAAGAATGGTTCCCAAATCTTTGACAACCACGTATAGCAGGTCCCGTTCACCCACGGAGCTGCCTCCAGAGAAGATGATCAAATCATAATCCAGCCCCTTCTCAACAGCCTTCATCAGGTCTTCGAGAGTGTCTGGAACGACCTCGAACCTAGTCGCGACACCCCCGTTTATGGAGATGATCGACACAAGCGTATACGAGTTTACGTCGTAGATCTGCCCCTCCTCCAGCTTCGATCCTGGCTTGCGCAGCTCCTTTCCGGTCGGAATGACTGCTACCCGAGGCCTTGCATAGACTTGGACGCTACTTCTCCCCAAAGCAGCCAAAACACCCACCTTGGCCGGAGTAAGCAGATCCCCCCTCTCCAATATAGTCTCCCCCTTCTCAATATCTTCCCCTCTAGGCGCGATGTTGGCTTTCGGATAAACCGGCCTCTTCACAACCACATCTCCATCCGACCGCTCCGTGTACTCGACCATAACGACGGCGTCTGCACCTCTCGGTATCAGACAACCCGTGGAGACCTGGATGCACTCACCCTTGCCCACGCTCTTACTAGCAGACTCTCCGACCTGGACAACCTCTACCAGCTTCAAGACCCTTGGCTTCATAGGAGAAGCCTCGAACGTGTCCCCTGCTCGCAATGCGTAGCCGTCCATCGCCGCCCTGTCAAAGCCTGGAACATCAGCCTCGGCAACAAGATCCACGGCCAAGACACGGCCAACAGCCTCTTCTATCGGGACTTCTTCCACCTGATCGGTGGGCTTTGTATGCTCATCAATGAGAGCCAGAGCCTCCTCGTAAGAGATGAGCAGGCCAAAGGGGCTCATCCTATTCACCTACTCACCTCCCACAACAAGTGTCCCAATCCGGGCAGAATCAGCCTCTCCAACGCAAGTCTTACAGCATCTTTCGAGCCTGGCAGACAGAAGATCACCTTCCTCCCCATCGTCCCAGCGATGGCTCGGCTCAGCATGGCCGCCTCACCTACGTCTTCGTAACTGAGTCTTCTAAACATCTCACCGAAACCATCAATCCTCTTGTCAAAGAGGTCAGAGACTGCCTCAACGGTCAAATCGCGGGAGCTGATCCCAGTGCCACCCAAGGTCAGTATCACTTGTACCTTAGGATCTCGAGTCAACTCCTCTACCAAAGCCCGAGTTGCAGCTATATCATTTCTCACAATCTTACGGACTAGGACCTGATGGCCATCCTCGATCAGGAGCCTTTCAGCGATGTTTCCAGACTCGTCGCTTTCTTCACTGCGCGTGTCAGAAACGGTCAAGATTGCAAAATCAGCTGCGGCCCGTCGATGTCGCTCATGCTCAGAATGAGTCATCAAGTCCCTTCTCCTTCTTCAAGACCTTTACCTCACACAACCTTGTCAGGGGGTACTGTCCACCCTCATCTTTCTCAAGATACTTAACCATGTCCCAGACCGTCAGCAAGGCCACGGTCGCACCAACCAGCGCCTCCATCTCGACTCCAGTCTTGTATTCTGCTTTTACCAAGCATCTTGCTGCAATACGATCCTCCTTGAAGTCAAAGAAGATCTTCACCTTAGAGAGCGGGATCTGGTGGCACAGCGGGATCAGCTCATGGGTCCTCTTCGCAGCCTGTATCCCCGCGACTTCAGCTGCGACGAGCACATCCCCCTTCTTGATCTCCCCACGCCTGATCTTCTCCAGCGTATCAGGCTTCAACAGGATCTCCCCCTCGGCCTCAGCAAACCGGGATACAGCCTCTTTATCAGATATGTCAACCATGTCTACAGAGCTACCGACGCGTCTATCTTCCTTAACCATGACTCTCACCCAAGACCCAACGATCACCACTAGGAGTATACTCCTTCTTCCAGAGAGGCACAGCCCTCTTCACTTCTTCTAAAACAAATCTGCACGCCTTGAAGGCGTCATCACGGTGGGAGGCTCCCACCACGATCAGCAATATATTGTCAGATACGTTCAAAACCCCGATTCTATGTATGATCGTCATCTTCTTCACGTCAAACTTTTGGAGAGCCTCCCCCTCTATTCTCTTAAGCTGTCGAAGTGCCATGTCCTCGTAAGCTTGGATCTCCATCCGCTCTACGACTTGACTCCCAGATTCACCTCGAACAGTTCCCAAGAAAGTCACTATCGCTCCCACATCTGGGCTCTTAACTTTATTGACTACCTCATCTATAGAAAAATCATCATGCGTAATCATAATCATATCTCATCCACCACTCACAGGAGGAAAATCGCAACGGTATCTCCATTCTTCAACCTTGCACTTTTGTCTACAGACTCCCCATTTAGGGATATCAGCGTAGAGACTTCGGCATCCGTGAGGCGGAGATACAAAGATGTGAGTCGACTCAAAAGTTCATCTATGGTTGCATCTTCATCTAGTTGAAACTCTTCATTCGCTTTACCTACCAAGTCTCTATGGAGAGCGAAGTACTTCACCCTAACCCTCATCTTCCCTCCCTCCAGTAGGGTTCTCTAAGCTCTACAACCCTTCTGAAGGCCCTCTCCAAATCATCTAATCCTCCCCCACTTCTCAGAATAGTGGCAGCTTCAGCAAGGTTGTCGTTCCTCATCAGGCAAGGCTTCAACCTCCCGTCAGAAGTCACCCTCAGTCGGGTACAGTTTTTACAGAATGAGGTGTTGTGCATCGGCCTAACCACCTCAACACACTTAGTCTTTCCATCCTTCTTCAGAAAGTACTTCCTTCTCGCCTGTAAAGCCCTATTCTCGATCTTGAAGGCCTCTTTCTGCAACCATCCCTCTATCTCTGCCAGATCGCAATGGAATCTACGCCAAGCACTCTGGTTCTCTCTTAGGACAGGCTGAAACTCAATCAATTGAAGTATGGTCCCAAGACTTCCTGCAAAATCTATCATCTGGGGGATCTCATGGTCGTTAATCCCATTAAAGACAACCATATTTAACTTGATGGGCTCAAGATGGCTCTTCAACGCTGCTTCTATGCCCTCCTCCACCTGCTGAAGAGCATCTCTGCCTGTTATATTGGCAAATATTTCAGGATCAATTGAGTGTAAGCTGACGTTCACCCTCCTCAGTCCAGCCTTTCGGAGGGCCGTTGCCCTCTCCTTGAGCAGAAATCCGTTAGTGGTCATAGAAACCTCCTCAGCATACCGTGAGATCCTGGAAACGATGTCGGTGATGTCCTCTCTCAGGAGGGGCTCTCCACCCGTCAGCTTGACTTTCTTCACCCCCAACTTGCAGGCTACTCCGGCGATCTCACCGATCTCTTTTGAAGTCATCTCTCCGCTTGAGGGAGCCTCCCCCTCCCGATGGCAGAAGAAGCAATCAAAGTTACATCTTTGAGTCACAGAAACTCGAAGACTATTGAAAGGTCTACCGAAGTGATCGTATAAGTTGGTTGATTCTAGGCTGGAGCTCACGGCTCCTAGATTTTTCACGCTCGACGTTTCCACCAGCTTACATTCATAATGTCCACGTCAGAGATCATATAAACGTTCTGCTTAAGCATTCATGACGATTGACCCAAAACCGAAATATTTTGCGCGAGCAAAGAAAAGTAAATAAGTCCTCAATTCATGACGAGAATAGAAGGTGAGAGAAGTGAGCATTTCTATAAGATGGCTGGGTCACGCTAGCTTTCAGATTAAGGCGGATGGAAAAAACATCTACATCGATCCCTATGAGGGGAAATACGCAGAGAAGGCAGATGTCATCCTAGTGACACATTCTCACCATGATCACTGCGATGTCTCTAAGATTAATGAGGCTCGCAAAGAGAACACCTTTTTTGTCGCGCCAGCGGACTGCGCTCAAAAAATAGGGAAAGAAGTGAAAGCGCTCAGGCCTGGAGAAAAGACCATGGTGAAGGATATGACTGTAGAGGCAGTTCAAGCATATAATTACAAGAGATTCAGATCGCCTGGAACTCCTTTCCACCCAAAAGGTCTCGGTGTCGGCTACCTGATAACCACAGAGGGTAAGATCATCTACCATGCCGGTGACACAGACTTTATCCCAGAGATGAAGCAACTGGAGGGCGTCTACCTGGCGTTGCTCCCTATCGGAGGCACCTACACGATGGATGTTGCTGAAGCTGTGGAGGCTGCTGTGGCTATCAAACCGAGAGAAGTCATCCCGATGCATCCCCTAGATGTTGATCCCATGAGGTTCAAGAGGGAGTTGGAGGCTAAGTCGCAAATCAAGGTCATTGTGCTAAAGCCGGGGCAACAACTGACGCTACAATAGTCCTCATACTATGCGTGTGACCTTCGGCTTGGAGAACTCTTAAATAAGCGGTTCCTTCCATTAAAAATACTGGGCCGATAGCTCAGCCTGGTTAGTACGCTCTCATTTGTGACCAAAGCGTTCGGCTGATAACCGAAAGGTCGAGGGATCGAAGCCCTCTCGGCCCACCATTAGAAAAGTATTAAATAAGCTTTTTTTGGCTTATTTTTCGTTGGCATTCGATATAGATTGGGCTTAGATTAAGCTTGAATCAAGAGAATATTTTGTGAGAAAGATGAAAGAAGCACATGATAAGGGGCAGATGTTCAGTTTCCTCCTCAACAGAGTAAGGGAGATTGTTAGGAAACCATCTAACACGAATGCGAAACTCTTGACCATCTGCAAGCTGCTCGTGTCCAGCGTTCCTAACTATGATTGGGTCGGGTTCTATCTTGTGAACCTTTCAGGAAAGAGAGATCTTGTCCTAGGACCCTTTGTCGGAGAGCCAACCGAACACGTGAGAATACCCTTCGGGAAGGGCATATGTGGTCAAGCGGCAGAGAGAAAGGCAACGTTCATTGTCCAGGATGTCTCAAAGGAGACGAACTATCTCTCATGTAGCCCAAATGTGCAGTCTGAGATGGTAGTTCCAATTTTCAAAAATGGAGAGATTGTAGGGGAACTCGACATAGACTCCCATACACTTTCACCGTTCAAGGAGGAAGACAGAAAATTCCTTGAGGATATCTGCGAAATCGTATCCGAGCTTTTTTAGGTGTGTAAGAGATCTTGATCCTTGGGCTACAAAGATGCCGATAATTGATCTAACTATTGTCACTGCTATGCCTCTTAGGCTTCATTGAGATTTTGAGTTACGCTAAGAAACAAAGGAATGTGGAGATTGGGGGAGGCGTTTCCACTATGGAGAGGTTCAAATCCTGGCGGTCCACCAGCTCGAAATAGTTATATATATGAACGAATGTTCATATATTCATGGTAAAATCTGATGATGAAGTCATAGGAAAGCTGGCCCAAATTTTTCAAGTGCTTTCAGACCAGACAAGGCTAAAGGTCATCAGAACTCTGGAAAAGCAGGAGTTATGCGTTTCTGACATTATGGAGAGGACTGGAGCTTCTCAGTCCGCCATTTCTCATCAATTGAGGATTCTACGTCAGATGGACCTGGTTAGGTCGCAGAGGAGGGGTAAGAACATCTACTATAGGATTGCTGATGGACATGTCTTCTCTCTAATCAAAGACGGATTGAACCATGTCACGGAGAAAAGATAATGAAGACAAGACAGCTCTCTCTACGGGTAGAAGGAATAGACTGCTCAGCATGTGCTGAGAAAATTGAGGGGAGCCTTGCAAAACTGGAGGGAATCGGAAGCGTGAAGGCAGACTTCGGTGGGGAAAAGGTTACAGTTGTTTATGACGAGGATAGACTGAGCATAGACGAAATTAAAGGTAAAATTCGGGAGCTTGGTTACGAGGTGAGTGAAGAGGAGAGGATGAAAAAGGGAAAAAGGCGTAGATCATCACTCATCTATCTATCAATAATCGGTATAGGAATCCTATTATGTGGGTCAAACGTTGCACACAGGTTTTTACCATTTGACTTAGACGCGATCGCATTGGTAATTCTGGGCGGTATTCCGGTTTTCAGGACAGTTTTCCATGATCTGAGAAGAAAATCTGTAACCGCTGAGGTTGCCATGGCCACAGGCATGGTAGCTTCCGTGATGATAGGACAGCTCCTCTCCGCAGCTGTCATAGGTTTCTTCATGCTCCTAGCAGAGTTCATCGACGAGTCTACAAAGGAGAAGAGCAGAGAAGCCATCCAAGAATTGATGAAGATATCACCGAAGACTGCCGTTGTCAAGCGAAATGGTAAGGAATTTGAGGTAAGTGTAGATGAGGTGATGCATGGAGATGTGGTTATTGTAAAATCGGGTGAGAGGATACCTGTTGATGGTGTCGTCATCTCCGGATACGGATCAGTCGATCAGGCTCCGATTACAGGCGAATCCATCCCTGTTGAGAAATCGATCGGTGATGATGTTTTTGCTGGTTCGATCATCCAGCTTGGCATGCTTGAGATAGAGGTTTCAAAAGTTGGAAAAGACACAACACTGTCAAGGATCGTCCAGCTTGTCGAGGAAGCTGAAGCAGCTAAGGCACCGATACAAAAAGTAGCCGACCGTTTTGCATCAAGATTCCTGCCGCTAGTATTTCTCGCCGCTGCTTTAACTTTCCTTCTAACAAGGAACATTACCAATTCAATCGCGGTCATTGTGGTGGCATGCCCTTGTGCTATAGCTCTAGCAA
This sequence comes from uncultured Candidatus Bathyarchaeia archaeon, assembly GCA_964551465.1. GTDB lineage: Archaea > Thermoproteota > Bathyarchaeia > RBG-16-48-13 > JAGMEO01 > CAZKBR01. The sequence continues at coordinate 29,146 of CAZKBR010000003.1, forward strand.
CTCCTCTTGCCGTAGTGGCAAGCGTAGGCAATGCTGCCAGGAAAGGAATAGTGGTCAAGGGTGGAGTCTATCTTGAAGAGCTTGCGAAGATAGATACGATGGTAATTGATAAGACGGGCACTTTAACGTTGGGCGAACCAAAAGTGGTGAGCGTCCGGGGTTTTGATGAGCATGACAAGAAGGAGATTGTCAATTTTGCCGCGATCGCCGAACAACACTCTGAGCATCCCCTAGCAAGTGCCATAATGAATAAGGTTAAAGAATACGGAGTAGAGGTGCCTGAGCATAGCCAATGTAGCGTGATACCGGGGAAAGGGGTAATTGCAGTTCATCATAATCAGACGATAGTCCTCGGAAGCAGAGAATTACTGAGAGAACAGGGGACAGTTATTTCGAAAAAAGTGGAGCGATATACGACAGCGGAAGAGGAAGAAGGGAAAACTGTGTTGCTTGTCTCTCATGACAATGAAGTGTGTGGAGCGATTTCAGTGGCTGATGTGGTGAGAGAGGAGGCTAAACAAGCGGTAAGGGAACTAAGGCAAAAAGGCATTAGAGCGGTCATGTTGACTGGAGATAACCCCCGCGCTGCATATGCGATTGCCAGACAAGTTGAGATTGACGAGGTATTTGCTGAAATGCTTCCGGAAGAAAAAGTCGAGAAGGTGAAAGAGCTCGTGAAGAAAGGGAAAAAAGTCGCAATGGTAGGCGATGGCATAAATGATGCCCCAGCTTTGGCTGAAGCTCATGTGGGAATAGCAATGGGGTCAGCTGGCTCCGATGTGGCAATCGAGGCATCCGATATAGCCTTGATGACAGACGAACTAACAAAAATAGTTGAAACAATCAAAATTGGTAAAAGGACCTTCGACGTGATCAAGCAGAACTTGGTGAGCAGTGTCATCTTCAACATCACAGGAATGACGCTAGCTTCTATAGGTATGTTGAACCCATTGATGGCGGCCTTCGCCCATTCGTTACCGGACTTCATACTATTCCTAAATTCCTCAAGGTTGATTCGTTAATCAAAAACAACAATTTTTCAGATTCTTATGTCGAAACGGTACTCTTGGAGTGAACAGGACTACGAAACCTAGCCGAAACCGCTACTGTTCGAGCCCTTAATCAGCGCTAAGGTGAGGGTGTGAATGATGAAGCTGGTGCTGGGTGTGCCTTCGGTTTTCTACGCCTGATGGAGAATATTACTCCACCGACGATTGTAACAGCTACAATACCGGCTATGGCGTAGAACATTATGGGCTCCATGCCAAAGATTAATGCTGGGCGTCCAGGTATCTCAATTGTGAGCGTGTAGTAGCCGCTTCCATAATAGGCATAAATGCCTATGTAGTATTCCCCGTCATGCGGCGCAGTGAATTCAACTTGGTCAATTCCTGCTTCTCCGCTCAGCCAATAATGGTGTTCATGTCCAGGCAGTGGATCTTTTGATTGGTGTATGCACTCTACAGTCAGGTCAAAGTCGGCGCCCGATGGCGAGTTAAGTGTGACTTTTGCTGTTTCGTCTTTGTATAGCTGTATTTCATATACCGTATAATCACCAAAACTGACACCAAACACTGTTATTGGATTTGCACCATAAGAAAGGACGCCTGAATAAGTGCCTGGACCAGGTATCTGGTTTGGAGTTAAAGCCACGGTAGGTTGTATAGCAAGCAGAGACAAGACAAGTAATGGCAGGATTATCAAAAATTTCTTTTTCAATAGTATCCCTTCAATCCTTAACTCATATTATAGTGTATATTCATTCAACGCTAAGATGTTCGACTTAAAAACTTATCCAAGACTTTCTTGGTTAATAGGACAGGAGCAATTATGTCCGAACGAAAACGAGACTCTTCGATGATGCCGAACCCTAAGGTTGGGGTCCTATTCAATCTGCCAACTAAGCCTATCAGGGGTGAGGCTGTCGATTATGTGGCTGAAGCTGAGGTTGAGGATCAGGTGAAAGCTGTTCAAGACTCCTTAAGAAAAATTAGTCTTCAGTACCATCTGTTCGCCCTTAAAGATGATGTTGAGGGCCTTATGAGTGAATTGAAATTGTACATGCCAGATGTGGTTGTAAACCTATGTGAAGGAGCTTTCGGAGATAGCCACCAAGGAATGAACATACCTTCTCTGCTTGAACTTCTAAGGATACCCTACACTGGTTCATCGCCATTAGCTCTGGGATTGTGTCAAGATAAAGGGCTCACCAAGGACATTTTGAAAGCGAATAAGATACCCACCCCAAAGTACCATGTTTTGAACGGTTTTGAAGATTGGAAAGGAGGATTGGACTATCCGCTATTTGTGAAACCTTTGAAAGAGGATGCAAGCCTTGGGATCTCGAGGGAAAGCTTCGTCAGAGATGACGCGGGCCTCAGCAAGCGAGTTAATTACATAGTTAAACGTTATCAACAACCAGCCTTAGTGGAGGAGTACATTGCTGGAAGGGAACTAAACGTAGCCGTTCTAGGCAATAAGAAGCCAAGGGTTCTACCGATCTCCGAAATCATTTTCGGATTTCCGGACGAGCCGAAAATAGTGGATTACTCGGCCAAGTGGTTTCCAGAAAGTGAAGAGTATAAGATGACGAAACCAGTATGTCCGGCGAATCTAGACCCCTTCGTAAAGCACAAGGTGGATAGGATCGCCCTTAGGGCCTACGAGGTGCTACACTGCAGAGACTATGCTAGAGTCGACATGCGTTTGAAGGACGATGTGCCTTTTGTTCTTGAGGTCAACGCTAATCCTGATCTGTCACCTGAAGCAGGGTTCGCTCGTTCCCTGAAGACTGCAGGAATTCCCTTTGAAGATTTCATTAAAGACATTGTCTTCTTCGCATTAGAAAGGAAAATCTGAATGAGAGCGGGGGATTAAAGAGTACTATGGAAGTTTTACTAGCGAGCAATCTTCCAATAGGTGCTGCAGATTGTATCTCTTCAGAGCTTGCCATAGGATTGTGCATATGAGTTGATCGTAGGTGAAGCCTGCGGCCCTCGCAGCCTCAGGTAGACATGAGTGAGCTTCAGGATTTGGGATCAAGCCTGGCAGGGGGTTAACCTCCATCACGCGAGGCTTACCGTTTTCATCAAGTCTCATATCTATCCGACATAAATCTCGACAGTTGAGAACTTTGAACGTCTTGATTGCTATGTGTTCTATCTCCTTCTTGAGCTTCAAAGGTATGTCTGCTGGACAATGGAATATGTCTAATGGCTTTTCTGGTACGTCCCAGATCCATTTAGCTTCATAGGAGTATAAGGGGCTGACTCCGCTTGGCAATTTGCCAAGCAAGATTTCAACTACGGGTAATACTGTAGGTTCATCGTTTCCGATTAAGCCAACTGTAAACTCTCTTCCAGGAAGGAACTCCTCAACTATTGCAGGCTGACTATAGGTTTCTACAACCCACGAGACTTGCCTTCTGAGAGTTTGCTCGTCTCTTACTAGGGAGCTACTTCTGATGCCTTTGCTAGAACCTTCGGCTAAAGGTTTGACCACGAGTGGAAACCTGATTATTTTATCGAATCTCTCATCGCCTTTTGACAAAACTTGGAATAAAGGAGACGGGACTCCGTTGACCCCGAGAAATTGATGTGTTAATGCTTTATCTAGTGATATGGCCAAGGTCAACGGTCCAGAACCAGTGTAAGGTGTTCCCAGCATCTCCAGCATCGCCGGTATGTGAGACTCCCGGCTCTCGCCGCGTAATCCTTCAGCTATGTTGAAGACGATGTCGGGCTCCAACTTTCTCAGCTTGCTATAGGCTCTCTCATCTGCCTCTATCTTCGTTACATTTGATCCGCCTTTCATTAGTGCCTCGGCGATGGCGTCCACAGTCTCCTCGTCGTCGAACTCTGCGAAAAAATCCTCGGGTAAACCTTCGTCTGCGCGGGGTTGCCTTTTCAGGTTGTAGGTCAACCCTACTTTGAGGGTCATCTTGTGTCCCTAATCTGCTAAGGCTGGAACCTCTGGTTGGCATCTCTCCTTCGTCAACGGTATCTGGGGATAGACGTAGGCTTTTCCCTCATAGTTTCTTAGGACAAGCTTATCCTGCTTAATGCTAAGAATGTAGTTTGGTTCAATTGGAATCTTACCTCCACCCCCTGGGGCATCTATGACATAGCGTGGCACAGCCAAACCTGATGTGTTGCCGACGAGGGACTTGATGATCTTGAGCCCTGTTTCCACCCTAGTTCTGAAGTGGTATGTTCCTCTGACGACATCCATCTGGAACAGGTAGTACGGTTTAACTCGGATCCGAAGGAGTGTTTGAACCAGACTCTTTATCACTTCAGGATCGTCATTGACGCCTCTGAGGAGAACCGCTTGGTTTCCCAATGGGATTCCAGCGTCGGCGAGTAGTCCGCAAGCTCTCGCACTTTCATCGGTTATCTCGCGTGGGTGGTTGAAGTGAACATTCACGTAGAGAGGATGATAATTCTTGAGCATGTTACATAGCTTCGGCGTTATCCTTTGCGGAAGCGTGCATGGGACTCGAGAGCCGATCCGTATGATCTCGACATGCGGTATGGCTCTAAGCTTCTTGAGGAGGAACTCTATCTTCTCGTCTGATAGCAGTAAGGGATCTCCACCAGACAAGATGACGTCCCGAATGGCTGGATTATTCTTGATATATTGGATCTGCTCCAATAATACATCGGTGGATGGGTTGAAGTCAGGTTTTCCAACATTCCTCTTTCTCGTGCAGAACCTACAGTAAGTTGCGCAGCTATTCGACACACACATAAGAACTCTGTCTGGGTATCGATGAACCAAGCCTGTTACTGGGCTATCTCCTTCCTCGTTTAGCGGATCTTCAATGCCGTATGGATCCTGCAGCTCTAGAGGGCTTGGAATACACTGCTTCCATATTGGGTCGTCTACTTCCTCTATAAGGTCGAAATAGTATTTCGAGATCCTCATAGGGTACTTGAATACGACAGCCCTGATAGGTTCTACGTCGACTTTAAACTTGCCAAGAATCTGCTCGGGCTTCGTGATACTTTCGGCAAGAATGCTTTTCCAGTCTTCCGCCAATCAGTCACGCGCACTCTGTAGCATCGTTAGGTGCTACAATAAATCAGTATTTTGTGAGGTTGGATATATATAAATTTTACTGTTGTATGTTCTGTTGCATATTTCCTTGATTACCCTAAAGGGTAAAAGTATATAAGGGAATATTCCGACATTATTCAGCGAACCAAAGTGGGAAGCATAAAAGTAATCTTATCTGAAGATCTAGAGAAGAAGTTTCGAGAAGAAGTCTTTAAACAAATGGGCATGAAAAAGGGGAACATAACCCTAGCAATAGAAGAAGCCATCAAGTTGTGGATCGAATCCCGGCACAAGAAACGTGGCAAAGTGGCTGCAAAAGCATGGAAAGCTAGAAGGAAGCAAAAGAAACGATAATCTCTCATGCGCTTGCAGAAAAATAGCCAAATACTCAGGAATTTGAGGAAAAATAACTACTTTAATCTAAAGCAAAACCCAAACGCAACGGCGGAAAAATCCTTAAAGCTTAATTTGCAACATTAACCTCATTTGCAACGGTATATGCTCTGTTACGAGTTTTGGTTTATAACAGTAAGAAGTAGTCCGCCTCGTCGTGGTACGATCCGTCTTTCTGAATCCTGTTCTTTCTTAAACTTTCCAGTCTAAATCCCAATTTTTCTGCTACGTGTTTCATTGCCAAATTCTCTGAGAGGGTATCGATCTCGAGCCTTTTTAGCCCCTTCTCTTTAGCCAGCGCGATCGCGGATCTTATGAGATGCGTTGCAATCCCCTTTTTCCAGTAATCTGGATGCACACTGACTCCTACGCTTGCAACGTGCTCCGTGTATCTTCCAAGCCTCCACAAGCCGAGGAATCCGGCCAGGCGTCCATCGCATTTAGCGACGAGAATGTCTGCTCTTATGTTCTCCGGTAGGTTTCTAAAGAATCGTTTGTAAGCCTCAAGCTCCTTCTCGATGCTGGTATCGACGTATTCGATGAGCCATTCTCGGACTTTTGGATGTTGTTCAATCTCGACAATAGACCTGACGTCGTCATTCGTTAGGAGGTTCTGTTTGGCATCAAAAATCTCAAGCCTCAACACATCCCTCCGGCGATAGAACTAGAGACTTGCTAAGAAACTTAAGCTTTGCTATGACTGGTCAGGTCGTCAGGTCTTTAGAATTCTTTTGATAATACTAGGTCTGTAACCAAACTCTCTAGCGATAATATTTTCAGCGGTTTCCGACCCGTATTTCCTCACTAGCTTCTCGCCCAAGGCTTTTATCGTTTCATGCTTTTCCCAGGGATAAACTATCCAGCCATCAAGCTTTCTAACGAAATAGTCTGGAATAAAACTCGTCCAAGGTTTAATATGTAGTGAAGCTGTGCAAAACCTTCTAGGTTTCTTAGGCTCAATCTGAGTTTCGATCACGTCTTTGAAAGTACTTCCAGTATCCGAGACATCGTCTACTAGCAGAACATCGTGTTTGCCTAGATCCGTTACTGTGATGGGTTGGTATATATCTAGCCTGCCTCTCACGGCTACATCCTTGTAAGACTTTGTGCCAATGCTGTGGACGTTGTGCATCTGTAGACGGTCAGAAATCAAGTTTGCTACCGTGGCTCCGCCCCTGAGAATCCCAAAAATTATTGTGGGTATGCCAAAGTTCTTCTCAACTTTGACACTTAATTTCTCCACATCTTCTTCTATGTCACTCCAAGCGAGCAAGAAATATTTTGTCGCTTCTACTTCGACTTCTTCCATATTTTTAAAGTAGGCTTTGAGTTTATATAGTTACTCTCGCGTGCGAAATCATAGATTTGGGCATTTGAAGTTCAACTAAGCAATCAAGGTTAAACGACTAAACTCCAAGGACCCGCTGCTTCATTCGAATGTTATGAATGGTCTGCCAAGCAGCTCATGGTCAATCTTCAGGTTGCCTAGGCCTGAGGTTTCTTGCGGGATTCTGAAACCGTCGTTGTAGCTGGCTCCCCCATTCTTCACCAGTTTTTGTTTGAGCATGAGATCTGAGTCCAGGTCAGCAAATTTTATGTTTTTGGTGGCCGCTGCCAGTTGAACGGCAGCTGTTATTCCGATGTTAGATTCTCCCATGCAGCCAATCATACAAGGAATGTTCGCGGCTTCGGCTACTGCTGCTATCTTTCTCGCCTTCCAGATGCCTCCGCTCTTCATGAGCTTTATGTTTATGAGGTCCACAGCTTCCGCTTTGACAACGGTCATGGCGTCCTCCGGCGTGTGAACGCTCTCGTCTGCCATCACAGGAATGGGTGAAGTTCTCTTCACCTGCGATAAGCCCTTTACATCATTCGCTTTAACCGGTTGCTCTATAAATTCTAGGCCGAAGCGCTCAAGCCTCCTCAAAGTTTCTGTGGCTCTTTTTACACTCCATCCTTGATTCGCATCGATCCGAATCCTGATCTTGTCTCCGACAGCTTTGCGAACTAGACGAATTCTTTCAATGTCTTCTTTCGGATCGATTCCGACTTTAACCTTCAGTATCCTAAAACCTGCTTCTATGGCTTCTCTTGCTTCGACCAGAGTTTCTTCGGTTTTTCTGATCCCCAATGTGTAGTCGGTTTCAACTTTGCGTCGATATCCTCCGAGCAGTCTGTAAAGTGGCATCTTGGCATTTTTTCCGAACAAATCGTGAACAGCTATTTCGATCGACGCTTTCGCGCTTGTATTATCTGTCACTGTGCGATCAATAACTTCTATTAACCTTTCGATCTCTAATGGATCCCGCCCTATGAGTTTTGGACAAATCTTGTTGAGAGCTTCTAGAACTGTTTCTGGGGTTTCATGGGTAATTCGAGGTGAGGGGGAGGCTTCACCCCATCCAATCGCGCCACTATCCGTTGTGATTTTCACTACGATGTTGTGGCTCTCTTCAGAGGTATCTAATGCTGTTGTGAAAGGCCTGAGATATTCAAGTCTGACCGGGTGAATCTCAATTTTCGCGATTTTCATCTCTAGTCTCCCCCTAAGTTGATTCCTGTCTAATCACAGATTTGCTTAGCAAGAAATACGTTTTTTCCTCATGGGATGGTAGATTCATTTTTGTTTGTTGCCATGTCCCTTTTGTTGCTTTGAACAGAATAGCGGTTCGCGCGTGAAAAGCAATAATTAAATGTATGTCTTATGGTGATATTGAAAGAATATGGGCCGGTAGCTCAGCTTGGTATGCTTTGGATGGGCCAAGGAGCGCCTGGTTCGCACCCAGGAGGCCCCGGGTTCGAATCCCGGCCGGTCCACCATTAAAAAGCGTCGATCTCGATGCTGCTCGATCGATAGATCTGTTCTGACTTCTATTGAAGGGAGAGAAATGAGGACTATCCACTGGGATGATGGGTTTGTCGTGACTATAGATCAATCTCTTCTGCCTCAAAGACTCGTCTACCTCAGACTTAAAGAGTGTAAAGAGGTCGCGAAGATAATCAAGGAGATGAAGGTTCGTGGAGCACCCTTAATCGGAGTCACAGCTGCCTTCGGTCTGGCGCTCACGGCTCATCATTCGATGGAGAGATCTAGAGAGGGGTTGATTAAGGAGCTTGATGCTTCTGCAGAGCTTCTTAGGTCTACGAGGCCTACCGCTGTCAACCTCTTCTGGGCTGTCGACAGGGTGTTAAGGAAAGCATATGCGACAAAAGGGTCTGCTGCAGATGTGTCCAATGCCGTTGTGGAGGAGGCTATTAAGATGGCTGAAGAAGACGTGGAGATGAACAAGGCTATCGGCCGGAACGGTGCAGGGCTCTTAGAGGATGGGGATACTGTTCTCACCCACTGCAACGCTGGCTCCCTCGCCACGGTCGGTTATGGCACAGCCTTGGGGGTCGTCAGGGCAGCTGTGGAAGACGGCAAGAAGATAAGTGTCATAGCGACTGAGACGAGGCCTAAACAGCAGGGCGCTCGCCTCACAACATTCGAACTTAAACATGATGGAATACCAGTCACGCTCATTTGCGACACGATGGTTGGCCATGTGATGCAGAAAGGCCTCGTTGACAAGGTTGTAGTTGGAGCAGATAGGATTCTGAAGACTGGGCATGTGATAAACAAGATAGGGACGTATCAGATAGCAGTGCTGGCTAAGACTCACAACATCCCGTTTTACTCCGCTGCCCCAACATCGACTTTCGATCTGAAGACAGATGTCAAAGATGTGGTAATCGAGGAGAGGTCTCAGGATGAGGTTCTCAAGATCTTCAAGAGGAGAATAGCGGCTGAAGGTGTAGAAGCCCTTAACCCGGCCTTCGACATCACTCCGCCAGAATATGTTTCACTCATAATTTGTGAAAAAGGGTGCATAAAACCGAAGGAAATAGCGAAAGCATTTTAGAATGTCATTGAATGTTCGTTCGGTCGGCGGAGTTTATACGGATTCTAAAGACATATAACTCTTCCAAAGCCCTTATGTTATAGACTTAGGACAGGCAGAGGGACAATTTTTGTTTGCCAATAGCTTAGAAAATTCCGCTGTCAAGTTTCCATCTATGCAAGGTTTACGAGGTTAAGGGACTTGGTCAATTGATCGATTAAATGAGGGGTTTTTCCATGACTGGAAATATTGTTGAACACTTGGACAAAGCACCGCTTACACGTTTTCATTATGGACTGCTGCTAATAGGCAGTCTCATCTACGGTTTCACAGCTATGAACGTGATGCTTATTGCAGCCGTTCTGACCCCAATAATCGGAGAGTTTGGTCTGGGACAACAGCCCCTGATATCTGGCCTCCTCTTGAGCATTGGCTATCTGGGCATGTTTGTCGGCGCACTATCTTGTGGCATACTTGCCGACCACATAGGTAGGAAAAAAACGCTTCTCTTTACCATCTCGACTATGACGATCTTCACGGCGCTAAACTCGTTAGCTCCAGATCCTATAACCATGGCTTTCCTTCGCTTTTTGGCCGGGATAGGATTAGGTGGCTTGCTTCCCCAACCGGGCGTTTACATTTCGGAATATATACCCGCAAGGTACCGAGGGCGTTTTCTAGGTTTGGTAGAAGCCTCTTGGGTTTACGGAGTATTGCTCTCTCTGGTTTTTCCCTATTTTCTCTTTCCAACCGTTGGGTGGCGTCCCACCTTCTTAGTGGCTCTAGCTCCTCTCTTGTTGATTCCTCTAGTTGTATTTTTTACGCCCGAGTCTCTGAGATATTTGCAGCTCAAAGGAAGAACAGATGAAGTATTAAGTCTGCTTAAGAGGCATAAACTAGTTCCATCCGACTTTGAAGCAGAAAGCTTGCCTAAGGCTCCATTAAAGAAGTACAACGCCATAACAGCCATAAAGGAACTCTGGTCCCCAGCCTATTGGAAGAGGACGGCTCTGCTATGGCTTCTCTGGGCAGTCCTAGTTTACACTTACCACGGAATCTTTACGTGGCTCCCATCCTTCTACGCGAGACCTCCTTTGAATTTTAGTGTGGTAAAATCAATCGAATGGGTTCTCATAGTCACCTTGGCACAAGTTCCGGGCTACTACAGCGCAGCACTATTACTTGATCGTGTAGGTCGAAAACCCATCTTGATCATGTATCTGACGTTGGCCGGTATTGGAAGCGTTCTTTTGAGTTCGGCATTGAACCCCAACTCAATACTCCTATGGAGTAGCGTTATCTCTTTCTTCAATCTAGGCGCTTGGTCAGCGCTTTACGCGTATACACCGGAATCATATCCGACGCGTGTGAGAGGAACAGGCTCAGGAGCAGCAGCCAGTGTCGGACGCGTGGCTGGCATATTCGCGCCAACAATCACACCGCTACTATACGAGTATGGAGGCCTGGCCGTCGTCTTCGCGATTTTTGCCCTAGTACATTTAGTAGGTCCGGCCAGTGTTATCTTGTTGGGAATAGAAACAAAGGGTAAAACACTGGAGGAGATAAGCGAAAGAAAAAGCGATTAGGTGTCGCTTGCGCTTCGTTACTCCATAAGCTTTTCCTATCGATATCAGCGGTATGAAACTCATCTAGGTGAGTGAAAACGTGAGTGAGGTTGAGCTAGTCTTCTTGGGCACTGGTGGAGGTCGGTTTATTACGATCACGCAGAAGAGGTGGACTGGTGGGATTAGAATAATCAGTGGTAGGTTTCAGATGCACCTTGATCCGGGTCCGGGAGCGGTCGTACGCTCAATTGATGCCGGCTTGAGCCCGCAAAGGGTCAAAGCTCTCTTGATTTCGCACAGCCATCCGGATCATTATACTGACGGCGAGATCTTTGTTGAGGCTATGACTAGGGGTATGACCAGAAAAGGGGGAACTTTAGTTGCGCCTCGCAGTGTCTTGTTTGGAAATGATGTCTGCGAAGCCTCCATCTCAAAGTATCATCAAAGTATGGTTGAGAGGGTGATTGAGGCTAAGCCTGATCTGAGATTTAACATAGACGATGTAGAGATTTTTACTACGAGAGCGCTGCACAGTGATCCGGATGCTGTTGGTTTCAGATTCACCTTTCCAGACATCGGTGACTTCAGCTACACTTCGGACACAGAGTACTTCGATGGCATCGGGGAATACTATCGTGGGACACATCTGCTTATTCTGTGTGTTATGAGGCCTAGGGGTGCGCCTTGGAGAGGACACATGTCGAGTGATGACGCTGTAAAAATAGTCAGCGAGTCTAATCCCGAGAGAGTGATTATAACGCACTTCGGTATGAAGATGTTCTACAGCTGGCCTCCGAAGGAAGCTGCGTATATTGAAAAGGAAACTGGTGTCCCTACGGTTGCAGCTACAGACGGCCTGAGGGTCAAGATCGGTAAGGAGATAGACTTTACTAGGAGTAAAGGGAGGTAAGATTGATCTATTCTAAGAGTCTCAAAAGACATTGTCTCGATTAGCGAATTAGTTAAAGAAGGGGCAAGCAATGCGTGCGCGAGCGGCTGTTGGTAAGGCAAAAGCGGTTTTCAAGCCTAAGATAGGAGAGAAAAGATGGGATAAGGGTCTAGAGCCCATGATCTTCTCCAAGTGGCAAGAAGAAAGGCTGTATGCGTTTGACAAGGACAGCAAGAAACCGTTGTACAGCATAGATACGCCGCCGCCCTATGTGGATGCTCCAGTTCACATCGGTCAAGCCTACACCTACGTCTGGATGGATATCATGGCGAGGTCTAGGAGGATGCTGGGGTTCAATGTTCTGTTTCCCCTAGGCTTAGACAAGAACGGGTTGCCCATAGAGGTTCAAACGGAGAGGCTCTTCAAGATATCGATGAGAGAGACCCCGAGACAAGAGTTCATTGAGAAGTGTAAAGAGTTGTTAGAAATGTACGGGGATGCTTCTCTGGACACGTTCAAAAAGCTTGGCCTCAGCTGTAACTCTTGGAAGCTTGAGTACAAAATTGGTGGCAGATACGAGACTGATGATCCTGAGTACAGGAGGCTGACGCAGGAGTCCTTCATTGATCTTTGGAAGAAGGGGCTGGTGTATGAGGACACGAAACCTACGAACTATTGTCCAGTGTGCGGTACAGCTCTCTCTGATGCTGAGATCGAATATGAAGAAGAGAATGCGGTCCTGAATTATGTTGCGTTCAAAGTGAAAGAAATCGAAGAGAGGATACTGATAGCCACGACTAGGCCGGAACTCTTATGCTCGTGCAAGGCGGTTCTCTTCAACCCTGATGACAAACGGTATACCCACCTAGAAGGTAAGTATGCAGTCGTCCCCATATATGGTCAAGAGGTCAGCATAGTTCCTCACCCTTACGCGAAGATGGAGTTCGGCTCAGGGCTAGTGATGATATGTAGTTTTGGGGATCGCGACGACATCAGGCTGCTGAGGGAACTGAAAGCGGAGCCGACGTACGCTATAGACATAGATGGCAAAATGAACGAGAATGCTGGAAAGTACAGTGGGCTCTCGGTGAGCGAGGCGAGGAGAAAGATATCTGAAGATCTGAAGTCCCTCGGCTTATTGGAAAAGCAGGAAACCATACATCAGAAAAGGCCTGTTTGCTGGCGCTCGAAGGACCCGATAGAGTTCATCGCTCTTAAAGAGTTCTATCTGAATCAGCTAGACTTCAAGGATGAATTGCTCAAGATTGCTGACGAGATGGAGTTTTTCGCTGCAGAAAGTAAAAGAATCTTGGTCGACTGGCTCAATTCCCTCAGCGCAGACTGGGTTCTATCTAGGAGGAGGTATTATGGAACCGAGATCCCTCTCTGGTACTGCAAGAAATGTGGCTTCGCATATGTGCCGGAGCCTGGAGAGTATTACCAGCCTTGGAGGGAAGGCCCTCCGATTAAGACCTGCCCAAGGTGTGGTGGGGAGAGCTTCTTAGGTGAGGAGAGGACTTTCGACACTTGGTTTGACTCCTGCTCCTCTGAGGTCTACATAATGGGTTACCTCTGGGACAAAGGCTTCTTCGATAAGCAATTTCCCTGCTATGTCAGGCCGCAAGGTAAGGAGATCGTGAGGAACTGGCTCTATTTCACGTTGCTGAAGACTTATCACCTCTTCAAGAAGAGGCCTTTCAAACACGTGTGGATAAACATGCATGTCCTTGATGAGGAGGGGCGGAAGATGAGTAAAAGCATGGGTAACGTCATCGACCCAAAGGACGTAGTCGAAAAATTCGGGGCTGAAGCGTTTAGGATATGGTCTTGCTTGGAAGGAGACATTGCCAGAAAGGACATAAGGTGCTCATTCGAGAGGATAGAGGGGACATCCAAATTCTTGACGAAACTCTGGAACGTCTCAAGGTTCATCTCGGCTTTTCCCCTCTGTGAGGACGTGGAGTTGACGGCGACCGACAGATGGATCTTGGCGGAGCTATCCGTTTTAATAGAAACTATCAAGAGGGATTATCTGGAATATAGGTTCAATGATGCAGCGGTTTCCATCAGAGAGTTTGTCTGGAACCTTTTTGCCCCTCATTATGTTGAAATGGTTAAGTCTAGAGCCTATGGAAGGGGATTTTCTGAGTCAGAGCAGAAAGCTGCTTGGTTTACATTGAATACATGTTTGAGAGAGGTTCTTAAACTCTTGGCGCCAATCATACCGTTTATCACCGACCATCTCTGGCTTAAGATCGACAATAAGACTAGTATACACAGCGGGTCTTTTCCAGAAGCAAAGTGGGAGAAAGGGCTCACGAAGCTAACCGGGAAGCTTATCGAGTTTAACTCGATGGTTTGGAACAGAAAGAAAGAAAAAGGCATTTCTCTCAGAGAGAGCGTGAAGATCAAGGTTCCTGAAGAATTAGATGCATTCAAGAAAGACCTAGTTGCCATGCACAATATTAGAGCTGCTTGAAGCGTAGGATGCCAGCGATACCCCCAAAGCTCTTCTCAAGCTCAACCCCCTCTTCGGTTCCCGTTGATATAAGTTCAACAGTCGTGCCTGTCTTCTCTGCCATCTCTGCCAGTTCGTCGATGATGTCTTTCGTGTCAGCTATTGTAAGATTTTGGGTGCCGCATTTCGGGCAGATTTTGCTGGCGACTTCATCACTTTTCTTCTGAATCTCAGAGGATTTGATCGTTTGCTCTTCTCCGTATCCGCAGTTCGTACACCTAATCTTGGCTCTGACTCTATCCAGCTCTTCTGAGAGGAGGAGTAGCCTGAGCAGACCGTTGGACAGATATCTTCGGATCTCTTCTTCACCGTAGGTCGCTAGACCTGTTTCGTGTCCAAGCTCGTAGAGAAACTCTTGAACAAGCTTTTTCTCCTCAAAGTACCGGACCTTCTGCAAGATCTGTGGCGACTTCTCAACAACCTCCTTCATCCCCTGCTCATCCACGTAGGCCGTGTCTACTATGCCAAGGACCTTGCTCTTGAGAGTATAATGTAGGTAGTCTCCACTCTCGAAGTCACTCTTCGTGGGTCCAGGTCCGCCGATTATGATGCCCTTTAGATCGGGAATCTTTAGGAAAATGTTGTTTCCATGCTCACCGACCCGTTTATAGTATTCGTTAACCTGAGCTTCCCTGAGTCTCTCGAACCTGCGAGCCGATTGTCCTCCTGCCCTATGCTTTCCCGGGATTCCGGAGGTTATCTTCTCCACGACCTCTAGCCTTCTGCCCTTCAGGGTTGCAAAAGTGGCTCCATTTCCATCTACGACTAAGATTCCGTAAGTATCTTTTTCTCTGAGAAGTTCCATTAAAGGTTCGATGTAGAACTTGCTGTCGCATCTGTAGTAGTAGATCGTTATCGGTTCGGGGGGAACAAGCACATAGGTTTCTATCTGCTCGCTTCCAGCGCCGTTTTGGGGGATGGCTCCAGAGAAGATGACTAGCCCGTTTTCGGGGGGCTTCTTGAAGAGCTTCAGGCGCTGTATGACCTTCTCTATGGCATCTAGAACGTTCTTCCTCGTCACCTTGGACTTGATGTTTGAGGCTGTGCCTAGTTCCTGCCTGAGGTTGTTCATGACGTCGCTGATCTGTCTGTCAGGCGGCACATAAAGCGAGACGAGTTCTGTGTGTCTCCCAGTTTTGGAGGCTAGGCTATCCAAAGTCCTCTTGAGACGAAACATCGACAGTGAACTCTTGTCCATCGACATCTGAACTTGCCTCCAAAAGGGTAATAAGTTGAGGCGCTTCAAAAGACTAAATTTGAAGGCGACTTATATAGTTGATTCGTGAAGAGTGAAGCGTGAACGACCGTTGAAGATTGCCGTTAAGATTGGGAGATATGCGTTTCCGTCCAGATTGGATTTTGAGATGGTTTCAGCATATGCCGAGGTGTTCAAGAAGCTCAGAAGTGAAGGTCACAGGCTAGTAGTAGTTACGGGTGGAGGCGAGAATGCGAGGAAATACATCGATGCGGCAAGGAGATTGGGTGGGTCTGAGGTAGTTTGCGATTTGATTGGCATACAGGTTTCAAGGCTGAACGCTAGGTTGCTGATCTCAAGGCTCGGAGGAGACGCTTATTCTGAGCCTCCAACAAGCGTTGAGGAGTTGAGGAAGGCGTTCGAGACCGGAAAGATAGTCGTTTTGGGAGGTCTTCAGCCAGGGCAGTCAACAAACGCCGTCGCCGCCATCTCGGCCGAGTCGATCAATGCGGACTTACTTATCAACGCGACAGATGTGGATGGCGTCTATACGGCCGACCCGAAGAAGGATCCGGACGCAAAGAAGCTGGATGAGATTGGTGCAGACGAGCTTTTGAAGAAGGTTCTGGGTGAAGAGCTATGGGCTGGAGGCTACGAGCTCTTCGATCCCGTTGCGATTAAGATAGTGAAAAGATCTAGAATCCCAACTAGAATCGTTGATGGAAGAAACGTTGGCAACATCGAGCGGGTGGTCAGGGGAGAGAATCTGGGTACACTTATACTCGTTTAAGCGTGGCTCGCTTCGAGGAGAATCCTTAAATTATAAAAAACTACTTAGGTTTTTTGGCGGCGGTAGCCAAGTTAGGTCAAAGGCGGGAGAATATTTCAGCCCGAGACTCAAGATCTCTTCCCGTAGGGGTTCGCAGGTTCGAATCCTGCCCGCCGCACCAGACCCCCTTCTTCTGATGCCCTTCATTCTTGCTGTAAGTAATCGATGCGGAACGGCATTTAAGATCTCGATTTTTGAGGCTGTTTATTTGCACTAAGAACATCGGAGACTATTGCAGGGGAATTGTATAAGTTTATACAGAATATTTATA
>CAZKBR010000004.1:0-43658 GCA_964551465.1 uncultured Candidatus Bathyarchaeia archaeon
CTTGTTCCCTTATGAATTCATCATAAACCTTCTTTACTCGTTCAGCAGCTGGACCACTGCCCTCAATCATACCCTTCTCACCGACCCTTATTTTGTCCATTACAACTATGACTCCTAGGTCCTCGTAGATATTTACCATTCTAGGGAAGACCTTTTCGAGCCTAGCCGCTAGGCCTCTCAAATCAAAGGGCTTTCCGATACCGTATATTTCAGTGATTATACTTCCATTGATGAAAATTCGGTCTAGTACGTTACCCTTCTTGTCTCTCACGTCCTTAAGACATACACTCATGTTGTCTGGATTGTAGCCAGCTAGGCTTCCAACATACTCTTTTCCGTCGGTTGTGACTACGGTAACTGTTCTTTGCAAGAGAAACTTGAACTCTTCAAAGAAGCTTCTTCCAGGAAGAACTGAAATTTTTCTCACCTCCAATATGTTTAGGTGCTGAAGATTAAAATAAAGTTAAGTAGCGCTCGAACTCGCCTTTTTCTCGGAAAAAGCTCGAAAGGAGCCTCATTCACTCGTTTTTGACTTTCGTTTTAGCGCTCTCACGATCTCTGATGCTTCTCTAGCTGTTCTAGCTCTGGATAATATTTTGACACGATTCAACTTCAATCTAGCACCGCAATAGGTACATATTTTACTTTTTTGCCCAGCTTTGGCCAGTAAGAGTTGTCCACAGCTGTAGCATTGTACAATAAGATAATTAAATTGCTGTGGAGCTGGATTTATACCGGTTTGAGCGCACACCTATACCCCCTCCAATTTTCAACATCACGCGCGGGTTGATTGTATAGTTCCACAACATTTTTTAAACACACGATTTATTATAGACTTCTGAATCCATATACAGAATGAGGTGATGTGCCCTGGATTGGTTAATACTTGCATTCGCGGCAGCAGTAGTAGTACTGGTAATAGTTGTGGTTATTTACTATGTTAATAGGATAACTGTGCTTTCAAACAGGATAGATAACGCTTGGTCTCAGATAGATGTGCAGCTGAAGAAAAGGGCGGATCTGGTGCCGAATTTGGTGAATACGGTGAAGGGCTACATGGAGCATGAAAAGGATGCCATAAGGATGGTGACGAAGGCGAGGGAAAGGATGCTTGGGGCATCAGATATGAAGGAGAGGATGAAGGCGGAGGGTGAGCTGAGCACCGCTTTGAAGACGATTTTCGCTTTGGCTGAGAATTATCCGGCGTTGAGAGCTAGCGAAAACTTCAGGTTGCTTCAAGAGCAGCTGGATGGTATAGAGAGTAAGATCGCTTATGCTAGGCAGTTTTACAACGATTCTGTGTTGACATTCAACAATACGATTTCGACGATTCCTGGATCATGGCTTGCTGGCCTTATAGGTAAAGGAATGCCGAGAGAGTACTTTGCGATCGCGGAGGAGGAGAGAAGGCCAGTCGAAGTGAAGTTCTGATGGAAAGGGTCAGCTTCTTCGATCAGATGGCGAAGAACAAGAGGAACTCCATCCTTCTTGCTTTTTTTATCTTTTTAACGCTCACAGCCTTGGTTTACGTTGTATCTCTGATTCTAGTTCCTGAACTATCTCTTCTTTTTCTTGTAATCGCTGGAGTCGTTGTCGCAGTGTATGCTTATGGCTCTTACAATTATGGGGACAGAGTGGTTCTTGGAGCAACTAATGCGAGACCGGTTGACGAGAGAGAGCAGATTTACTTAGTGAATGCGGTTGAGGGCTTGAGCATCGCCGCTGGTATACCGAAACCGAAGGTCTATGTGATAGATAGCAATGAGATGAATGCCTTTGCTACTGGCAAGGATCCTGAGCACGCCAGCGTGGCTGTGACGACAGCCCTTTTAAGGAATCTGGACAGGTCTGAGTTGGAGGGAGTCATTGGACATGAGATTTCGCATATAAGAAACTATGACATAAGGTTTGCTACACTTGTCAGCGTTTTGGTTGGTTTGGTCGCGATAATAAGTGATATGCTGTTGAGGTCTTGGAGATACGGGATACGCGGCGAAGAGAGAGAAGAGAGAGAGGGGCTGGGCTTTTTGGTTTTGATCGGTTTCCTTCTTGCAGTGTTCGCTCCGTTAGTAGTCAGGTTTGTTCAGGCCGCCATCTCAAGAGAGCACGAGTTTTTGGCGGATGCTTCCTCTGTTCAGCTGACACGCTATCCGGAAGGCTTAGCTTCGGCTTTGGAGAAGATAATGAAGGTGAACAGAGGTGAAATGAGGGTCAGTGAGGCTGTTTCACATATGTTCTTCGTCGACCCAAATAGAAGCCCTTTGGACGAACTCTTTGCCACTCATCCTCCCATAGAGGAGAGGATAAGGATCTTGAGGTCTATGTGAGGGAAGGAGTATAAACTCCTCTCCAAATATTTTTTTAGTTTCTGAGATCTTCGGAGAATGATTCTTTTCATGAAATGGGAGTGGAAACCAAAAATCTCACTGGATTTTACAGGAATTTACAGGAAACTGCAGGAATCCACAGGAATCCACAGGAAATTGAAGGAAATGTTGGTGAGGGTTGAGTCTCATGCAAAGCTGGCCACACGAGGGCGCGTCTGCATCCCAAAGATAGGTCTTGAGTATTAATAGAGATCCTATTGTTCCATAAGATTTTCTAGACGCCCCTCTCTCTCCAGTTTTCCAAGCCAGTCCACCTTTCCAACCGATGGCTTCTCCTCGCCATCTAAGACAAGGATGATTTCTTCGATGATGCCTTCAACACACTTGTCTGTGGTATTTATCTCACACACTCTTTTCAAACCATACGCATTCAAGGCATCTGATAGGCAGACGCCCAAGATCTCGGCTGAAATGTTCTCAGATACCTTCTGTTTCCCAAACCCCTTCCTTTCCAAATCTACCTTTAAAAGGTCTGGATCTCTTCGTAAAACAAACACGTATGATACTAGTTTGGGTGGAACGACTTCTGAAGCGTAGTGGCCATCGATAATGACGTTCTTTGAGGATTCTTTGATGAGCTCCTGAACTCTGCCTGAAAGCCTCTTCAAGTCAGCTACTAGGCTCTTCCTCTCCTCATCTATCCCTAGCGTCAACTTCTCCTCTCTTACGATCCTGTTCAAATCCAAGTGCAATGCATCAAGTCTCTTTGACAGAAGTTGCGACACTTTGGTCTTACCTAGGCCTGGAGTACCTGTGACAACTATTATCATTTCTTTCCCATGCTTATTTCATCTATGTTATGTGGAGGATTTCTACAAAGTTGGTACGAGGGGTTAGCAGATCAAAAAATAGATCAATGAACAACGTCTATCGATCTATAATTGCGATTCGGGCTCTCTCAACCCTTGCAAACACCTATAGGCACCATCCTTGCCACCTTCAATGATATCCCTGACCCATGAACAGACTCTATAACCATCTCGACATCCTTGTACGCCCTCGGCGCCTCCTCTGCTAAGATCTTTGGATGAGTTGATTTCGCGGTTATCCCGCTTTGACCCAGTTCTTGCCTCACTCTTTCCCCCCAAAACTTTTTTATCGCTGCATTTCTGCTCATAGCCCTGCCCGCGCCGTGCACGGAAGAACCAAAGGTCTCCCGCATAGCCTTTTCCGTACCCTTTAGGATATAAGAGGAGGTACCCATCGTCCCAGCGATCAAAACAGGGTCACCTAGGAATGCACGAGTGGCACCCTTCCTGTGAACAAAGAGCTTCCTTTTTTCCCCATTAACGATGTGTTCCTCTAACTTGACAACATTGTGACAGAGTGCATATATCGTGTGCATGTCCATGGCCTCCCAGCTCTTCCCAAAGACCTTCTCAAACGTCTCGCGAATCCACTGGGTCATGACCAGCCTATTGGTAAAGGAATAGTTCACGGCACACTTCATCGCCGCAAAGTAGTCTTGACCCTCCTTTGATTTGGCTGGAGCGCAGGCCAATTGTCTGTCTGGCAACCAGATATTATATTTATCAACCGCTCGCTCTTGGATCTTCAGGTAATCTGTAGCCACCTGATGCCCCAGCCCACGGGAACCACAATGAATCATGACCAAGACTTGATTTTTGCCCATGATACCCCACTGCTTCGCGGTTTCCTCATCAAAGATGTCGGTCAACCTTTGAATCTCTAAGAAATGGTTTCCAGCCCCCAAGGTTCCGAGTTGAGGCCCACCTCTGCGCTTTGCTAGGTCTGAAACCCTTGAGGGGTCGGCTCCGTCCATGCAGCCGTTTTCTTCCGTCGATTCTATATCTTCCTTTGTTCCGTAGCCGTTCTCAACCGCCCAATTCAGCCCTCTGGTCAGGACCTCGTCTAATTGGGTTGGAGTTAACCTCAATTTTCCTTTTGACCCAACACCGCATGGGATAGATTGGAATAAGGCTGGAACCAGTTCATTTATCTTTTCCCTTACTTCTTCGAATGTTAGATTCGTTCTTATGGAGTTTACTCCACAGTTTATGTCGAACCCGCAAAGTCCAGAGGAGATCACACCTTCATTAGCGTCGAAGGCGCTCACCGCACCCATAGGCAGACCATATCCCCAGTGCATGTCCGGTAAGCCTACGACTGGTTCGATGACACCTGGCAGGCAAGCAACGTTTGTCAACTGCTCCACTGCCGCGTCATCCACGTCTTCGATCACTCTTTTTGACCCTATGATCTTTGCCTTCACTCTCATCTTCGGCCTTACGTTTTTGTCCAGTTCCCAAACATAACTCGAGATTTGTCTCAGTCTCTCCTTCATTTTTAAAATCCTCTTTTCATCTCGTCTATTTTTTTAATAAGCAACACGTATGTTTCACGATGTTAAAAACAGACGCCCTATATGTCTAAACTGACTCTAACGTTGTATCCATCCTTTGTTTTTCTCAACTCATATTTGTAATATGTGACCCCTTTTACGACTGTCCCACCCTTTTCAGGAGTTGCCGCTTCGCCATAACATCTTGCCTCCAAATGAGTACCATCTTCTCCTATCTTCAATATCTCGAATCTTGACAGGAACAAGTTGTCTGTTTCAACTATTCCAATCAGCTCCTGTAGCCAATTGAACATGAGGTCTTCCATATTTTCACCTCTGACTTTCACCAACTTCACTTTCTTGGGCTTTACTCTATCTATCTGGCATATCACGCTGAATAGGCCAAACGCCGCATTAGCGAACAATTCCTCTAAAGACTTTCCATACGCCTTAAACATTACGTCTGACTTCAAGTCCTCTATGAACTCAAACCTCTTCAATCCTACCAGCCTTAAGGTAACTGATCACGTCAACAAATATAGGTGTTCGCCTATCAGCGCAATAGAAAAACAAAAGTCATAATTTCGAAGTGGCACACGTGATGGTGCTCCGGCCGGGATTTGAACCCGGGTTTCGAGCTTTCTCTTAAGCCCAGCATCGAGAGGCTCGGATGCTGTAGGCGTCCCCTTAACCCGACTACACCACCGGAGCAAAAGATGGTCTAAGAAGAAGTGGTGAGTCTCAATATTTAAGAATACTGAAAAAAAGTGGAGAATAATTTAGTATTCTGGAGGATATCCTGGAGGACCGCCAGGTCCCTTAGGTGTCGGTGGAGGAGCCTTAGCTGAAGCTATGACGTCATCAATCCTTAGGATCATGGAGGCTGATTCAACAGCTGACTTTATGACCTGCTCTTTGACACTAAATGGCTCAACAACGCCTTCCTTCATCATATCAACGATCTTACCTGTAAGGACATTGATACCCATCCAGAGACCATCAGGCTTTTCGTGCGCCGAAGTAAGGGCCACCATTATGTCAATTGGATTCAACCCCGCGTTCTCGGCTAACGCTGTAGGCACAACCTCAAGTGACTCAGCAAAGGCATTGATGGCGAGCTGCTCCCTACCGCCGACTTTCGCCGCGTAATTTCTAAGCCTCTTAGCCAACTCCGCTTCAACAGCCCCACCGCCAGCCACAATCTTGTTAACCTCCATAACATCTGCAACTACACACAAGGCATCGTTCATCGAGCGCTCAGCTTCATCAACCATCCTCTCCAACCCAGCTCTGATCAGGATGCTAACAGACCTCGGGTCCTTGCACCCTTCGACGAAGACCAGCTTGTCTTCACCTATCTTCCTCTCCTCGACCAAGTCAGCGAAGCCAAGATCGCTCTTCTGGAGGCCCTTAAAATCTGTCACAACATTGGCTCCGACAGCTCTACTGAGATTCTCCATATCAGAGGACTTAATCCTCCTCACAGCCAGTATTCCCTTCTTGGCCAAGAAGTACTGCGCAACATCGTCTATGCCCCTCTGACATAACACAACGTTCGCGCCTGTGGCAGCGATCTTGTCTACCATATCTCTCAGCATCTTTTCTTCCTCGTCCAAGAAGGCTTTCATCTGGTCTGGACTTCTTATCCTTATCTCAGCATCTATCTCAGTTTTTTCAACCTCCAAGGCACAGTCAAGCAATGCGATCTTGGCATTCTTAACTCTCTTGGGCATATCCGGGTGTGCAACCTCCTTATCAAGAATCACACCTTGGATCAGCTTTGTATCAAACACACTCTCTCCGGCCTTCTTGACCAGCTGGACGTTGTCCTTATCCGCGATTATCCTGTCTGCCCTTTTCTCCCTGACTCTCTCTATAGCTTCAACCGCGATGTCAGCCAAGTATTCTTTATTGACGCCAACGACCTTACCAAACATTGAAGTTATCGCAACCTTCCTCAGCGTCTTCCGGTCTTCTAAATCGACAGCTTCAGCAATCTCCTTTAAGAACTCAATAGCCTTGCCACCAGCCTTTCTATATCCACTGATGACGATTGTCGGGTGTATCTTTTTATCAAGAAGATCCTCGGCCTTCTTGAGAAGTTCACCACAAACCACCACGGCGGTAGTCGTCCCGTCACCAACCTCGTTGTCTTGGGTTTTTGCGACCTCAACCATTATCTTAGCTGCTGGATGCTGGACATCCACTTCTTTTAGAATGGCTGCACCGTCGTTTGTGATCGTTGTATCTCCTAGACTGTCAACCAGCATTTTATCCATTCCACGGGGACCTAATGTTGTTTTCACAACCTCAGAGATTATCCTCGCAGCGGTGATGTTGGATCTTAAAGCCTCCTTGCCTCTAGTTCGACCTGTTCCCTCCTTCAATATTAGAACGGGCACACCACCCAATTGACCTTGAACTGCTGTAGCCATCAAATATACCTCCGATGGACAAAATCTAAGGAGAATAAAGTCATCATACTTATATAATAATTTTTCGCCTCTGTCAGCGTCGCTTTCCCCCTAAAACCTAAAAGAATTGAGGAACCGAAGGGAAAGCTATGATCTGACGACCTTTGTGACCGCTATTCTGATGTCTTTTGCCTTGACAGTCTTTCTGCCAGAATTCCTCGTGAAGTCTAATGCTTCCTTAGAGATTCTCACACCGATGGACTCCAGCGTCTTTCTAAGCTCTTCGGCGGCCTCTGCACTCACCCTCTCGGCGCCTGCCTTCTTAATTATTCTGTGCATGGGAGCCAACTGCAGATCTTCCTCAGCCAAGAAACATCATCCTCCAAGTCATTCACTTATTCCAAAGATGCATATAACTCCATCGTCTAGAACCCAAACGAGGCCGCGCATCGAGAACAACGTCAAGATTAAGGAGAAAGGCTTTATCTTAAAGAGGACTTCTAGCAATAGAACAGAAGAAAAGAACCGCTGCATCAGGATTCTAAAGACCCCTGGAGAATGGGAAAGTGGAAATACAAACAGTGAAGGCAAAGAAGCTCGCACAAAAGTTGCTCGAGACCTATCCAGATAAGTTTACCAGCGACTTCGACGCAAATAAGAAGGCGCTAGCCGAGCTGACAACTTTGTCTTCAAAGCAGACGCGAAACATGATAGCTGGTTACATTTCTGGGCTTAAAAGGAGACAGACAGAGAAATAGCAGAGAAGGGACAATTTAAGACTGTTCTGTAAACCCCAGACTTTTGAGGGGACCTAGAAAGAACTTGAAAACGGGTTTTCTGGTTGACGAATACAGTGTTGCATGGGCCCTCCGTTACTTGAGGGAGGCGAAAGCGGATCTGGTGGAGGCTGAGAAGGCTTCAACATCATCTATCTCAGTGAACCTCTCGGTGCTCTCTATGAGGAAGTCGCAAGCAGCCGTATACTTCTGCCTAGGTGATCCAGCATATCTAGATACGACAGTGAGGTTCAAACTCGAAATGGAGGAAAAGACAAGCGACGCCTTGATGAATTGCCTGATGCAAATTGAGAGAACAATACAGAGATCAGCCGAGCATATAGACATTTATGAGAGAGTCAGAGCCTTGACAGAAGCCAAGCATGTTAACGAGGTGGCGCAAGAGTTGGTGGGGCTGATCGCTGGCACAGAAGTACAGAAGAACACTTAGCTCCAAGTCTAAACCTTTTCGCGCGCGTCAAAGCACTTGAATTAGCGACAGAAAATATAAGAAGAGGGATGCACTTTTAATGTTGGAATTTATGATCGGGGTAAATGTCAGACTAGTTGGAGCC
This sequence comes from uncultured Candidatus Bathyarchaeia archaeon, assembly GCA_964551465.1. Taxonomy (GTDB): domain Archaea; phylum Thermoproteota; class Bathyarchaeia; order RBG-16-48-13; family JAGMEO01; genus CAZKBR01. Next base: position 8,455 of record CAZKBR010000004.1, read on the forward strand.
CTGCGCGGTGCATCTGGAAAAAGCAGTTTTACAGTCAGACTGAGAGAAGGCGAGACGATAAATGCTTTAGTCCAGAGACTCTGTGCAGAATTTGGTGAAGATTTCAAAAGAGTTCTGGTGGACCCTGAGCAAAATGACCCGAGGCCAAACGTACTCATACTGGTAAACGGGAAGGAGATCGAGCTTCTGCAGAAGCTCGAAACGAAGTTGGATGACGGTGACGCTGTTACTATAATACCGGTATCTCATGGTGGTTGATCTCAAAAAAAGGACTTTTTCCTCGTTCGGTGGTGGCCACGAAAGGATGTTCAAGAAAATTGAGGAATATGACAGATTTGTTTCAATCCTTGGTTTCAAGAATACAGAAATCATTGATGTCGATCAATTCGTAGAGAAGGTCAGAGGGGCTGCAAAGCCAGCCTCGGTTCAGGTATTCGATGCGGATCGGGTTGCTGGATTTGAACACTTATTCTTTGCAGCCCTGAATGCTCTAAGATCATTCAGCCAAAAAAAGAACATATCTGGAACCATAGACTTAGAAATCCTACTCTATGCTTCAGGGCAGAGACAGATCAGAAAGGCCCTTGAGATGGTCGGAGTCAAGTCAGGCACCTCCAAGGTGGCCGTTCTCATTTTGGCGGATGACAAATCGAAGGTTCAGGATGCAGAAGAAAGCGTCAGTAGGCTCATCGATGGCGTAAGGGATGATCGAGTGTTGGAAGAGAGAAGGCAAGAAAAGATTCGCAGACTTATGGAACTCTTCAACATAACTGAGTTGGAACTCAAGTCTCTGAGCCGTGGAAAGAAGGCGGACTATGAAACGGTTACGAAGCTGATAATAGAGAGAGGAGCATTATTGGCGACCAGACGCTAGAGTTGGGAAGATGAAAAGGTGCTGAGCTGATGGTTAGGGTAGCTGTCCTTGACATAGATCGTTGCAGACAAAAAGACTGCGGTCTACTCTGCTACAAATACTGCCCAATGATCAGGACCAAAGTCGAGGCCATCAAGTTCGAGAAAGACGGAAGACCCGTGATAGTCGAACCACTCTGCACTGGGTGCGGCATATGCGTCAAGAAATGTCCATTCACGGCTATAACGATTGTAAACCTCCCAGACGAACTCGAAAAGGACTGCTGCCACAGATTTGGAGCCAACGCGTTCAAACTCTACAGACTACCAATCCCCAGACCTGGAACCGTCTTGGGACTACTAGGAAAGAATGGGACTGGCAAAACAACTGTCCTAAAAGTCTTGGCGGGCGAGATCAAACCCAACCTCTGTAACTACGAGGACCCGCCAGATTGGCCTCAGATAATCAAGAATTATCGAGGGAGTGTCCTACAGGAATACTTCAAGAACCTTAGCACAGGAAAACTGAGAGTTGTCTCCAAGTTGCAGTACGTCGATCAGACCATCCATTCAGCGTCCGGGACAGTCAGTGAAATCCTTGAGGACGCAGATGAGAGGGGAGAAATGAACAGCGTAGTGGATAGACTGCAACTCAGCGCAGTCCTAGACAGGGACATTAAGGTTCTGAGTGGTGGTGAGCTGCAGCGTTTAGCGATAGCCTCCACCGTGTGTCGAGAGGCTGATGTCTACTTGTTTGACGAGCCCTCCAGCTACCTTGATGTGAAACAACGCATCGAAGCGGCGAGGGTTATAAGGAGCTTGGCTTATGACGGCAAGATGGTCGTAGCTGCGGAACATGACTTAGCTGTCCTCGACTATCTCTCAGACCAGGTCTGCATGCTGTACGGTCAGCCAGCAGTCTACGGAATAGTCTCCAATGTCCACGGCGTGAAGGTTGGAATCAACGTCTACCTTAACGGCTATATACCAGACGAGAACCTCCGCTTCAGAGATATTCCAATAAAGTTTCACGTCAGGCCACCCACCACAACATGGACCGCCCAGGACATCGTATTGACGTGGAAAGAGATGGAAAAATCATACGAAAACTTCAAGTTGAGGGCTGAGCCCGGAGATACACATAGAGGAGAAGTAGTGGGGATACTGGGACCAAACGGAATCGGAAAGACAACCTTCATTAGACTGTTGGCAGGCATTGAGAAACCTGACCAGGCCTATCAAAGAAGCCAAGGCGAAATTGATGTCAGCTACAAGCCTCAATACATCACGACCGATTATGAGAACTCCGTTGAGTCACTACTCAGGACGATAGTAAAAGACGAGTTCACAAGTGGATGGTACAGATCCGAGATAATTGAGCCACTAAACTTGGAGAAGATAGTCGACCGACGGGTAAATGAGCTGAGCGGCGGTGAACTACAGAGGACTGCCATAGCTGCTTGTCTGTCCAAGAGAGCAACCGTGTACCTGCTGGATGAGCCCAGCGCATATCTGGATGTCGAGGAGAGATTGGCCATGGCCAGAACCATCCGAAGAATAGTCGAGAACCATGGATCAGCGGCCTTTGTGGTTGAACATGATGTATCAGCCCTAGACTTCATCGCCGATAGGATAATGGTCTTCAGCGGAGAGCCTGGACTGAAAGGCTACGCAGAGACGCCACTGAACCTCAGGGAAGGAATGAACTCCTTCCTAAAGGGGATGGGAATAACATTTCGGAGAGACCCATCAACGGGAAGACCCAGAGTCAACAAGGACAACTCGCGTCTCGACAGATACCAGAAGGACCTAGGCGAGTATTATTATGTATCTGCGAGTGGGAAGGAGTGAATTTTGGGCTTTGCTGTGGTACTGGTAGAGTAGGCGTCGAGCGATTTGTATGGGGCCATATCTTTTTAAGTTCTGACATCCTAAATAGATAATATGACATCCAAAATGGATAGACTCTTCGGTTCGAAGACCAGAGTGTCGCTGCTATCCAAACTTCTGATGAATCCTGACAGGAGTTTCTACATTCGCGAGCTGTCTAGGGACCTGAAGATACCGTACAGTATGCTCTACAAGGAAGAGAAGAACCTCGTCTCCTTGGGCGTAGTGAACGAAGAGAAAAGGGGGAAGGTCACATTAGTGTCGGTGAACAAGAATCTTCCATACTTTGCTGAGTTAAAAAATTTGATGATTAAGACTGCGGGCTTGGGCGACCTATTAAGGAGGGCATTCTCGGATATGAAGGAAATACGATACGCGCTTGTCTACGGCTCCTTCGCAAGTGGGGACGAGGCGAGATCAAGTGATGTCGATCTCCTAATAATAGGTGACGTAGCCGAGGAGAAAATCCTGAATTTGATAGGTAGAATCGAAAAGGAGGTGGAGAGGGAGATCAATCACATACTCTGGAGTAAAGAGGAGTTCACGAAAAGGATCGAGAGCAGGCACCACCTCTTGAAGGATATCGCGAGCAAGCCGGTAATCATGCTTGTCGGTGAGGAGAATGAGTTTAGAAGAACTGTTAAGAAGTAATAAGGAGAATTCGACCAGGTCACGACTTAGCGCTCAACTCGATCAGGCGCTCAAGCAGAGACATAGACACTGCGAAGGCACTCATTGCAAGCAAGAAATTCGACTGGTCTCTGGCAGTCTCGTATAATGCGATGCTGGGTGCAGAAAGGGCCCTCATGTTCGATAAGGGCTTTCGGCCCTCAAGCACTGAAGGCCACGTGGCCGTAGTTAGGTTTCTCCAAGCAACACTTGGGACCGAAGCAAGTGAGAAGATGACAATGGTAATGAACAGCATGCGGAAAAAGAGGCATAGAATAGTGTATGAAGAAATGGACATAGTCTCTGAGGAGGAGGTACAGCGAATGGTCAAATGGACCGAAGAATTCGTGGAAACGATCTCCAATCTGATTCACCGAAAAAAATCTCACGATGGTAACTCCGCATAGGTCAACATACTCCCTATTCGCAGTTTCGAAAGCGGCGACATCTCGGCAAAAACACTTCTGCCTGTGCTACCGCAAGAAAGGTCTCCTCTTTATTCTACGCTCAACTGTTCAACGGGGCGGAAAACAGTGATTCATAGCTGGGTCATTTTCCCATGTAGGCTGTGGGGCAAGTTCTTGATCTCGCTGAAGGATTTAAGGCCCCGTGAGATAGTTAAGTAAGTGGAGTTGTGGAGGCTACGCTGAGACGCCAGGCGGTTTGGCTCCCCCTTTCCGCTGGGTAGTATCGAAGGACAGCTCCCTCGGCTGGGTCCGGCCCGATAGTTTCTATCGTGTCTTCAACCGACTGTGCCACCGTCTCATTCTCCGTCAGGAGCTTGTTGAGCAGGAATACCGTCGCGCCGTCCATGTATGGGGCTAGGACTCCTTTGTCCCAGCTTATGACTATAGAGGCGCCTCTCTCGATGAGGGCTTCTGCCAAGGTTGTGCTGTAGAGGCCGTGGCATCCGGCGATTATGATCACCGTGTCCTGAAATCGTCCGTTCATGGTCTCCCTGACGAATTTTGGGGAAATTGCAAAGTAGAATTTTTCGATGTCCCACGGGTTCGCAGGAGCCACCTGATCCGTCAGGAGTAGCCATGTGTGCCTGTCGGGGTGATACTCCTCGGCCGTGAAGAGGAATACGGGGTTTCCGGGTATCGGATGACCTGACGCATTCATGAGTATTCCTGAGTGCGTTCTGAATATGATCAGCTTGTAACCCTTGGATGGAAGTTCTCTGTAGAAGTCGACCGTTACGCTCGTCCAGTCGTATATGTCCACGTGGAATCCAGCTCTTTTAAGAACGCTTGTCGCCCCCTCTATGAAGGCCTGGTTTGGCTGCGTGACGCTGAGCTGGTCTACTATGGCAGCCTTAAGTCCACTGTCCTCTGATACATGTATCGGTGGGGGGTTGATGACAAAGTTTAGGGTCGTGATTAGGAAGGTGCCGCAAACTGCGATGAGGATGGAGTACTCGATCAGGTCTCTGAGCTTCTTCTGACGCGGCCAACGCTTAACCATCCTCAACCACCATCCACGGGAGACAGCGGCTCTAAGGGAAAAGTGGAGTTCTCTAATCGATAAGCGTTTACAAGAAAAAAGGGGAAGGAGAGATCTGTTGTTTAGCTTCTGCGTCTCCTGATTACTGCGGCTCCTGTCGCGACCACGAGTATAGCTACGATGTATGGCGCCAGCAGTGCTATCTTGTCGACGAGGAACACTTCTCCCCCTACTGGTTTAGCAGGTGCCGGGTTCCCTCCACCGCCGAAGCCTTGACCCGATAGCTGGGCTAGGTTTGGCGTGCTTGTGGCTGTGATGATGGCCCATATGTAGTTTAGGACTGTGTTGACGCCTGTGTTGGAGCACTCGACCCATGCGGCGCCATCCCACCAGTACATCTTGAGCGAGGATTCGACCAAGCCAGCGACCTCGGCGTCCGTGTAGTAGAGGCGGATCTCGATCTGGGTCACGCCCGTATCGTCGTCCAAGTGGACATCGATGTACTTGCCGATCGAGCCTTTGCCAGCTGCGAAGCCTGTGCCAGGGTTAGACTCGTACTTTGAAACTGTTATAGTGTGTTTGCCTACAGCATCAATAACCACAGCGGTGTCGGCCTCGTCCCTAGCATCAACAGTGCCACTTCCGCTAACAGTCTCACTTTTTACTCCTCCTTCAGCGATCGGCGCTCTCAGCCAAGGATCGTAATCAACATTAGTAGAGACGGCATCTCCTGTGCCAGGTCCTACACCGCTAGGGCCGCTTTTGTCGCCCCACCAGTTGTTCTCAGCATCGACTACTGATGCCCATGGCTTATCGCTACGGACCTGGATACCCCAAGTGTTCTCAGCAAGATTGTTGAAGTGAGCAACTACGTTCGTCTGCGCATTACCACTCCACAGACGTATCCCGTAGCCTCCTCCAGTGAGAGTGTTGCCGGTTATCAACACTGGGGTGGTCGGAGAGGTAAATCTCTTTAGTTGGATACCAATTCCGTTAGCCGATCCTGAAACTACCTCGTTGTTCTCGATGACCGTTCCACTGAGATCAACATAGGCTGCATCGTTAGTGCCACCTAGGATAATCCCGGAATATCCTCCAAGATTATCCACCTTGTTTCCCTTTATGGTTATGGAGCTGCCATGGACATCTTGGAACCAGATCGAATCCCTGTCGTGAGCTTGATAAATATAGTTATCTTGTACAACTGCTCCATCAACGCTGTAAATCTTGCCAGCGCTGGCATACAAACTGTAAAAGGCGATCCCGGTTGCAGCGATACCGGTGTCGGGGTTGCCTTCAGTCGTATCGATGTAGTTGTTCTTTACGACAACGTTTTTTCTGTCACCCCACATGGGCTGATCACAGGCAACATGGACGCCCTCGTCTGCGTCGATGGTCTTGAAGCCGTCAATAGTTACATCACCACTTTTGATAAAGAATCCGCATCTCCAAGTAGAGGCGTCTGGATCATCGGCATCAACGATGGACTCAGCTCCACGCGTGCCGGTCCCCGGAATCCCAGCATTTGCACCCTCCAGCGTTAAGGGCTTATCGATAATTACCTGTTCGTGGTACGTCCCCGGATGCACGATGATTGTGTCGCCGGATGAGGCCGCAGCTATAGCTGCTGTGATCGTAGCATACGTTTGTCCAGGGCCAACATGTAGTTCAGTTGGACTCGCTTTTACTGACAGGATCGGGGAAAGCATCCCAATTATCAGGGTTAATGTTAGAATCGCTGTTAAGGCTTTGCTGTATTGATTGTGAGAGTGGTTTCGTTCTCTCTGCAGAATTCGTTTCTTTCCCCCTTTTGGCCAGCCATATTCAAAAAACGCCTTTTGCAAAAAACACCTCACGGCTACCTCAACGACATCAGCACGTGACCTATACTGAGGCTCCTTCTCACGCAGTTCATCAATCTTGACAACCAACGACTGAGGGATTTTTATTGTGGTATACTCGTCATCCATCAGACTCACTTTAGAATCATTTGTGCTTCTATAACGAATTTTCCGATATTTAAGCTTTTGCCTCATAAGTGAGGCAAAAGTGAGGTTATAAAACACGAAAATATAAAAACTATAGAAAGAGTTTAAATGAAGACTAGTGAATCAATTCTACATTCACAAGAGAGGACGAGTTGTTTCAGATGACCACAAATGAGAATTTCAAGCGCACTACCGTGAAAATACCGAGGCTATTAGCAGACCTGATTGACAAGTACATGGAAGATCACAGAGAGGAGCTGGTGCTTTCGGGAAGAAGGGTAAGCAGGGCCACCGTGGTGAGAATGGCTGTTGAAGAGTTCTTGAAGAAGAAAGGTATCTTGTAATCCTTTACAGATATCCTCGCACTCTCAGAAACTCTTCAATTGTCTTGACAAGATCTATGTTGTACTTGTCAATCAACTCCAACACATCGACATTCACCTTGACTGCCACTTCCTCAGATGACAAAGAGATCTCCTTCGTAGCCTAACAGAATAAGGCCATTTATATACAAGAACGAAACCTAGGGGGGAGGGAGATCTAAGACTTGAGTCCTCCAGTCCTCTTAAATTCTCGTATGCTTTTCTGAAAGAGGCTCCGAGGTTTTTGGCGAGTTGCAAGTGCTAATTATTGCGACCTCTTGGCGCCCAGCATATTCAAGGACTTCGGTACCAAGAACCTTTTCCACCTTGCGAATTATTGGAGTAACAAGAACAAGTTGGGCATCGTGACGAATTAACCTTGTTTCAAGCGTCACATTTTCATGTTGAATTGTTGCATCAAAACCAAATTCATAACTCATTCGCAATTTACCAAGGAACTCGTCAACAATCCGCTTGGTCAAAACCCGACCTAAATACTTGGACTCGAAGACCTGCGTCTCCCCACCATTATGTATCCGAAAGTGGGGAGGGCTGATTCTTAGGCTACGCGTACCCGCCCTAAGAAGCCGATAACTATTAAATGAAAATTTAATTGATATGTAAGAATCTCTGATATTTCATTAGGCTTCTATAAAGTCTAAGGAAGGGATAGTAGATGCCCACGATCAGAATACCTCTAATTCTCATCAACTTCAAGACCTACGCCGAAGCGACAGGCAAGAATGCTGTAGAACTCGCAAGGATAGCCAAGGAGGTCAACCTTAAAACTGATGTCTGCGTAGCCGTCGCCCCTCAATCTGTGGACATCAGCAGAATCTCAAGAGAAATTGATATACCTGTGTTCGCGCAACACATCGACCCCATAACCTACGGCAGCTATACTGGTCACATTCTGCCCCAAGCGGTCAAGGAGGCCGGCGCAATAGGCACCATCATCAACCACTCGGAGAGAAGGCTACAACTCACAGACATAAACGTAGCAATTGGGATGGCTCGTGAAACTGGACTAACCTCCGTCGTGTGCGCTGATACGGCTGAAGTGAGTGCTGCGGTAGCAGCCTTAAAACCCGATATGATAGCTGTAGAACCGCCTGAACTCATAGGAACCGGAGTACCCGTCTCAAAAGCAAAGCCGGAAGTGGTAACCAACTCTATTGAACTCATAAAGAAGGTAAATCCCGCCGTGGTAGTGCTGTGCGGAGCCGGAATAACGAAAGGAGAAGACGTTGAAGCTGCTCTAAAATTGGGCACAGAGGGAATCCTCATCGCAAGTGGCGTGGTAAAGGCCAAGGACCAATACACCGCGCTCTTGGATCTGGCAGAGGCAATTATGAAAGCTTAATGGCACGAAGTCAGAACCCGCCCAGCGTATCAAAAGAACCAAAATCGTTCCCGCGATCTCAACAACCTGAACAAACTTTTAAAACGCTCCACCCTCATGATTCTACTAGGGTGGGCCCGTGGCCTAGCATGGATAAGGCGCTGGCCTCCGGAATGGTCAATGGAGAAAGCCAGAGTCTGATCGATGAAGTTCAGCTGGAAAGCCGGGGTTCAAATCCCCGCGGGCCCGCCACCTTTTGGGTTCAAGTCCATCTCCACGCGTGTGACTAAGCCGCTCTTACTGGCGACTTGGCGCCGCAAGCATCACACACGATAAAGCGAAAGCGCGCCTGCTTGACAACTTTTGTATCTGGTTGATTACAAACCGGACACAGCACGAAATATCGTATGTATCTGTTTATGAGCTGTTCAATGGATTCTGTTCCAAATCTACCCTTAAAAACTGCGCGGGACCCATCTGTTGTTCCGGATGTTCCTAGACCACCAGACAAGAATTTCAAGACACTGTCCTGACTCCTACGCAGGCGATCACAGATCTCCTTGAAGTTACGTAGATTTGTTGTTTTTCCTGAGATGGTAATCTCTGGCTTAGGTAATTCAAATCTTTCCTTTTTAAAGATGCTCGGAGGAAGACTTGAACGCGCCTTGCTCAAAAGTCTTTCATACTCTGTCTCCTTCACACTCTGCACCCCTTAGACATTCAGACCACGAAGCGGAGATAATAGGAGGTAGGAGTCCTGTTCTCTCATAAAGAGGGAGGAGAACAGAACATTTACTACTTCTATGATAATATATTGTATGTTAAACTACTTATGAAGAATTGGTGTAGATAGCCATGTCACCTGAGTATGAGGTTAAGGACATAAATCTCAGTCGGAAGGGGAGACAACTGATAGAGTGGGCAGAGGCCCACATGCCTGTTCTACTCAAAATCAGAAAGCGGTTCACTAAAGAGAAACCACTAGAGGGAACGCAGATAGGAGCAGCGCTACATGTAACCAAAGAAACCGGGGTTTTGGTGAAGACTCTAAAAGCTGGAGGCGCGAGTGTCGCCCTATGTGGCTCGAACCCCCTCTCCACAAACGATAATGTCGCGGCGGCTCTGGCGGAGGAAGAAATCAACGTGTACGCCTGGAGGGGTGAAACAACAGAAGAGTACTACAGATGTATGAATCGGGTCCTAGAATATTCTCCCCGGATAATCCACGACGACGGAGCAGATATGATTTGCCTTGTCCACGAGAAGAGGCAGAATCTAGGTAAGGACATAATAGTCGCTCAAGAGGAGACGACAACGGGAGTTAACCGCTTGAGAACAATGGAAAAAAGAGGCGTCCTTAAATTCCCAGTTATTGCAGTCAATGACGCGCGAACAAAGCGTTTATTTGACAACCGTTACGGCACAGGACAATCAACAATCGATGGCATTCTACGAGCAACAGGCATTCTGTTAGCTGGGAAAAGAATCGTGGTCGCGGGGTATGGATGGTGTGGCCGAGGAATAGCTATGAGAGCTCGCGGTATGGGAGCTGATGTAATTGTGACGGAAATAGACCCTGTTAAGGCTTTGGAAGCGGTGATGGACGGCTTTGCGGTAAAGCCCATGATTGAGGCAGCGACATTGGGAGAGGTGTTCGTTACGGCCACAGGAAATGCGAAGGTGATAAGAAGAGAGCATATGAGGTTGATGAAGAATGGAGCCATCTTGGCAAATGCGGGACATTTTAACGTTGAGATATCAATACCGGATCTTCAAGCCCTCTCAAAGGATAGGGAGCTCGTTTTGCCGAACGTTGAGGCTTTCACACTATTGGATGGTAGACGTTTATACCTTCTAGGTGAGGGCCGCTTAGTCAACTTGGTCTGCTCCGAAGGCCATCCTCCAGAGGTCATGGACATGAGTTTTGCGAACCAAGCACTGTGCGCCGAATACGCCATGAAGAATGGAAAAGAGCTGGAAAAAAGGATGTATGACGTCCCAGAAGAAGTTGACAATTTAGTTGCTAAACTAAAGTTAGAGACGATGAGCGTCACTGTAGATAGGCCTACAGAAGAACAGATAAAATATATAAAGAGTTGGAAACTGGGCACTTAAACTCAAATTTAAGTGGAAAACAATAAGGCTATTTAAACTCAGACGCTAGCAAATGGAGGTGTCTCAGCTCGCCAGAAAGATCATTGTGACGGCAGCCCTTCCTTACGCCAATGGAAAACTCCACTTGGGCCATCTCCGCTCAACATACATCCCAGCAGACATCTACGCCAGATATCTCAGACTTAGGGGCTGCGATGTCTTATATGTCTGTGCAACTGATGAGCACGGCACTCCAATATCGGTGAGAGCCGAGACAGAGGGAGTGAGCCCCAAACAAGTCGTTGACAAGTATCACAGCCTCATTCGTAGAGACCTAGAGAAGGTAGGTTGCTCTTTCGACATCTTTTCTAGGACTACGCTGCCAGTCCACTACAAATTGACTCAAGAGTTCTTCAAACGTCTTCTTGAGAAGAATTATATATACGAAAAGGACTATGAGCAGCTTTTCTGTCCAAAGTGCAAACGCTTTCTCCCAGACAGGTATGTGGAAGGATCGTGTCCACAGTGTGGATACGAGGAGGCCAGAGGAGACTCCTGTGATGGGTGTGGCCGATACTTAAAGCCGACTGAGCTGATAAAACCACACTGCATCATATGTGGATCCACTCCCAGTATACGAAGAACCAAACATTGGTTCTTCAAATTGAGCGTCTTTCAGGATTTCCTCGAAGAATGGCTAGAGAGAAATAAAGAACTCCCAGCCAACGTTAAAAACTATGCGCTTAGGTGGCTTCGAGAAGGGCTTAAAGATTGGTGCATTACGAGAGACTTGGAGTGGGGGGTGCCCGTTCCAGTCAAGGGCGCTGAGGGCAAGGTGGTTTACGTATGGTTTGATGCCCCCATAGGATACATCTCATCGACTATAAAGTGGGCAAAATCCGTCAACAAACCCGAAGCGTGGAGAGAGTACTGGCAAAGAGAGGGCAACGAGATAGTGCACTTCATCGGTAAAGACATAATTTATCATCACTCTCTATTCTGGCCAGCCATGCTGAGAGCGCACGGAGACTATAACCTGCCGAACAATATAGTCGCGGGAGAATACCTCACTTTAGAAGGAAAAAAGATATCGAAGAGTAGGGGATGGGTCATAGAAGTCGAAGAGCATCTAAAGTCGTTCGAGCCAGATCCGCTCAGGTACTATTTGACTGCTACAGCACCATTAGACAAGGATGCTGACTTCTCTTGGCAGGAATACGCCAAAAGAAATAACGATGAATTGGCTGACATAATAGGAAACTTTGTCCACCGTTCGCTGATCTTTGTCCATCAACATTTCAACGGACAGATTCCAAAGCCAACAGAATTGGAAGAGGACGATAGAAAAATTCTAGAAGCAATCAAGGAGACCCACCGAGAAGTCAAAGAGCACTTAGATCATTGCGAGTTCCACGCAGCCATAAAATATGTGATCGAACTGGCTGCTTTGGGAAACAGATACCTCAGCGAGAAAGAGCCGTGGAAAACTTTGAGAGCAAAACCCGAAAGGACGGGCACAACGTTATATGTCACCAGTCAGATAGTAAAGGCTTTAGCAATACTTCTTGAGCCCTTTCTCCCGTTCACGGCTGAAAAAGTATGGGCTCAACTTAACCTCCAAGACTCTGTTCACCAACAGAGATGGGAAGAAGCAGTGAAAGAGTTGCCAGCAAAACATAAAATCTCCGAGCCGAGTCCGCTATTCACGAAGATGGAGCCAAAAACGGTAGAGCGTCAAAAGAAGATTCTTCATGAATCCCTGGGAAAGACTTTGAACTCAACTTTGACGGTACCGATTGAGGAATTCTCCAAGCTGGATCTAAGGATTGGAAAGATACTGGATGTTGAAAAGGTTTCTGGAGCAGAAAGGTTACTTAAACTCACGATAGACATCGGTGGTGGGAAAAAGAGGCAAAGCGTGGCGGGGATAGCCCCATACTACACCGTAGATCAACTTAAGGGAAAGCAGGTGGCAGTAGTAACAAACTTAGAGCCGAGGAAGGTTTTTGGCATAGAGTCACAGGTCATGATACTTGCAGTGGTGGATAACGGAGAGGCCGTGTTACTACAGCCTGAGAGAGCCGTGAGAACCGGAAGCAGAATAAAGTGAGAGAAACCACGATCAAAATTGACCTACACGTTCACACAAAAGCCTCTGGTGACAGCTTCATAGACCTAAAAGACGCCATCAAAACCGCGAAAAAAATTGGATTAGATGGGCTGGCAATAACAGATCACGATACCATTGAAGACGCTTTGATTGCAACAAGCATGAAGACAGAAATCATCATAATTCCTGGAATAGAGGTCAGCACAATCGAGGGGCACATATTAGGGATTGGAATAACTGAGGAAATACCGAAGGGCCTGACAGCGAAGGAAACGGTTGAAAAGATCAGAGAGGTTGGCGGATTAGCCGTAGTTCCACATCCATTCGATTTTCTTAGACATGGAGTTAGAGAAAAAGTCGCGAGACAAATCAACCCGGACGCCATCGAGTCTATAAATTCAAACTCAGCTCTCTTCTACTACGAAAAGAGACTTAGCGAAAAACTCGCAGAGAAAATTCAAAAACCACAGACAGCTGGGAGCGATGCACATATGTTGTCATCTATAGGGAGAGCATATACGATTGTGGAAACAAAGTCAACAGACATAGAAAGTATATTAGAATCCATAAAAGTTGGAAAGACAAAGCCCGTTGGAAAACCAACTTCAGTTAGAACCAAAATTAACAATTCGCTCAAAATACTTGTTGAGAATTATAGAAAGTTGGTCTCTTAAACATAATTTTCGCGGAACGATCGATCGCGATCCATCTAAGGTCAATCAGTTTCAGCGTAGAGATAAGTTGGATATACGCTCTTCACTTGGACTGTTAAGAACTTACCAAGGAGATCCTTACTGCTCTTTACGACTATAGGCTTGTAGGCAAAGTTTCTTCCTATCCACGACCCATTCTTTCCCTTCTCATCGATCAGTACTTCTCCCCTCCAGTTGAGCCAAGATCTATTTTTTTCGACCCGTATCTCTCTAAATAATTTACTTATAGCTCTACTTCTTTCCTTTACTTTCCATCCAGGAAGCTGTCTCATTCCTGAAGCCTGAGTCCTAGGTCTCGGGAAAAACATTGAGATGTTAAGGATGTCAGGCTTGACCTCTTCTACAAGATCCATAGACTTTCGAAATGCCTCTTCGCCTTCCCCTGGAAAACCACATATGACGTCTGTTGCTATCGTTACGTCAGGGATCTCATCCCTGAAAGAAAAGACCATCTTTCTAAAATCTTCTACTGAATAATGACGGTTCATCCGCTTTAACACCTCATCATCGCCACTCTGTACAGGAACGTGCAAAAACTTGTACACCTTCCTATTTTTGTAAAAATTAATAAGGTCATCTAACATTTCTACAGCATGGTTTGGATTCATCATTCCGACACGGATGTAGAACTTCCCCCTGACGCCTAGCACCTCTTTTAGCAGGCACATCAGGTTTACCCCAATGTCCTTTCCATAGCAACCCATATCCTGCGATGTGAGCCAGATTTCCTTTGCTCCAGCCCTCAGATCTTCCACGACCCTTCCCTTGATTTCACCCACAGCGTAACTCCTCAATTTCCCCCTCGCAAATCTCACACAACAGTAGGAACACAGCCCGAGACAGCCATAGGAGACGGGTAGAATCGCGATAACATCACTCCTACGAATTCTAGGAAGACCATAGCTAGGCTTCGTTCCTTCACATAGGTCAATAACCATTTCTTCCTGCTCAACTTTATGAACTACTTCGACTATTTTGGCGCTAGGAGACGGCCCCACAACTCCATCAACCAAAACTTCTCTTTTCAACCGATCAAAATTTATTAACGGAAGACAGCCGGCCACTACAACCTTTTTACCTTTAGGGGCCTTCTTTAGAATCCTTATCATTCTATTCTCTGTAGGAGTCTTAACGGCACAAGTATTGTAAACTAATATATCCGCGTCCTCCAACCTGTCGACGACATCGTACCCCGACTTCGATAGACAGCCAGCGATAACCTCCCCGTCGGCAAAATTTGTCGGACAGCCAAAGCTCTGCACATAGACCCTTCTGGACCTCTGCAAAAACCTCATCGACCTGATAGGTTATTCAAGAGTTGAAGGCCAACAGCCTTAATTAAGAGTCTCTGGAAAAATAAAGTCAACATTATCCGCCCCAACAGGGGAAACATGCGATAGAGAAGGAACGATAAGAAAATAATCTATTGAAAAAACTATTAAAAACAAAGGCGCAAACTTAGCCAGAAGTGCGGTGACTTGCATTTAAAAGATAAGAAACTATCCACATTAGAATAGTCAAAATGGAGAAACCCAGCAGATGATAAGTCCAAAAGCAAAGGTAAGTCCCACAGCTCAAATCTATCCAGAAGCAGTTGTTTCTGAGGGATGCACCTTGGGGCCTAACGTTCATATCTATGGTGAAGTTAGGATCGGTCGTCATGTACGAATGGAACCGAACGTAATAGTTTATGGACCTTCGGAGATCGATGAAAAAACCTACATAGGTCCGAACTCCATCGTCGGATATCCATCAAAAAGAGAGCTACAAAAAATCTTAACAGGAGAGAAAATAATCCAAGAATCGAAGAGTGATAGCCGAGTCAAAGTAGGAAAGAATGTAGTCATCCGCTCGAACTGTGTCTTATACGCAGGCGTGGTGATTGGCGACAGCGTTCGTTTCGGCCATAACGTGATGATAAGAGAAAACGTAACCGTGGGAAAAAACACACTAATTGGAACAAATACCGTAATCGATGGAGAATGCGAAATTGGGGAGGGTGTCTCAATACAGACCTCTGTATATATACCGACATATTCGACTGTAGAGGACTACGTATTTATGGGTCCAAACTGCGTTCTCACCAACGATCCATTCCTTATGCAGAAAAAGTATAAGTTGAAGGGACCGACGATAAAGAGCGGGGCAAGCATCGGAGCCAACTCAACGATTTTCCCATCGATCACCATTGGAGAAGGAGCTGTGGTTGGAGCTGGAGCAGTAGTTCGAAAAGATGTGCCACCGAAGGTTATTGTTGTTGGAGTTCCAGCGAAAAAGCTAAAAGATGTTCCACATGATTGGAATATTCCGCGTGAGCCAAAAGGGAAATGAAGGAATAGAAAAAGTCAAAAACAACAAAAAGCTATATTTATGCGGTGTCAAAGTTTGAAGAAGACAGCCCTCATCGCCTATCTGTTCTTGGTCTTCTCTCTACTTCTCACGTCTTTGAGTCCATATGTCATCGCCGAAACAGAGGTGTCAAGACCTAATGTCGAATTGAGGCGACTCGTTGAGGTTAGGGACTGGGGATTGGTTGTGATAAACGATACTGTCTCAATAGTCAACAACGGATCTACACCAATTTCAAATTTTCAGATAGGTTTTCCTTCAAACTTTAGCCAGAATCTCCATTATGTTTGTGCCCACACAGAGCAGGGCGAGAGCCTTAACGTTGTAAGGGGCGTTTACATGGGCCGAACTGGGATAGAGGGAATAGAGATTACTTTCCCGAAGGCTATTGACGTCGGTGAGGCGTGCAACTTCACGGTGACATATGTTTTTTCGGATTTGATTACAATTACCATGGAGGCTTACAACCCGGCTTACTATATTGTTTTTCCCATGTATCCGGCCATAGCCTTCGATGCCGTCTCATGTAATGTTTCCGTGATCCTACCTAAAGAGACTGTGTTAATCAGTGGTTGCTGGGAGGAGGGGGGTTCACCTATTTTATCTCACGTTGAGCAGCCTCTCCCAGCATATTCAAACGAAACAGGGTTCGTCTCCTTCTATGGCACAATGAATTTGGTGGAGTGCGAGTTTGCTAAACGGGAGGTTGTCTTTGACTCGTCCGGTCAAATATACTTCTACGACTCCCTCCGCATTCGTAACCGCGGCATAGATGCAATTTCGACCATAAGCTTCTCATTACCGAAAGGGGCTTACGACGTGGTGGCTTATGATTACTTCGGAGAGCTGAAAACCACTTTAAGTGAAAACAAAACAACTGGAATTCCAGAGGCAACGGTTAGCCTACGCTATCCAACCCTCCGGGGGAGCACCTTCTTTGATGCTTGCTTTTTCACGCTGAAGTATGTTGTACCAGCAAAGGATTATGCTCACCAAACTGATTTTTGGAACTACATATTCGAGACGGAGTATTTTTCCAATTTCCATTGGAATATTCGAGAGCTAACCTTCAAGATCACTCTCCCCGAAGGAGGTGAGTTCGTTGACATCTATGGAACGCAGGGAAACATCACAAAGAATGGGTACGAATCGGTTTTAATGAGCACACTGAGAGATGTGACACCCATCCAAGGTCTTGGCGTAAAAGTATCGTATAATTACTTTATTTTCTGGTCAGCTTTTCGCCCAACAATTTGGCTCGGCCTAGCTATCTCTGTCTTATGCGCAGTCTTGGCTTTCCGTAGGATCAAAGGCGTGCCCACACTGCCAACGCCTCCTGAGACTCTAGAGTTCCTGAGGGACTTTACAGATGTATGTGACGAAAGAGCGGCTTTGAGATCAGAGCTTGAATCCTTAGAAGAAGATTATCATCGTGGCAGGGTGAGAAAGAAAGAGTACAGAAGGAGAGTGAAGGCCATAGAAAGGCAACGTTTCTCACTTGATAGAGAGTTTGTTGAACTCAAAAAGAAGGTGACGACGATGGGACCAAGATTTGCAGAAGCCGCAGGAAGAATGGAGGTTGCCGAAACTGAGGTTGAAACGGTAAGAATGAGTGCCAAGAGGCTTGAAGCCAGATACAGGGGCGGAGAAATCTCAAGGGAAGCCTTTGAGAGACTCACGCAAGAGTACGAAAGGAGAATCGACAGGGCAGAGACCACAATTGATGATGTGATCATGTGGCTTAAGGGCGAGATCCGGTAGGGGATTCCGTCTTGTCTACGAGATAATCAGAATTTTTCAATTCATAGACTTCTGTTCCTCGAAAAGGTTTTAGAAGCCCTTTGCCTGCCAGTCTTCTAAGGGCCTCTTTAACCTCTGCATCAGAGAAACCCAACGGCGTGACTTGTTCAACTATCCAGTTTATTGGATATTCAAACCCCGGCATTCTCATCACCATCAAGACCGTTCTTTCACAAGCCCTGATTCTGATCTTTCCGTCTTTTGGGATCAACATTGTTGGCTCAGTCCCCAGGGGATGTGCCTCAATTTTGAGCCGATCACGAACATGCTTTGCGAATCTTCCATTTAGTAATCCACCGTGGCAAGGCAGCACTATTCTCGGATTTGATCCAATCACATATTTTAGTAGATGATGGAAGTCAGCGTGATCGCTCAGCAGGAAGTATTTACTATTCCATCCGAGCCTCAAAGCAAGTCCCGATGCTAGGGCGACTTCAAAGTCTGCATTGTTTTGGAGGTTTGAGTTTTTTGAGGCAATGAAGACGCATCTTTTTGATGATAACAGATTTTTTGCCTCCTCTGATCCTGCATCTACGTAGCTCAGTTTATGTCCATAGGATTCGTATACTCTGTTTATTCTTGTGACCGCCGGATGCGTTACCACAGGCACTGTTGTGAGCGAGTTGAATATTCTTATGAGTTCTTGGGCGTTGCCTATGTGATCGCACTGGAATGCGGGGATTCTGCGGTGTTTCAGTGTTTTTATGGCCCACCTAATGGCTTGTGTTGAGGACTCTGATTCAGATGGGAAGATTAATTCTGGAGATCCGAATGTTGCTTCGATGATCAGAATATCACATTTCACGATGTCGGCTGCCTCGTTTGTTAGAGTGTTTGCAGTGTTTACGTCACCCGTGTAGACGACGACACCGTCCGGTGAAGTGACTTTGTATTGGGCGGAGCCAAGAATGTGGCCAGCGTTAAACGCTTCTATTTCTAAGTCGTTGACCTCTATGGTCTGATTGTAGGAGATAGGCTTCCAGTGTTGGATTTGTCTGTTCTTGACTGCTTTTACAAGATCGTATGTTTCTCTGGTTGAGTATTTGAAGCCACTTTGGAATTCGAATCCTCTTGCGTGGTCTTGGTGGGCGTGCGTGATGAAGATGTTTTGATATGCTGGGTTGCTGGCTTTTGGATCAAAGATTATTCTCGTGCCATCGCATTCGACGACTATTCCGTTTGCCCATTTGACTGTTACCGGCAAGAGTTAGACCAACTGATGGTTTCTTTTAGTGTCTTATTTTGGGGATTATAAATTGCTTATGGTGTGACGGCTCATCGCGTGCAACTCGTTTAAAAAGCAGAGTTAAATAAATTTGATTATAAGTTCAAGAAGGAGCGATGTGTGAGAAATGGAGGTTATTCCTATTTCATTTAATAGTTCAGGAAAGAGGATCGCTGCAATATTGGAGATTCCAGAGGAATCAAATCCACCAGCAGTCATATATTCTCACGGATTTACCTCAAGTGGGACCATGGAGTGGACCCCTGATAGTACACATAAGGTTGTGAAGGCTGCCGCTAGGCTTCGTCAAATGGGTTTTTTGGTGTTAAGGTTTGATTTTAGAGGGCTGGGCAAAAGTGAAGGAGAGTTTATGGAGGATGGGATTAACGGAGAGGTCAAAGACCTTATGGCTGCTGTGGACTTCGTGAAGGATAGAGGATGCGAAGAGATATCTTTCCTAGGTTCTAGTTTGGGTGGAGCTGTCTCTATATTGAACTATGACTACGCTAAGCCGAAGTCTATGGTCTTGTGGAATCCCGTCACTGACTTAGGGGCTTTTTCTCTTTCTTACGGAGGGCATTCGGAAAAGGAGATACGCTCCCTGGTGAAAGCAGGTGGATCAATTGAGATCACTGATGATGGTAAGAAATATGTGCTTGGAAAGAGCTTCTTAAAGGAACTTGTAGATATTAAAGAAGGTCTGAGAGGCGACTTAGATGTCCAGAGGACGTTGACAGAAGTTGAGTGCCCAACTCTCATAATTCACGGTAATAAAGATGAAGTTCTTCCTATTGAGAAGTGCCGAGAAGATTTTAAGAGAATCCCTGCAAGCATCAAGGAGTTCGTGGAGATCAAAGGGGCTGGACACGGGTTCCTCCCAACGGGATCAGAATATGAACAGAAAGCGATCAAAGCAACCGTTAGATGGTTTGACAAATATGGAAGATAGAGACCACTAAAATACTCAGCTTTTTCCCTTTTTCGTTTGAGTTGAAGGATATAATCCCGCTCTTGACTTCATTTCTGGCAAGAAATCTTTGTGAACTTTCAGATACTCGTCTAAGATTTCCTTGCACACTCTAAACTTTTGTGCATGTTGAATGTGTGGACAGTTCAAAAGCGCCAGCAAAGCCTTATCATATGAACCCTCCACGGCCGCTTCTACAGTCAAGCTCTGCCAGTACGCGCTGGATAAAACTATTCCTCGTATCGACATTGGTATTTCGCCGACCTGGATCGGATGTGGTCCCCTCTTGTCAACGTGGCACAAGATTTCCTGAACCATATAGTCTTCCATCCCTTTTATGGCTCCTTGGTTTTGGACCTGACAGACGAGTGCTTCTCCCGTATCGTTTATTATCGCGTTCATAACGGAAGGAGCAGCTAGATCGTAGTGTTCCTTGAGGTCTGCGGGCCTGAGAGACCGTTTAAGTCCGGGTTTGCGCTCCGCAAGCTTTGCTTTCAGATCTTTTATTCCCTGTCTTTCCCACAAGGAGGGAGACACATCGACAAGGTCTGGATTATTAGCTTCCTCGAAGTGCTTCTCTTCATATGGTACCACAAGATCTGCTCTAGATTTTCCTGTCTTGTTCCATTCATCCAGTTCATATTGCGAGAAGAATATTGGCCCGATGATATACCACATGGCGTCCATTCCGACCAGATTTCTAATCGCAACCTTCTCGTAAGCCGGGTTTGCACCATAATATCCCTTCGCAGTTGTACGGTCTTTCTCGTTCAGCTTTTTGATCCATTCCTTTGTCACTTTTTCTCCGTCAACATAGACATCTTTTACCCACAGATTTTGGTTTGATCCTATCAAAATGGTCTTGATACGCGAAAAGAGATCAGAAATCCTCTCATAGTGTAAACCGAAGTCCCATGCAATCGAAGCAATTCTATTCGGCCATATGCTACATTGGCCTATGTTCTTGATCTTTGAGAACCTTTGAAGGGCCTCGGCTGGGAATGAAGCCGGATTAGTGTAGTTAATAAGCCACACATCTGGAGCCACCTCCTCAGCGATTCTGGCGTATTTCATTTCCTCATGAATTGCTCTGATAGCGTTAATGGTTCCTCCTGGACCTGACTGTTCGGCGCCAACAACACCGTGTTTGAAGGCTATATGCTCGTCTAGTTGTCTGGCTTCAAGTCCGCCAGCTCTATTCACCGTTATGAGGAAATCCGAATCGCTGATAGCTTCCACAGCATTTGAGGTGATCTCCAGCTTTACATCGTAATCGCGGTGTCTTAGAAATCTTTCTGTCCATTTCCCCATTATCCTCAATCTTTCTTTGTCTACACAGTGTAGTGCAAGGTTATCAATGTGAAAGGCTTCTCTATATTCTTCAACCAACCCTTGTATCAAGAACTCGTATTGGCGGATTTCATCACCTATTATACATAGCTTCATAATTTTCCCCTCCTTCTTACATTAACCCACTCTTTCCACATATTTTGATTGCGCATACGCTTGGCTTGCTAATTCATTCATTTTTTCGAACGACCAACATAAAAAAGAAGGCACTGATGATCCATTGAGCACTGTAATGTTTAAGACCTCTGGTTTGATAGTCTTATCATGAACTTAGCACAACGTTGATTGTATACTCGTGCACATTTTTTGGTGTCTTGTTAGGCGGGAATTCAGATGGAAGGGCTAAAACTTTTTGGGACCTCTGGAATCCGGGGAAAGGCCAACACAGAGATTACACCTGAAATGGTGGCAAAGCTTGGAGCGTCTTTCGCATCCCTTCTCGATAACGAAGGCGAGGTCGCGGTTGGACGAGATGTTAGGCTGCCAGCCGAACTGTTTCAGCACGCTCTTGTCTCTGGACTTCTCGCAGGTGGTCTTGATGTTAAGGATTGTGGTCCTGCTCCTACACCAGCGTTGCTCTGGACCGTAAAGAAGCAGGAGCTCGATGGAGCCGTGGTCGTTACCGGCAGCCATACCCCCCCAGAGATCGTGGGATTGTTATTTTTTATGAAGGATACAGCTGAGATCTCATATCAGGAGTCACTTGAACTCGAAAAAACCTTTTTTGACGGACCCAAATTGATGCAATGGCGCGAAGTTGGCAACTACTCTAAAGCCGAATCATCCGATCTTTATCTTGAGAGTGTCTTAGAACACGTTGACTTAAGGAGGATCTCTTCCTCGAATTTTAGGGTGGTTGGCGACCCCGGAAATGGGGTAGCCGCTCTTACGCTCGGAAAAATTCTTCAAGCTACTAGCGTTGATGCTGTTATGATTAATGAGGAGGTTGATGGAACATTTCCCAACAGAGACCCCTACCCGAGACCTGAGGTTTTAGGAGAACTAATTCGAGCTGTTAAAGAAACTGGGGCTGACCTCGGAGTGGCCACCGATGCGGACGGTGACAGAGCAATCTTTGTCGACGAGAATGGAACAGCCATGTGGGGTGATGTTTCTGGCAGTGTTTTTATTGAGAAAGCTCTAAGAAGAAGCGAAGGAGGAGTCGTGGTTGCACCTATAAACTCCTCACAACTGCTCAAGTGGGTTTGTGATAGATACGACGGAAAAGTCGTCTACACAAGGGTTGGACCGCCCGCGATTGTGAGTGAGATAAAGAAGGTTGGAGCGGTATTTGGCTTAGAGGAAAGTGGAAAGTACATTTGGCCAGAGACCATACTTTATGGTGATCCGGCCCTAGCGACACTCAAGATGCTTGAAATCATCTCCGAGAAAAAGAAGACTTTATCACAACTTGTGCAGGAGTTTCCCAAGTTCTATGCAATAAAAAGAGCTTTCCACTGCTCTAACAAGTTAAAGGAGAAAGTGTTGGCTGAAGCCTTGGAAGAGTGGAGAAAAAGAGGAGAGGAGGCAGAAGTCTTGGACGTTGATGGGGCGAAGATCGTCTATCCAGATGGCTCATGGATGCTCCTCAGACCCAGTGGCACCGAACCTGTTTTCAGGGTCTACGTCGAGAGTCAAAGCTCTGATCGAGCTAACGAGCTGGTGGAGCTTGCTTCAAGCCTAGTTAAGAAAAGACTCCGATGAATACATTAAGAGGCGGTTAGCCCTCGCACGTGCGCGTGCTGTAAAACCGCCAGCGGTGTCTAACTCAGTATTTTTATAAGCACTTCTTCGTTTCCGCTTATGGAAACCCCCTTCAGTGAGGAAGCCATCCCAAGAACGGATTTGCGTATGATTTCTGACACAAATGGATTTAGAGAAATATCAGTGTCATTAACAATCACCATCGTCTTAAGTCCTGACTTGAACTCCAAAATTTTGCCCTCAACGTATTCTAATGTCCGCTCAGTCAGAATCGAGTCCTCCTTTATCGTCAGAATCGGGCTTCCCAGAGGCTGGGTAGAACAAGACGCTACGATCTCTCCCCTCGCCTTTTGTCCAAGATCTTCGTATTCTTCTCTATTTCTGACGCACAATATTTTGCCGATGGTCTCATCATCTAAAACCAGTTTTGAAAAGCCCTCAAGCATCAACACATCAACTTCAGGCAAAAACTCAAACAACTTATCTAAGGCAAAATCTGCCCCTCCATTTTTTATCAATACAGCGGTCTCTACGTCTGAAACGCAGACGACGGGATTCGCACCCGCCATTGAGTGTCTCCATGTGTCCTTTCCCTTGGCATCCATTGAGAAGCCTTTTTGACCAGTATGTTTGGCGGTTGCTACTCGATACCCTCTTTTCGTCAGCTCTCGAACTACTCTTTCTATGACGGCTGTTTTACCGGATTTCCTATGACCTACAACGCCTAATACGGGAATTTTTGCGCGCATGATTTACAACTCCATCGTCATAATTCGCTATTAGAAGACTAATACGATAAAAGGCTATTTTTATTCGTTCTCGAAGAAACGTTTCAGAACGATGGAGCCTATCCTATCCCGATATCTTCTGTTATGGTTGGGCACTTTACTTTCAGGAGGAGGAAATATATCCTTGTCTTTAATATCACTGAGAGATTCAATATGCCACTCTAAGATCTATTACCCTATGAATGGAAGGCATTTTATAAAAATTTTAAATGCAAAAGACTTTTCCAGAACCGTTCTTGACATATCTTTCTCCCATGATCTTCTTGATAGCGTTTCTGGCATTAATCCCGGTGCAGTGACATGGGGAAGCCAACTTGACATCTACTTTGCGCATGAACTCCACTACCCTTGTGCCTTCGCTTGTGCTGAAGATGTGAAGACCACCAATGTGCGCGTATATTTTATCGACACCGCTTACTTGCTGTGCGCGTTTAATTATATTTATGATGCCAGGGTGACTGCAGCCAGTTAAAATGACTAGACCCTTGCCCTTCACATTTACTAGCATTGAGTGTTCTCTTATCCCGTAACCGACCTCGCCTGTGGACATAACGCCTTCCTTAAACTCTACAGGCCTAGAGCAAACACTTGTGACTCCCCCAGCATTTTCAATCACGGTGACTTCTGAGGCCCCTCCAGATGGAACATAGATGGGAATCGATTTTTTCAATAAAGGCAGGACACGGCCTATGGTGCCGTGGTGGTCCCCATGCCAGTGCGATATGAAAATTGCTTCTATGGTGCTCATATCTATATTGAGCTTCAATGCATTTTCAGATAACATGTTGAAGGAGCCGCTGGTGTCCATTAGAATAGGATACGGTTTCTCATTCTTAGATGTCTCGACGTAGAATGAAAGCCCCCAGGAGGACGAAAGTTCCCTTTCCCAAACGTCGTTGTCAACCAACGTTACGACTTTAACGGAATCAACTTCATTCATTTTTTCTCCATCTACAGAAAAGATAAAATTTGTCTAGGAGCAAAATTATAGACCAATCAAGAATACTATTATTCCCACCATTAGGGCAATCGAGGTGGTAAAAATCTGGACTTGAAACGTATCTTTCAACGAATAAGAAATTAGAGGTAATAAGCCATGGCCATGTTCTGATCTCACTACATGATGATAAGATGCTTTTATCTCTTGAAGATTAAAGAGATTAAAAAGAATAAGGCGCTTGTAATGATAATTAAGGGACCTGCGGGGATTCCAATGAAGTTAGAACCCAAAATTCCGAGAGAGCAAGCTAGACTTCCTGAGATCATCCCTCCATAAGAATATTGAACAAGGTTTTTGCTTAAGTTTCTGCTTGTGCAAGCAGGTATGGCTACTAGAGCAGCGGTCATGAGACTTCCAACAATTCTTACGCCTAATGCT
Source organism: uncultured Candidatus Bathyarchaeia archaeon (assembly GCA_964551465.1). Classification (GTDB taxonomy): domain Archaea; phylum Thermoproteota; class Bathyarchaeia; order RBG-16-48-13; family JAGMEO01; genus CAZKBR01. The sequence goes on from CAZKBR010000004.1 coordinate 33,482, forward strand.
ACCATAAGGGCAATACAGACTAAGTAGACGAGATTGTATTTTTTTAGGTCTACCCCTTCTGCTTTGGCTAAATCTTCAGAAATGCTGGCCAGAACCATTTTTGAATAGGTTATTTTAGTAGCAAAGAGAATGATTATAGATAAAATTAGAGTTATTATAGTAATGCTAAGGGATATTTGGGATATATCGCCAATTAAGGCTGGCACAGTTTCTTCCTCAGGCAGAAATAGAAAAGTAATTGCCACCCCTGAAGCAAAAACTATGGCTGTTAGGGCTTCCATAGGTAATCCAGTTCTTATTTCAAACAGCCAAATCAAGACTATCCCTAGGATAACAAAAGGGAAGGCGCCTAAGGAAACATCGAAGCCGAAGGTTAGGGCCAAAGCAACTCCTGGCAAAGTCAAATGTCCTAGAGGACCGGCTACCAAGGCCATCCTCTGCGACAGCATCAAAGTTCCTAGATAGCCGGCTGCTCCTCCAATAAAAGCTCCTATTATTAAAGCTAAAATAAGTTGCATATTAACCACCCTATTTGTGTGTATGCTCGTAAAATTTTATTTCCATGCCATAGAGTTCTTCTAAACTTTCTGGAGTGAGGGTTTCTCTTGGTTTGCCGTAGCATAACCTCTTTTTGTTTAAGCATAATACGTTATTGGCATGTTCCCAAACAATGTTTAAATCATGAGTAACCAGAAGGATAGTCAAATTTCCCTCGCTCCAGAATTTATGTAAAAGGGAATAGATGGTTTCTTGTCCTCCTATATCGATTCCAGCGGTAGGCTCATCAAAAAGTAAAACAGAAGGCTCATCAATTAGTGCCCAAGCAATTATCATTCTCTGAAACTGACCGGTAGACAGGGTTCCAAACCTTTTTTTGAGCACAGCCGAATCCAATCCAACTGAATCTAAAATTTTTAGAATTTGTGCAGAAGACACGCGCTTAAATTTGAAGAACTCTTCTATGCTCAAGGGCGGGAGGAACTTTCTTTGAAATAGTTCTTGTGGTGGGAGATAACTAACATTTCTAGTAGCCCAGTGGATTTCTCCTTTATAAGGTAATAAGCCTACGAGGGTTCTGAGTAGAGTTGTTTTTCCTGCCCCATTAGGGCCTAAAATTATCAGAACTTCCCCTTCTTTTACTTCAAAGCTCAGGTCTTTAATTATTTCTTCTTCATCAAGTGTTACATTCAAATTTTTTACTTTTAAAATATCCCTTGGCATATTTCTGATTCCTCAAGAGAGCTATTCTTGGTTTTCGATGTTAGTCATGAAGTTCGTCACTCAAACCGCCGACTTTACTCAACTATTCAGGACCCGCAACACTCCATATCCTTGAAAATGGGTTTGTCGCAGGGGCAGACCTCTGGATGCCCGTATGTCCAACAAATGCAATTTATAAGGTCTTGAGAAGCATGATAATCCAATGTAGACGCTTCTTCACAAGCCGTTTCAGCGTCATATTTAAGAAGATTTACTAGCAGTACTTCCAGAAGTCGGTGCTTCCTAAGCAGATTCTGAGCTAAGGTAATGCCTTTCTGAGTGAACTTGACCCCGTAGTAACGCTCATATCTAAGGAGCTTTTTTCCAGCAAGTTTTTGTAGCGTTTCAGTCGCTGTCGCCGGGTTGACTTTGAAGAAGCTTGCAAGGTCTTTCGTTCCAACCCTGTAACCATTCTCAACCTGTTTTCTGTAAATGAATTTCAGGTAGTTACCCTCAGTGGTAGTTACACCTATTTGCTTGCTCAAGAGAACAACTCCAACTTTTTGGTAAAAGTTAGGTGCTACCTAATAAGCTTTTTGGTTAAACCTAACTTTTTATCCGGGCTGTCAAACTTGGCGAGTTAAGAAATCGCAGGCACTATGGCAAGAAGTTAAGCTAATTCGGCAAAAAAGCATCAGATCATTAAGTTGAATTTTTGCTAACTGGGTTTAAGAGGAGGAGGCAACAGTTAACTTTCGCCCTTCAACCAAGACCTCTGTTACATTCCGTCGAGCACTCTGTAGGGTCCGCCATATCGTACCCCTTGATACACGCATTTTTTTTCTTCTGCCTCTTCCTGAGTGAAACCCTCTAGATCTATGAGCCTCAAGACGTCGTGCTCGGCCGCCATCAACACTATCTATGTACTCTTCTCAACCGCATATTGACTTTGACGACTTCCGACTTTACAGAACCCTAAAAGGCACGGAAAAATAGAATTTTAATGATTAAAGCGAGTTGACTGACAGGTCTCTTCTCCAACGTCTATCTAAGCTTTTCGTGTCCTAACATACTTCTGCAAGGTCTTTTCTAGAGGCCCACGCCCAACCGCGCCAAGAACACTTTCAACTGGTCGGCCGCCACTAAATATTATGAACAGGGGTATGGACATGATGCTGTATTGCCTAGCAGTCTCCGGATTCTTATCAATATTCAACCTTGCGAACAAGGCTTTACCAGCGTAGTCTCTTGCAAGCTCTTCCAGAATGGGTCCCATCATCAGGCAGGGCATGCACCACTCGGCCCAGAAGTCAACCAATACAGGCATAGTAGCGTTCCTGATAAACTCATGAAAGTTTGAGGAAGTCAATGTGACTACATCCCCTGCCTCACGGTGCTGCTTTGATTCCTCGCGTGCCCTCTTCACCATTTCCCTCAGCTTCTTTGACCTTATGCTCTCAAGTTCCTTGTCTTTTTCCATAAAGCAGACCAACTTCCAAGACAAATGTGTTCTTCTCAATTGGGCGCTAATCCTTAAACCTTTCGCACAAGCTTTGGCGTTGAAACCGTTAACGTTGGCAGGAAGAAAGTGAGAGGAAAAAAGGGCTAAAGATTTCTACTGAGCGCTTGCTTCTAGCTCGATTTTAATGGGTATCGAGTCTTTGAATATGACGACTACTGGACACTTCTCTTCTGTCTTTCTCCACACTGTTTCAAGAAGCCTTTTGCTTGCCTTACCAGAAACCTTGATCTTAAGATCCACATTTTTAAGCTTGGGTGAATCAGCAGGTTGTTCGGCCTCAGCCACAGCCACCAGTTCACTAAGTTCTACTCCACTCTTCTTGGCGATGTCGGCGTATATCGTTATCGCGCAGTCAGCCAAGCTCATAACGGCCAACTCCAAAGCGGTCGGTCCCTTATCTTCTCCACCTTTCGCAGCTGGCAGGTCCAACACAATGCAATGTGTTCTTGAGTTATCGACTATTGAGCGAACGTTTCCAACCCATTTTGCTGTAGCCTTTATCTTTGCCATGTTAATCACTTGAGCACCTATTCTTGCCAGGAGCATAAATAGATTTTGGCGGCTTACTCCCCGGAAGTAGATGAGAATAGAAAGACGAAGCGTCAAGGGAGCACGCAGAATCTATTTGATCCTTGTTGACGTCATCAATTCTTAAGTAGAAGGCTTTTGGCGAGCGCTACTTCAACCAATATGGTTTCTTTATTGTTTCAAACGTGTGTACAGCTGCGACTATGCCTTCAGCACAGGCCGTTGCTAGAACTCTCACTTCTCCGGTAACATCGCCAGCCGCAAACACGCCTCTTATATTAGTTTCTAGGTTCTCATCCGTTTTTACCGATCCGTCTTTTTCCATTTCAAACCCATTATTCTTCAGAAACTCTTTGACGGGAACAAAACCTATAGCCGCGAAGATCTCTTGGGCGTCGATAGTCTTTTCCTCTCCAGTTAGAATGTTTTTTATCTTGACTTTCTCAAGCCTACCCAACTGGTCTTCAAAAATCTTCGCCAATTCTGTGTTGTAAAAAACCTTTACACCCATTTCTTCCGCAGTTTTAACGGTGTTTGCCTTTGCCTTCGGATACGCATCTCTTACGAGAACTGCGGTGCTCTCTGTTATACCGCTGAGCTGAACCGCGGCGTCGAATGCACTATCGCCTCCACCTACAATGATCAGTTTTTTACCTCTGAATTTCTCAGGATCCCTCATCTTATAGTGAAGGTTCTGGCCCTTGTAATCCTTTAACAGCTCCAGCTTTCTTGGAACATTGAATATCCCGGTGCAAACTATAACTCTCTTTCCTGTGTACTTGTCTTTCACCGTTTTGATGACAAACAAGTCGCCCTTTTCCTTTTGTATACTCAAGACTTCTTCGCCGCACCTGATCTCTGCACCAGACATTACGGTCTGCATGTATAGCATCCTGCTGAGTTCCTTGCCAATGATTCCGCAAGGAAACCCAGGATGATCTCTTATGATCTTATCGGGATAAAGCAAGACAGGTAGGCCGCCGGCCATAGGCTGTTTCTCGAGAACGAGGGTCTTTAAACCTCTATGAGACAGGTTTGCTGCAGCTGTCAAGCCAGCAGGCCCTGCGCCGACTACAATGACATCATACACCAGTCGTCACACCCTCTATTTACCAAAAAGGCACACATTTGCATTCCCTAAACTACTATTTTAAGGATATAACTGGATGCCGATGTGAGTGTGCGCATCAAATCGTTTTGCTATTAAACACGGTAATAGAGACAGTGCCTGAACAAAGTCTTTTTTCCCTGTAAAATGACAGGAATCGAAGAGTCGCACATTTACACCTTTTGAGGGGATTTTCAGGATCTCAGATGGGTAGAGTCAAAGAAGATAGAGGTTTCCAACGCTATTACAGATGAAGGCGAAAGGCAGGGCTTCGGCTATGGCGTAAATCCCTCTCCAACCCGTACAGTGTGAAGGCACCAGCAACTTAGGGTTTATTAGTTTCAGATTTTCGACAGTTTGTTTTATCCTCGGTTCGCATTCCTTTCCAGCCAAGTGAAAGCCACCCATTATTGCGTAAACATTGGGGGTTCCAGTGATATGCTGTGCATAGAGTACCGTGTTGATTATGCCAGCGTGAGCGCACCCTGATATCACAACTAAGCCCTTTTTCTTGATCTTGAATACTATGGCTCGATCGTCCCAAATCCATGGATCAGGTTGCCACTTGTCATCAATCAAGGCCCTGTGTTGCGGAAACCCTTTCTCAAAGTCCGTTTTACGGGGAATCTCGCCCGTGACGAGAATCGTGTTATCAGCAAGAAGGTGCGGCTTCTTCGCTCTAATGTATTTGGCTGGCCCTACCTGATTATCTGTCGGAAAATCTTGGTACTTTCTTATGGTCCCGTCGGTGTCTGCGGCACCTCTAGTCTTGAACATGTCCTCATGGACGATTATCGGTAGGCCTTCCTTGTTGACAACTCTCAAGACTGACAGCAGTCCACCGAAGTGGTCATAATGACCATGAGAGAGAACTACGGCCTCGGCCTCAGAGAGGTTCAGTCCCATTCCGGCCGCGTTGGTCACTACTCCTTCGGAGCTGCCGCCAGCGTCAAACAGTATGCTATGAGAGTCTCCTTTGCGGAAGACGCGAATGAGCATCGAAAAGCCGTGTTCGGCCATGGGCAGACGAAAATGCTCTTTTACCCATTCCTCTCTCCTACTCTCCTTCACCCACCTTCGGACCTGCTTGACTTCTTCTCTTTCAACTGTTGACAGGAAGTCCACCGAGTTATCGATCAGGCTTATTATCTCTGCGGCATCAACCTCTCTGAGTGGGATGGTTTGACCGGAAGTTCTACCGCATTTCTCGTTCACGAGAGTTCACCTGTTAGAGTGTCCCTCTATAATAGCTCGTCACTGGGCAGCCGACGCATCTCTGAGCCTTATACCGGGCGCAAGGTCTACAGTCAACATCGCATGGTGTGACTGTTCTTTCTTTGTGCGTGAGGTGCTCTCTTACCGGAAGGAAGGGAGAGAAGTAGATGTCGTCTACGGGGTAGAACTCTGACCTGCGTATTCCCCTACTACTTCTTAAGGAGCATCTCTCCATAGATATGCTCTCAAGGGTCTCTTGATCCTCTGCAACAACGAGGGAGATTAGGTTGTAGCCTCCTATTGTTTTGAATATATGAACCACCCTAGGACAGTCTTTGAATCGACCAAGAAGATTCTGTACGGCCTCGGCGCTTTCCATCTCAAGCAACACAAGCGCTGGATGGAGCTTAAAGAAGAATGGATTGAGCAGGGCTGTCACCTGGATGGCATCTTGATCCAGAAGTTTCCGCATTCTCTTTTTGACTCCCATGCTTGTAAAGCCAATGTTTTTAGCTAATTCTTCCAGTGTCATCCGTCCATCTAACTGAAGATGGGAGATTATCTTTTGATCCACTTTGTCCAATTCTTGCACTCCCGTTTATTTTCTAAACGCAAAACATTAATATAGTTTATGTATTAAACTATCCTCTCTTGACGAGGGGGGCTACTAACACAGAGAAGGATAAACTATGAGTGAAGAATGTAACGGAATGTGCGATTCATGTTCAAAGGCCAATGATTGTGCAGATCCGAGAAAACAGAGTTACGAAGAGCAGAAGCTTACGCTCACTATGGGCAAGATTAGACACAAGATCGCCGTGATCAGCGGCAAGGGAGGAGTTGGCAAGAGCACTGTGACCGTAAATCTGGCTATGGCATTCGCCATGCATGGCCACGCACACAGCGTAGGCATATTGGACGCAGACATAACAGGCCCTTGCGTGCCAAAGATCATAGGTCTGAGGGGTCGGAGACTTCAGATCGGTCCGGCGGGCTTAGTCCCAGTAGTTGGTCCACTAGGGATCAAAGTGGCGTCTATGGACTTCCTGCTTCCGAATGACAAGACGCCAGTTATCTGGCGCGGGCCCTTAAAGATGAAAGCCATCCAACAGTTCTTGTCTGACATAAAGTGGGGAGAACTCGATTTCTTACTCATAGATCTTCCGCCAGGAACAGGTGATGAACCGTTGAGTGTAATGCAATTGATCCCTGATATGAACGGTGTGATAATAGTTACAATACCATCTGAGGTTTCACAGGTCGTGGTCAAGAAGGCTGTGACTTTCGCGCAGAGGCTAGGTGTTCCAATAATCGGGATAATAGAGAATATGAGTGGTTTTGTATGTCCGAAATGTGGAGCAGAAACAAACATATTCAAGACTGGCGGTGGACAAAAAATCGCTGAAGACTTGTCGGTTCCTTTTCTGGGAAGTATTCCAATAGATCCAGAGATATGTGAAGACTCGGACAAAGGTCTACCATTCATAGTTGAACATTCGAACTCTCCAGCGACAAAGGCATTCAAGGACATTGTAAAGAAGATCGAGACATATTTGAGATTGGAAGTGGGGGTGAAGAAATGAAGATAGCGGTATCCTCGGTTCAAGGAAGCTTGGACTCTCAAATAGATCCTAGGTTTGGCAGGTGCCCGTACTTCGTGATCGTTGATCCGGAGACGATGACCTTCGAAACTATTCCTAACACGGCTGTCGCTTCGATGCATGGGGCTGGCATACAGGCAAGCCAGCTCATCAAGAACAAAGGGGCTAATATTGTTATTACAGGAAATGTTGGCCCGAACGCTTTCCAAACGCTCTCAGCCGTAGGCATAGAGGTCATAACAGGAGCATCGGGAACAGTTAGAGAGGTGATCGACATGTATAGGAGAGGTGAATTGAAAGCGACGGATACACCAACAGCCAGAGGGCACTTTGGAATGGGTCGTGGACGTGGTCAAAGATGGTGGTGAGGGCTTCAATCGAAGGCATGGGGGGTGACTGAACGATTATGAGGATTGTGATCCCGGTCTCAGAGGAGAAGGGCCTTGACTCTCAACTTTCTGAACATTTTGGGAGAACACCATTCTTCGTTGTTGTCGAACTGGAAGATGGCAACATTTCTAGTGTAGAGACCGTTTCAAATGTAAGTGAACATTTTGGCGGCATCGGAAAACCGCCTGACAAGATCTTACAACTCAGACCTAACGCCGTGATCACTTACGGAATGGGACCCAGAGCTCTAAACATCTTCCAGTCTGAAAGAGTGGCTGTCTTGAGGGCTAACGCAGATACCGTTAAGAAAGTAACTTCGGCTTACATCAACGATGAGCTTGAGGAGCTGACAGAGGGGTGCCATAAAGCCCGACACCATTAACTCTCTAGACGATCAATGCTTAGGCGTTCAAAAACGACGGTCATCAGCTGTTTCCAGCGATCCTGATTAAATCATCGGCACTTCATGGGAGTTGGTGTTAGGAAAGATTATGTATATTACTAAAGGTGGCGAAGGAATAGCATAAAAACGCTATTTCAAGGATGTTTGGATCAAACTTTTGTGAAACAACAAGATTTGGATACGTCCATTTATTTATTTGTGAAATGGTTATCGAAATGTTGGATAAAGAAACGAAGAAGGTCATTTTGACTGCCCAAAAGAATGAAATCACGGAGCACTTCATCTACGAAAAATTACTGTGGTCAGTCAAAGATCCTCAGAACAAGAGAACGCTGGAGAGAATCTCCAGCGATGAACTGAGGCATTATGATTTCTGGAAGACATTCACAAATGAGGATGTTAAGCCAGATAAGTTGAAGATTTGGTGGTACTTTGTGCTTTCAAGGATCTTCGGATTGACCTTTGGGATCAAGCTGATGGAGAACGGAGAGGAACAGGCACAGGTAATCTATGAAAAAATCTCTAAATCTGTGCCGGACGCCGAGAGTATTGTGGAGGATGAAGATAGGCATGAGAGAGAACTCATGGGATTGATAGATGAAGAGCGACTCCGTTATGTCGGCTCCATGGTTCTTGGCTTGAACGACGCGCTCGTTGAGCTTACAGGCGCCCTCGCAGGATTCACGCTTGCTCTTCAGGACACCCGCCTAGTAGCTGTAACTGGCTTCATCACTGGAATAGCAGCATCTCTATCGATGGCCGCTTCAGAATATCTGTCAACCAAGTCTGAGGAAGCTACCAAAAACCCTGTTAAAGCATCGGTTTACACCGGCACTGCTTACATTCTCACAGTTCTCTTCCTAATCCTGCCCTACCTGCTTTTCACAAACCTATACCTCTGCTTAGGAGCCGCGATCTTGAGTGCGATCTCAATAGTCTTTGTATTCACCTTCTACATCTCTGTTGCCAAAGATTTGCCTTTCACAAGAAGGTTTCTTGAGATGACTTCGATCAGCCTCGCAGTGGCAACTCTAACGTTCGCGATAGGATTCCTCGTAAGAATCTTTCTACACATCGAGGTCTGAAAGAAGCAATCTAAGATTGTCCTAGCGTGGTGCCGAGATGATCGTATCAATCGCAAGTGGGAAGGGTGGTACAGGAAAGACCACGGTCGCCGTTAACACGGCTCTGTCTGTTGGCGATGCCCAGCTATTGGACTGCGATGTAGAAGAACCGAACGCTCATCTGCTCTTACATACCAATATAAGTCGAACTGAACCAGTTAACGTTCCCGTTCCAGTCATAAATGAAGAATCATGTGACCGTTGCAGAAAATGCAGTGAGTTCTGCCAGTACAACGCCATCTTCGTTGGTTCAGAGAAGGTTCTAGTCTTTCCAGAGCTTTGCCACAGCTGCGGAGGATGCACCCTCGTTTGTCCTAGAAAGGCGATTACCGAAAAGGAGCGCAGGATTGGAACTTTGAAGATTGGAACAGCAGGAGATTTGGAGCTGGTTTATGGAGAGCTTGAAATAGGCGAGCCTATGGCTGTTCCAGTTATAAAGGAAGTCAAGAGGCATATCAAAAACGGCGAGAACGTTATTCTTGACTCGCCGCCCGGGACATCATGTCCTGTTATTGAGACGGTTGATGGGAGCGATTTTTGCATTCTTGTAACAGAGCCCACGCCCTTTGGTCTACACGATTTGAAAATAACGGTTCAAGTTTTGGAGGAAATGAAGATTCCTTTTGGCGTTGTTGTTAACCGTGCCGATGTGGGCAACAGAAAAGTCCACAGGTATTGCCAAGAAAGGAACATTCCCGTTCTACTTGAGATTCCTTTTAAAAGAAAGATTGCGGAACTCTACTCCAGAGGCATCCCCTTCAGCTTAGAAATGCTCGAATGGAAAGAGAAATTTCTGACACTTTTTAATGAAGCAAGGAAGCTCGTGGGCAAATGAAGCAACTGACGATTTTAAGCGGTAAGGGCGGCACAGGCAAAACAACAATAACCGCTTCCTTCGCTGTTTTAGCAAAGAAAGCTGTGGTAGCTGACTGCGATGTGGACGCACCAGATCTTCACATACTTCTCCATCCCAAGATAATTGAAGCGCAGGAATTTAAGGGTTCGAAGCTAGCAATCATTGATGAGTCAACGTGTGTAGAATGCGGTTTATGCCGAGAAAAATGTAGATTCGATGCCATAACAGAA
>CAZKBR010000004.1:43758-45366 GCA_964551465.1 uncultured Candidatus Bathyarchaeia archaeon
GTGTGTAGAATGCGGTTTATGCCGAGAAAAATGTAGATTCGATGCCATAACAGAAAATTTCAAGATTAATCCTTTCGCCTGCGAGGGCTGTGGTGTCTGTGTCATTGTTTGTCCGGTGAACGCCATAACCCTTAGTGAGCGGGTTTCCGGGCATGCCTACATTTCAAAGACAGAGCATGGGTTTATGGCCCATGCCATGCTTAGTCCTGGCGAGGCAAACTCGGGAAAACTTGTAACCTTAGTGAGGCAGAACGCCAAGATGTTGGCTGAAAGAGAGCACAACGACTTAGTCGTAATAGATGGTTCGCCAGGAATAGGCTGTCCCGTTATAGCTTCAGTTACAGGAGTGGATGCCGGCTTGGTTGTTGCCGAACCAACAATGTCTGGGATTCACGATCTTGAGAGGGCATTGCAGTTGTTGGCACATTTTGGTGTGCTGCCATTTGTTTGCGTGAACATGTATGACATAAGCAGGGATAACACTGAGAAAATCGTGAGTTTTTGTAGAGAAAACGGCATAGAGTTTGTTGGCATAATTCCCTTTAATCCTTTGGTTACGGAAGCCATGGTTAACGGAAAGCCCATAGTAGAGTATGCTCCTGAGAGCGATGTAGCCAAAGAAGTAAAGAAAGTATGGGAGAAGATTCTTTCAGCTTTGAGGAGTGGAAGTGACTGATCTGGAAGACATGGAACCAATAGCTTTTGGCCCTGTTCCGTCAAGACGCTTAGGCAGAAGTTTAGGAATAAATAATGTTCCAGCGAAAACCTGCTCCTATTCTTGTGTTTACTGCCAGTTAGGAAAAACCATAAACATGAAAATAGCGAGGCAAGCTTTCTATAGGCCAGAAGACGTTTACAGAGAAGTTAAAAAGAAACTTAATGATGCGGTCTCAAGGAATGAGAGGGTTGATTATCTTACTTTTGTTCCAGACGGCGAGCCAACTTTAGACCTCAACCTAGGCAAGGCAATATCCCTCTTAAAGCATATAGGGATTCCAATAGCCGTTTTGACCAATGCTTCACTGGTTTGGCAGGATGACGTAAAGAAGGATTTGCAGGAGGCAGATTTCGTTTCTTTAAAGGTAGACGCTGTGAACGAAGATTTATGGAGAAAAATAAACAGGCCTCATAAAGACCTAAAGTTGAACAATATTTTAGAAGCCATAACAGAGTTTGTAAAGGAGTTCAAAGGAACTGTTGCAAGCGAAACGATGCTCATTGATGGAATAGATTATGAAGACGAGTTTGAGAAGATAGCGGAGTTCCTGAAAAATCTGAAAAGGCTAGACAAGGCCTACATAGCCATTCCAACGAGACCACCAACAGAAAAATGGGTTAAACCCGTCGAAGATGAGACTATAAACATGGCTTTTCAAGTGTTCTCTGAAAAACTAGATGCAGACAGAGTCGAGTATTTAATAGGCTACGAGGGCAACGCCTTCGCCTTCACAGGAAAGGTTGAAGAGGACCTGCTAAACATAACAGCGGTGCACCCCATGCGTGAAGAAGCGGTTAAAGAATTTCTAAAAAAGGCAAATGCAGATTGGCAAATCATAGACAGGCTATTGCAAGAAGGCAAACTTAGAGAGATTGAATACGAAGGAAACA
>CAZKBR010000005.1:0-41650 GCA_964551465.1 uncultured Candidatus Bathyarchaeia archaeon
GGAAACAATTAAAATAGAATGTTTCCTAGAAGGCAACATTTTTCTATCATTCGGCCATCGATCTATTTAGCAACATTCTTGTGCGCGCAATGGTTCATCTTGGCATGACAAACCCTCTTTTAGTTCTGTAAAATCTGACAAAATACCCTAGATTAAATACACAAAAACTTCGGCCGGCTTAATCTCCAAAGCAGGCCAATTTGCCTTGAACCTCAGTGCGTGCGAACAGACAAATTTTAATTGGAAAAAAAGTTGGGATTGACCTACAACCTTTATCAGAAAGTCATTTCCTCCATCTCTCTGACTACATCATTGACCTGACGGAGCCACACCTCAAACTCCCTTGGTTGAGGATAATGCATATACAGGGATCTCATTTTTTTCATGTTTTTCGCAGTCTTCTCCAACGCCCTCAAGAAGGATAACCTGCCAAGTCCTCTAAAAAACCGCATAGCCTTATCAGTTACGGTGAGTTTGAGGTCCTCACCTAAGCTCGCCTTAAGAAGATCCTCCTCCTTTATTAGACCATTTGCCATCCCGTAATTCAGCTCATTATCACTACACTTTTGAAGAAAGATCCTGAATATGTCTAAGCCAGCAGCCTTAGCTCCATACCACCTCATAAACTCCACGTTGTAGGACCACAAGGATTCCATGTTCAAATTACCATCCTCGATTCCTTTGCATGCAACTTGGGCCGCTAGCTTTCCAGCCACCATAGAAGGTCCAATGCCACCACCATGAACGGGATTAGGCTGGTACGCTGCGTCACCTACGAACAGAATACCGTTCCCAACCATGTTGCTCATGGGTCTTCTCGTTGGAACCAAGCCCCCCCCACCCTTCAAGACCTTTGAATCCAGAAACAATGGTTTAGAAAGAACGTTTTGATAGAGCATCTTTTTGGGGTTCGGAAAGCCCTCTTTCATCTGAACACCCAAGCCAACATTAACTAAGTTTTCTCCCTTCGGAAAGATCCAGCAATATCCGCCTGGAGACGCTTTCTGAGAGAAACATATTCTAATGTACTCCGGCTCCTCGACTTTGTGTGAAAGTCCACGAATTTCCCTGTATGCCGCAGCCACATCTTCACCTTTTATCCCTTTTTCAATTCTCCAGTCAGGGGGCAACTGCTTCTTCAGCACGTCTTGAAAACCGCATGCGTCTATAACAACTTTCGCTTGTACCTTGCGTTCTTCATTATGCTTCTTGCCTTTTAGTTTTACTCCAACAACCATTCCTTTTTCTATGATGATGTTCTCCACCACAGCATTGTCATGAAGCTTAGCCCCTCTGTCTAAAGCCTCATTCAGAAGCCTCTGCCCAAACTCATGCCTGTTTATCATAAAGCCATATATTCCCTTCCCTCTGACACGAAACACTGTTTGATCGTCCGGCGAGTGTATGTCCACACCTATCACCATACTCGCCAGCTCATTGCTCCTTGGCGGGGAAACACCCAGTTCGTCAAAGTGGTGTTTACCGACGGCCTCCCCACAAACCTTGTCTCCAATCTCCTTCTGCTCCTTCTTATCAATGAGACATACATTGAATCCTAACTCAGCTGCTGTCCTTGCAGCCATAGAACCTGCAGTCCCAGCCCCAATAACGATCAAGTCGCTTCTCATCAAATATTTCCTCACACATGTCCAAATAGAACACAAACAGATTCAAATGTAAGTTTTGTCAAGGTATCCGGTTGGTGGATAAATATTCTTTTTTGGGGACCTCTTTCTCCCCGTTCATTTTTTAGCTCTTGGAGATGTATTAAACTGATAAATACTGAAGAACCCAAATAGAAAAGGAATAAAGCTGGGTTAGACTTATAAGTATGAAATCAAGGTGCAGTTGATCTCGGGCATCGTTAGCTCAAGGGTCAACAGCGCATTCGCCTCTATTGAAAAGAGCAAGATCGACTGGTATCACTTAATAAGGGATGGAGAATATGAGGGGAGCCTACAAGATCCTCTTAGTTTTGTGGTCTCTGGAACTAGTCTTGCTTCTGGTGTTTCTCCACATTATCGGTTCAGGAAATGAGATCGGTTGGGTTTTTTTGTTCTTTCTGTTCTTTAGTTATGTGATTATGCTGATCTTCACCGCTATAACTATTGCATACTACATCCCAAAAGGTGGAACAAACAAGGAATAGCCCACTTAATGTTTTTGCAGCTTGAAAAAGATCTTCATAGCCGTGAGGTCGCCTGTTTTGACAATCGGTGTCTTTCTGATTAGCCTACTTTGCGCGGGGCTTCTTGAAGGAATCATTTCATCTCTTCCGATCGATGGGGTTAGCTCTCTCCTAACTATGTTATTGCTAAGAAAGCTTGGTGTTTTTCTCTGCTTTGTGGTTCCGCCAATCCTTTACATGATCTTTATGAAAAGCCTCAGCTTGCATTACCTAGGTCTACACCGAGAGAAGTGGTTCAAAAGAATGCTACTCGGAGCTACCATGAGTATCCCCATCGCAGCTCTGTGGGTATTTGACTTCACTTTGGAGTACAGAGCATTACCAACCTTTACGAGTGAGCTTGACCTCTCCTTTCCCTCTTCTTTATACGGCGTAGAATTTCCTAGGCTCACACTCCAACAATACCTTTTGTTTGAAGTTGTAAATCAGTTGCTCGTGTCTGTTGGCGAAGAGGTCCTATTCAGAGGTCTCCTTCAAACAAGCCTAATGGAAAGCTACGGTCACATCCGAGGATACTCTATTGTCGTTGCTGTGTTCACGGTTCTCCATCTAAGCTCTGGATATCCCCTCTTTCCGGTCTTGATGGACGCTCTTATAGGAGGGGCCATGTTAGGACTTCTATACTATAAGACAAGTTCGTTGATAACTCCTATAGTCACTCATTATACAGCAAATCTGTTGGAAAGAGTTCTAACAGCGAGTTTGAGGTTTGGATAATATCCGTTTCGATCGAGTACGCTTCATATATCTGAAGCTCACATAATAAAGTGAAGCATAACTTGGCAATATAATGTCATTTTCAAAGGCGGAAAGAGCTGATGAAAGGCTGCCTGCAAGCATTTAGAGTAAAATATGTGCGACTTTTTCCGAGTTTTTGGTTTTTAGCCTAGGGTATTTGGTTCAAAAAAAGGCTAAACATAGAGTAACTTATCATGGAGGCGGTAGAAATGAGCGAGAAGAAGATTTTGGATTTGAAGAGGCAGATCATTGAAACTGGTAAAACCATGTATCGAAGACACTTAACTGATTCGCTCGGTGGGAATATAAGCGTCAGGTTTGGGGATCTTGTTCTGATCACGCCCACGCACTCGGCTCAACAGTGGAGATGGAATCTCAAGCCAGAGGACATCATTACTCTGAACCTAAGCGGCAACATAGTGAGCGGGAAACACGCTCCCTCAAGTGAATCGTCGATGCATCTAGAAATATATCGGCAGATAGGAGAGGCAGGTGGCGTTATCCATGCGCACCCAAAATATGTTTTGGGTTTCTCTGCTGCAGGTGTCGGTCTAGAACCAATTCTAGAACAGGCACGCGGTCTCGGTAATGTTCCAGTTCTAAGGTACGCTCCAAGAGGATCAGATGAGCTCGCCTCAATAGTTGCAGAGTCAGCCAAGAAGTATGGCTTGAGAAGACACGGTTTGGCCATGATTCTTAAAGACCATGGAATAGTCACAATAGGTCCGAACTTGATTGAGGCCTACATAGCACTAGAGATATCTCAAGAATTGGCTTGGACCACGTATATGACTAAGGTAATCAAATCTTGAAGCCGAAGTTGTCGAAACCATCTGCTCAAGCTTCTCTCATAAAATCTTCAACTTCAGACATCGTTGGAAAAGCAGATAGCATTCCCGGTTTCATAATCTTGATGGCGGCTGTAGCATTAGCAAACTTCCCAACCTTCTCAATACTCCATCCAGATAGATAACCTGCAAGAAAGCCTGCATGAAAAACATCTCCAGCACCCACATCATAAACCACCTGGACTTTGTAGGCAGGTATCTCGAATCTTTCTTCCGTCGTAGCCACCATACAGCCTTTGTCACCCATCGTTACTGTCACGACTTTAGGACCGAAACTCAGCAATCTGCTTACAGCATCCTTCAGGTTGTTGCAATTTGAAATGAACTTCGCTTCCTCCGTGTTAAGTAAGATAACATCAGCAAGCTCGATCGTTTGACGCTGAACTTCTCGAATACGTTCAACCTTTTCAACCCAAGCTCCGCGCCTTAAATTAACTTCATAAAACACCTTCTTCCCGCACTCTCTCGCAATTTCAACTGCTTTGAAAGCAGCTTCACGAACCGGATGGAGTCTGACACTTGCTTCGGAGAAATCAAAGATCCTTGTTTCTTTTATATAGTGCGGGTCGATGTCCTCTGGTGTCAGTGCAAACTCTGGTCGAGAATATTCAGGGAAACGATAGAGGATATAATCCTTCCTACCGTTTTCGTAGACTTGACAAAAGGAAAGCCCCGTCCTGCATCCATCAGCAACCTTACAGTATGAAGTGTCTACACCCATTCTATCGAGGACGCTTAGGATCCACTCCCCGAACTCGTCATCACCAACCTTTGAGATCAAACCAACACGAACGCCCAATTTACTCAAACAGAGAACCGAGATCAAAGTTGCTCCAGAGGGGTACTTAACATAACTTGTCGCGGCTCCGATTCTGATGTGCCTACGCCTTGGGGTAAACTCAACCAACGCAGAACCTAAAGCGACAACGTCAAGCAACTCAGTCTTCACCATCTTAAAATTAAGTTAAAGAAAAACTCTTAAAAAAGGTTATTAGCTGTTTAAAAGCGGATTAACCGCGTTAAAGATTTTAAGCCACCTCGCCTTAGCTTTAACTATGAGTAAAGGAAAGCTGACTAAAGTCGTCAAGCGGGATGGAAGAGTAGTAGCTTTTGAAAAGAAGAAGATAGAGGAGGCCATCTGGAAGGCCTTCCAAGCCATTGGCAACACGGACCACTCCACGGCAAAGATGGTTTCGGACCGCGTCGTCCAAGCCTTGGAGGTGCGATTCAATGAGACGAATCTTCCCCATGTAGAGCAGATACAAGACCTTGTCGAAAAGCAGTTGGTTGACGAGGGGCTCTACGAAGTCGCAAAGGCATACATCCTCTACAGGCAGCGACGCAGCGACGTGAGGGAAACGAAGAAGATGCTCGGTGTTCTAGACGACATGAAACTTTCCCTGAACGCCATCACAGTTCTACGCAGCAGGTACCTTCTCAAGGACGACCAGGGAAACGTTGTGGAAACGCCGAGGCAGATGCTGGTAAGGGTCGCTAGATACCTCGGCCTAGTCGACATATTCTATGATTCAGAGGTGTATGACAAAGAAGGGAGGCAGCCCACCTTTGCGGCCGAGAAGACAAACTTCATTCCTTCCAAGGTCAACCTAAACATCTATGAACTCAAGATGATGAGGCGCCTGTATGACCTTCTTAGAAAACAGGGAAGGATGAAGGTCACCTTCGAGGGACTACTGAAGGTCCTCGACAACTGGTGGCCCAAACTCTACGAAGAGGTAGTGGATGTCTTCTTCCAAGTAATGGTCAACAGATACTTCCTTCCTAACTCGCCAACACTTATGAACGCCGGCGCGCCGCTGGGCCAGCTTTCGGCCTGCTTCGTGCTTCCCGTCGAGGACTCCATCGAACGAATCTTCGATGCCGTGAAGTGGGCCGCCCTGATTCATAAGTCGGGCGGGGGCACTGGATTCTCCTTCTCGAGGCTGAGACCGAAGGGCGATCTCGTCGAGACCACTAAAGGCACTGCCTCTGGCCCGATTAGCTTCATGAGAGTATTTGATGTCGCGACGGAGGTGATGAAGCAGGGTGGAAAGAGGAGGGGCGCGAACATGGGGATTCTTCGAGTAGACCATCCAGATGTGGTAGACTTTATCTACGCAAAGTCTAGGGAAAGGATGCTTACGAACTTCAACATCTCCATAGCCATAACCGACCGATTCATGAGGGCACTGGAAGAAGGAGAAGACTACGATTTGGTGAATCCTAGAACAAAAAAAGTGGCGTCTAGAATTAACGCGAACAGCGTCTTCGACATGATCATATACAACGCCTGGAAGACTGGAGACCCTGGAGCCATCTTCATCGACAGGATTCAGGAGCACAACCCTACCCCGCTTCTTGGGGAGATCGAGAGTACAAACCCTTGCGGCGAGCAGCCGCTACTCCCCTTTGAGTCCTGCAACTTAGGATCCGTGGACCTCTCCCTATTGGTCAAGAAGAACGAGAAGGGAACATACGAGGTTGACTGGAAGAAGCTGAGGGAGGTTGTCAGAATTGCCACCCACCTTCTGGACAACGTCATTGATGCCAACAAGTATTCGCTCCCTCAGGTCGAGGAGATGGCGCTGAAGACAAGGAAGATTGGCCTCGGCGTCATGGGCTGGGCTGAGATGCTCTTCAGGCTAGGCATAGCCTACAACTCGGAGGAGGCCGCGAACCTAGCCGAGAAGGTGATGGAGTTCATTAGCTATCACAGCAAGCTCGAGTCTGTTGAACTCGCGAAGAGTAGGGGGTCCTTTGAGGCCTTCGAGGAATCCATCTACAGCGACGATAAGGTCAAGCTACCCTTTGAAGATGAGGGTGAGGAGAGGCAGTACGCGTTAGACTGGAGCGAAGTCAGGAAGGGAATCAAGGAACACGGAATCCGGAACGCCACCACGACCACAGTGGCTCCGACGGGAACCATCTCCATTATTGCAGGCACCTCAAGCGGTATAGAGCCTCTATTCGCGATTTCCTTCGTTCGAGATGTCCTAGGAGGGACGAGACTCTTTGAGACGAATCAAGTCTTTGAGGAAGCTATGAAGGAGAAGGACATATACAGTGAGGCCCTCATGAGGGAGATAGCGAAGACCGGATCAATCCAGCTTCTCAAGGAGATTCCTGAGCGGTTTAAGAGGATATTCGTCACCGCCCTCGATGTGCCCATAGAATATCACGTGAGGATGCAGTCGGTTTTCCAGCGATTCACGGACAACGCAGTATCGAAGACTATAAACTTGCCGTTTGAGGCAACTCCCGAGGACGTGAGGAGCGCCTACCTGCTCGCCTACAAGCTGAAGTGCAAGGGCGTAACCGTGTACAGACTCGGCAGCAAGGAAGAGCAGGTACTGTACGCGGGCAGGCTACCAGAGCCCCGTGGAGGTCTTGAGAGACCGAAGGTCGTAGAGCTGGCCTTTGATGAAACGGGGGGATGTCAGAAGGAGTCCTGCAGGCTCTAGGTACTTTAAATAAGTAGAAGGCTTACCACTCTATCAGGGATATGAAGTTGGGTCTGATCTTCCTCTATACAGGTTCGGGTGGCGGCAAGACTACAAACGCCTTTGGCCTCGCTCTGAGATGCATAGGCCACGGATTGAGCGCTATAGTAATCCAGTTTATGAAGGGCAGCAAAGAAATCGGCGAGTACAAGATAAAGGATCGGTTGGCTCCTGAGCTTGAGGTCTACCAGTTCGGAGGAGAGAAGTGGATTGACCTTCAGAATCCAAGCCAAGAGGATGTGAGGCGGGCCGAGGAGGGCCTCGCCTTCGCTAGAAAGATCTTGACAGAGAAGAGGCCGAGCCTACTCGTTCTAGACGAAATCAATTTAGCCACTCGAATCGGCCTCCTTAAGGTCGAGGACGTTCTGCAGTTATTAGACGAAGTAGGCGATGAGACTGACGTTGTGCTTACTGGGAGGCACGCGCCCCCGGAGCTCGTAGACAGGGCAGATGTAGTTAACGTCATATTTGAGGTCAAGGCCCCTAAAAAACTCTACACGAAACTCGGAATAACACATTAAACCTATTTGTCTTTATCTTTGCCGCACGCGAAGTATCCTTAAAGGGATTAAGGCAAGAGCATTAGAGCCGCAACAACGCTACCGTATTCTTTTGTAACCTTGATAGATTCTACTACTATCTTAATTTCCTTGAGACCTAACTTTCGGATTTTAGCCATCTCACGCAATTTTCTATGAAGCTCCTCCTGTATCCTTTTTTCATCTTTGATTCCATGCTCTTCTGCAATGATCCCGTATCTAACATTGTTCTCTTTAGTTAGCCACCCTAAACCGATTCCTGCACCTACAGTTTCACCGGAGACCCCGTCCGCGTGTGCCATCACTACAAAGGTTATGGTGCCTGGCGTCATATCGAGTTGCGGTATCTCCTTCGCATCCTTCGGCAAGATCGACGAGGCTAAGACCAGGTTGCAGTGACCTATACCCGCCTTAGTTAGGGCGGCATCGAATGCATTGGATGCTGAAACATCACTCACAGCCGAACCTCTTGCTACAAAGAAGTATTTCGGCAACAAGGAGGTATACTTATTATCATTCACCTTAACCACTTACCCATAAAGGGTCGGTTACTCATCCTAAATATGTCAAAGGCTAAATTAACCTTGCTGTGAAGGCACGCGCCATCAAAGGCGGAAAAGTTGGAAATCACAATGTTCTAATAGATTTATATCCTAAATCAACGATTATAGGGAGCAGAGAGAGCCTTGACATTAAAGGATTGGGAGAGAACAGAAAGAAAGTCCCTTTTTAGGAGAATACGCGGGAGGATAAGCCCAGAACCACTGGGCGAGAGAGTTTCCCGGTCCACGTATAAACTAAGGGTTCTTCTGAGAAGACTAGATGAATCCAACAGCAGGCTGCAGCAGAGAGAGACAGGTCTATTCGAAAAATGCGTAAAAGCGCAGGAGAGGAAGGACCAAGCAGCCGCAACTTTGTACGCTAATGAGTGTGCAGAGATTAGGAAGATCGTTAAGACCACTCTCAGCTCTCGACTGGCCTTGGAGCAGGTTGTAACCAGGCTAGAAACGGTCAAAAGCTTTGGAGATCTGGCCTCAAGTGTGGGACCCGTGACCAACATAGTTCACGCTCTTAGAGATAAACTCGTTGGCGTTGTTCCCGAGATGGCTTATAGCCTAGAAAAGGTTGGCGAAACGCTAGATGGCTTAGTGATGGAAGTAGGTGAAACCACAGGCCAACCAGTAAATTTGGAGGCAACTAGTTCAGAGGCCCAGAAGATACTTGCCGAGGCCACGGAGGTTGCAGAGCAGAAGCTAAAGGAGAGGTTCCCTGTATTGCCTGGCGTTCCAGCAACCGAGAAAAAGGTTGAGCCCACTTAGATCGATCGCGCGCTTACTGATAACATTGGATGAATCTTCTCAGTGATCGATCAAAGGTTTTCTCAACTTCTGGCGGAAACAAGCAGCCAGGAAGCTCCTTATGTTGCCAATGATACCTTAGACATTCACAACATGTACCTTTTCGGTCACACGGCTCATATGTGCAAGTACAGGTTTCCAAGTTTTCCTCAATGTTACACTCTTTCGGCACTTTTGACCAACCCTTTTTTGTAATATTTTGAGACAATCGCTCAATATAGGATTAAACTTTTTCACTCGATGTAGAAACTGTAGAAAACCTTATTCTTTCCAAATATATATGTGAAAGATGATTGTTAGAACGCCGATAGCAGCAGTATTTACAGCTAGAAGCAACCAAGTAATTAATGGGCCATCAAATGTCTGGTGTAAAATGAAGTAGAAAAGTTCCAAGAACATAAAAACTAATATGACTTTATACTTATGCTCGTAAACCCATGTGACTTCTTTGCCCAAATCTTCCTCACCATACTGCGTACACAAGAATGATTGACAATTTTTTCCTCCATAAGTATTATAAGGTTACTTTTATTCCTAATAAAACCGCTACGAAGATCGCGACCAAACAGAGGGAAAAAGCATGGGCCAAGGAGCTTGGTACAGTAAATCCATTGAGGAAACGATCAGCCTGCTAAAAACCAGTGGAATGAGAGGCCTAAGCGAAGATGAGGCAAAACGTAGGCTCGAAGAATATGGCCCGAATGAGCTGAAGGAAGAAAAGGGCATAGGTCCAATAGGCATCTTCATCAGTCAGTTCAAGAGCATACTCGTAATCGTACTCATAATTTCTTCTATCGTTTCTGGCTACATCGATGTTTTTATCGATCGTGAAGCCCCGATGGATATGTATCTAATCTTGGTAATAGTCCTGTTGATGGTCCTCTTGGGCTTTTACCAAGAATATAGAGCAGAAAAGGCGGTGAAAGCCCTAAAAGCCATGGTTGCCCTAGAGGCAACCGTCGTGAGGGGCGGAGAGGTAGGAACGATTCCTTCGAGACTTCTTGTGCCAGGAGACCTAATAATGCTGGATCCTGGTTCCAGAATACCAGCAGACTCTAGGCTCATCGAAGAAATTCACATAAAAATGGATGAAGCTCCCTTGACTGGAGAGTCGACCCCAGTATCTAAGAACTCAGAAACTTTACCAGAGGAAGCTCCACTCACCGAGAGGAAGAACATGCTCTTCATGGGAACCCATGTCGTAAGAGGGAAGGGAAAGGCCATCGTGACATCTACAGGCATGAACACAGAATTTGGAAAAATTGCAAAAATGGTTCAAGAAGTAGAGGAGGAGCCGGCTCCCCTAAAAAGCAAGCTTGAGGTCTTGGGTAGAGAGCTACTTTTAGCCTCAGTTATTGGAACTGCACTGGCGAGCTCTTTCGGCATAATATTTGGGCGACCAGTTGTCGAAATGTTTATGATAGGTGTCAGTTTGGCTGTCTCCTGTATACCTGAGGCTTTGCCGGCAGTTCTCACGATTACTCTAGCTCTTGGCGCCAGAAAATTGGCCCAGAACAACGCTATCGCAAGAAGACTGGCCTCAGTTGAAACTCTCGGTGGAGTAACCGTTATCTGCTCCGACAAAACTGGGACCCTCACCAAGAACGAGATGACTGTGCGAGGAATGTACGCAAATAATCTGATGTTTGAAGTGACAGGATCTGGCTATGAGCCAAAGGGCAAGTTCTCATGCGTAAACAACCCATCTGATTCTGTGGACGAGCACTTGAATCTACTTTTGACAATAGGCTGCCTCTGCAACAACGCTAAGCTTGAAAGTTCTGAGAAAGGATGGAGGATAATCGGAGATCCAACCGAAGGGGCCCTTTTGACAGCTGCTGCGAAGGCAGGAATATGGCAAGAGGAACTCCAAGCCAATTATCCTCGAATCGACGAGCTGATTTTTGAGTCTGAGAGAAAGCAGATGACGACCATCCACAAAGTCAATGGAGAAATAGTCGCATATGTCAAAGGGGCACCGGAAGTAATGCTCGAAGAGAGCACCCACATTTATGTGGACGGCAGTGTTCGAGAACTCACAAGGAGGAAAAAAGAACAGATTTTGAGTATAGTCCAGACCATGGCATCTGGAGCATTAAGGGTGCTATCCATGGCCTATAGGAAACTTCCAGAAACAATCAGAGAATATTCTCCAGAAATCGTTGAGAGGAACTTGATTTTCGTAGGTATTGCAGGAATGATAGATCCGCCAAGACCTGAGGTATCAGAGGCTGTCAAGACCTGTGAAAAGGCGGGCATCAGATCGGTTATGATCACGGGAGACCATCAACTTACCGCTATGGCCATAGCAAAGGAAATAGGTATGGTCCACAGCGAAGAATCGAAAGTTTTGACAGGCTCAGATCTCGATAAGATGAGCGATGAGGATCTCGATAAGGTTGTCAACGATGTGGTGGTCTACGCCAGAGTTTCCCCTCAACATAAATTACGTATCGCCCAGTCATTGAAACGTCTGGGGCATGTCGTGGCTATGACAGGTGATGGTGTGAATGATGCACCCGCGATCAAGACAGCGGATATCGGTATCGCCATGGGCATAAAAGGGACTGATGTCACTAAGGAAGCATCAGACATGATCCTTGCAGACGACAACTTCGCGACGATTGTGAGGTCTGTTGAGATGGGGCGTCAGATTTACCATAATATAAGGAAGTACATTCGTCTCATGGTGTCCGCCAACTTTGATGAGATCTTTGAGATAACTGCATGTGCGATTCTTGGCTGGCCGATGATTCTGATACCAATACACATATTGTGGGTAAATCTGATGACGGATGGGTTACCAGCAGTCGCATTGTCATTTGACCCGGCCGAGAGGGATGTCATGGAATTGCCCCCTAGAGATCCGAAGGAAAGGATTCTCTCAGGAATGACCCTCTTCGTCATTATAGCTGCCATTATCGACTGGAGTTCAAATTTCCTCGGCTTCTCCTGGATATATTTGACGACTGGGGATGTGGCAAGGGCCAGGACTATCTCTTTCACAGTCATATGTTTTTTTGAATATTTTCTAACGTACAACTGCAGGTCTGAAACACATTCCATATGGCGACTTGGGTGGAGGGGCTTAACCGAGAACAGAGGCCTGTTCTATTCTGTCATAATCTCAGTAGGATTTCAATTGGCAATTGTCTATGTTCCATTCTTCAATGTTCTATTCAGAACAGTACCTTTAAGCCTCTATGACTGGCTTTTTGTTTTAGTTGGCTCTGCTTCAGGCCTCTTGGTACTACCTGAGATCTTCATGAGGCCCGCCAGATATTATGCCCAGAAAAATAAGGGCGACCGTTAACACTACGGCGATATTTGCAAGAGATTGATCTGATATACGAGTGAATGTTGAAACGACTTGTCACGCACTACTTGCCTCAGTAATGAAAGGCTTTTTCCGATATTGATACACAACTATGACAACCATCGCGATAAAACCAGATATTCCCGCAAGCTTAAGAAAGTCTTCAATAGTGAAGATAGCCAAGCTCACTATTTTGAACGTGACACCAGACAGTTGACTTGGGTTCACATTGGACCATGTTACAGAACTCTGGTTAGAGGGTGTAGGTGCACCGGGTGGAACGATTACCCTAACCTCATGCGTGGCATTTCTCTCCCCCTCAATAGTGAACGATGTCAAGTTTTCGGGAAATATATCCCTACAGATAGTGAAGAGCTCGGGGATGGTGAAGCTTGTTGTATTCGCCCAATGCACGGGTGGTTGCAAGAAAAGTCCCTCAAGGCCAAATAAGGCCTTATCAGGGTTACCGCTGTATCTTACCGAGATGCCTCTTATTCTTAGATCTGTTTCGTGGAGAAAGTCTAATTTTTCAGCTTCAATGGCTGGCGGAAACTCATCAAGAACGTCGTTCTTCAATTCTGTGAGGTCCGAATCAAAAGTGCTGACAAAGAAGGCGGTGCCATTGTGGGTTACCAAATCGCCTGTTGTGGACAAGGTATACGAGGAATTCACTACCAAGTCTAATGCGGCGTCAATTTTGGACGCAATAGCCGTGGCTGCACCTCCAGGAGAAGGCAGACCCATGACGTTTGCAAGAATGTTAGGTAAAGCCTCTAGAAAGTTTCCTTCGACTATGACTGAAGAAGTTATTTCTGCATGGTCTGCTGCGTTTACACAGTTTAAGGTCAGGTCAGAGCACTTCAATACTCCGTTCGAGTAGTAGTATACCGTGGAGTTGATGAATGTTTGGTTGAAACCCATCGTCTTAGCGTAATCCAGTAGATCATTCACAACAGTGTAATTTACCCAGGGTGGCAAATAGTGTATAGCGGTCCAAAGGTCAATGGAAAGATAGGTCTCATTTATTTCATATTCCATGTTGATGGGATCCATCGGAATTGTTATGTACCCAAATAGTTTGACAGATGGGTAGATAACTAGGGTTCCTTCAGCGACTCTGCCAGCGTATATGCCTTCTCCAGACAGACGGTCAAAACTGAGTTCGCCTTCCAAAGGAGTTGTATCAACAGACACATTGAATGGGATAGGTGATGGGAGGGGAAACATGATTTTCCATATTGCTGACACGTAGTCACCATTTCTGGTGAAATTCAAAGAACCATCTATTGTAGGCCTACCTCCATCATGAGTGACATTTTCCGCCGTATATTCCACCAATAAGCTGCCATTGAAGTGAACTTTGAATTTTAAGGAGTGACTCAGAGCAGGGTCTGGGGATGTGACGATTGAGGGATTCGATGTGGCTGTAGGGTTTTCCCATCGAAGAGAGCCTGATATACCTAAGGATACTATTAGGAATACCGCCATAATTGTCAAAAACTTCTTCATGTCTTTCTCCTTCCGATCGAAGATGTCTCACGATGCTCTAAATGTGTTGAACCACTTCTCATAATATCCTAAAATCTCTTTTGGTACACTTGGCTTTCTTTTCCTAAGAATTTCCCGGAAATCCTCCATCCTAATCTTACGCAGTCTTCCCCCTTTCTCTGACCCTTCTGCCTCAAAAATCTCTCTTACGACCTTCATTTGAACGGCCTGAAACACGTCTTTAATATCGCTGCCGGTGTAACCCTCAGTCATAGTAGCAATCTCATCCAAGTCCACATCTTGCGATAGCTCCAAGTTTCCTGAGTAGATCTTTAGCGTCTCTAGACGACCGCTATAATCTGGCAATGGGATATAAATCCTCTTCTGAAACCTTCTGATGAAGGGCTGATCTAATGCCCAAGGCTTATTTGTTGAGCCGATAACGTACACAAACAGATTCCTTTTCTTATCAATTATGCCATCCATCTCTTTTAAGAATTGATTACGGACTCTGGTTTCTCCTCCGACCTCGTCTGAATGAATTCCAACAAGAGAATCAACCTCATCCATAAAAATAATCGACGGACGGCCATTCCCAGACGACTTTCTAGCGACCTCAAACAGCTGAGCCACATTTTTCTCTGATTCGCCAAGCCACTTCGACATTATGGAAGCAGCGTCAATGCAATAGAAGGAGGCATCTAATTCCGTAGCTGCAGCCGCGGCCAAGAGGGTCTTGCCGCATCCTGGTGGCCCAAATAGAAGTATCCCCCTTGGCCACCCCAACGGAAATAGATCTGGTCTTTTGCATGGGTACACAATCGATTCAACTATGGCCACTTTTGCTTCATTGAGGCCAGCTATGTCTTCCCACTTCACATTGGGCTTATCTCTTAGAACCATGCTATCAAATTTGTCTGATTCAGATCGATCGATTGATTGCAGGTCTGATAATCTCAGATTAACTCCAGCGTCGAGTTCGCCGATTCTGCTCTGATATAGGTCAATGTATTCTGCATAGACTTTTCTTTGTGAGGCGTCAGGGTAAAGAGAACAAAGCTTAAAGAGTATTTCCACAGCCCTCTGATATTTCATTACGGCCATTCCCCTCAATCCCTTGCTATCTAGTCGAATAGCTTCCGTCGCGTATTTTGCAGCTATTTTTTCAAGCTCATCAGATGCGGAGTGACTCATTAATCTGACCTCTCTCCAAACGTCTACGTTTTTCCGCAGTTCATCATCCTATTGAAATTCTTCCCTCGCTCTCCAATTTTAGCAAGACTCTTTCAACGTCTTTTGCAGAGATCCCAAGCTCCGAAGCCATTCTGGGTATGCTCACTCTTCCATTCCTTGATCTAGCATAATCGTATATCTGCTCCTCCAGTGAATTGCTCCCATTATATGTGCCTCCGCCTGTAGTGAGTGCCACAGGAATATTCGCTTCTGGAACTTTAATGGGCACAGGCAATTCTGGGAATTTTTCTCTCACCCTCTGTTCAGCTTCTTTGCTCGCCTCCTCAAGTATCCTCGTTGTTTCCTCACTTGACTTGACTTTGAATTCACGCGTGGGGGCTCCGCCAATTCCTGCAATCGATTCGCCTAACATGCCGTTCACCTCATCCAGTTTGCTGGCTATAGAGGGGACAATATCCGCTATTTTTCCCCTGATATCTTGAACTACATCGGGAATGGGCGCCACAACGGCAACCACGTTACTAAGTTCACTAACGGTCTGAAGCCTCAGAACAGCTTGCTCTAATGCAAGCTCACTGTAAACTATGACTTGCACTAATCTTCTAATTTCGAGACATTCTGTTGCATACAAATTGGCGTGTGCTTGATCCTTTGAAGCACTTGCTTCTACACATTTCTCAAAAAGTGTTCTGTCCCTCGCTTGCAGTTTCGATGACAGATATCGTAGCTTATTGGACTGAATTTCAAGCTTCGAAATGACTTCAAAAAGTTCCTCGGGCGATGTCATCGGATCTCCAAACACTCTGTCTTTGACTCGTTCGATGAGAGACCTCTTATTGCCTTTCCACCTTTTAGTCGTTTTCAATGTTCGATCGCCTCCCTAAAGATCTTAACTAGGGTCTCATCATCCTCCAGATGAAGTGCCAACGACGATGTGGAGTCGAGAGATTCAGGGGCCTTTGTCCTCACCTGTCGCCTTGCTGGAATTTGAGGGACATTTTTTATGATATTGATTACATTGTCGACATCACTCTTTTCTAAAGTTGCTTTTTCAATTCCAATCCGTAGAGCCTCACCAACAGATCTGTACTCTTCCTCGCCCAGCTCTCCAGTTACGTTTTTCATTCTAATACCTACGAGGTATCTTTCCAGGTCATTGATCTGAGTCATCAATTTGTCCGCTTTGAACATCAACCGCTCTAGCAGTTTTCTTCCGTACTCTATTGTACTACTGATCGATTTTTCAAGTTGCTCGCGGGTTGCTTCGTAATGACTTTGAGAAATCTCCGCTCTCTCGTACAACTTGTCTAAGGCCCATATCTTTCGGGATGCGGCATTGAATCGCTTTGTAAAGTCTTCTGAACGAATTTTCCAACTGTAAATGAAGATCACTGAGCCGTTTTTCAGTAGGAATTGCGAGCTGGGGTAACTCAGAATCTCACCGTCAGAACGTTCGACGCCAATCTTTGTCGCGTTACCCTTTTTATCAGTATGATACCCCACGATACGGCCGAATACTCGCTCATAGGGGTCCAGAACGGTTTTTCCTATCGCCTTTTTGAGAAAACCTGCGTCAATTGACAACTTGCATCCTCTCTGGCTTCAAGACAAATTTTGTTGGCAGATCACCAGTTCACGTATACTGAAACCTTATCCTTGAACTTTCGACTCGGAACCTCCTTTGATACTGTACGCTGCTACTTCTGGTAGGCTCGGGAACCTCTCCTTTACCTTCTGTTCAGCGACAGTAGCTGCTTCCTCAAGTATTTTCGATGCCTCTTTGCTTGCTTCAGGACTCCGACTGGCTCCAGTGGACACATCCACTCCGATAATCAAATCGTTTAACGAGTCTCCTATTTCCCCGAGTTTATAGGAAGCCTCAGGAACCACACCTGATAGCTGCCCTCTTATTGAAGTGATGACGCTTGTCAAGGGTCCCATCTCGTAGACTATGTTGCCAAAGTCTTCCACAGTTTCTAGTCTAAGCATTACTTGTTCAATTGCAAATTGACTCCGCAGAATAATTGAAACAATCTTTTTGATCTCTGCGCACTCATTGGCATACACGATTGCTTGCGCTTGATTCTTTGACGCCACAGCTCCTATGCACTTTGAAAACAATGCATCATAGTTGTTTTGCATCCATGAAGCTGACTGATCCAGCTTCTCGTTCTGGACTTTGAGCTTAAAGATCGTTTGAGAGAGCTTCTCTCTCAGCGGATGCTCTTTAAGCACTCTCTCTCTGATGGATTTGAAGAAGGAGCCTTCTCGCTTCCTTTCCCAGTTCCTTATAACGTCTGTCAAATAGAGGCTGCCTCTTTCCTAAACGCTGACAGCTATTAATTACGGCGCCATTTTTATACCTTATCCTCACCGAAATCAATTAGACTTAATGTATTTTTTCTAGTCAAAAGAAAATAAAATGTGTATAAGATATTATTGGAAAATGTAATTGATTACGAAAAAAATGCAATTTAGTAAACAAGATTAAACTTTAGTGCCATCTTTTTTCAACGTTTTTGTAAATTGTTATAGATACTGTCATGGTTTTTGATCATATTGAGCCATCCTGTTTCTCGATTATATATTTAAAAATTATAATAAATATTCTACTCGCCGTGCAAAATAAATAATCGATCATGTCAGATTAAATTCACTAGTAGACCAATATTGTAAATGAACTCTAATTATTGCTTGAGCGCGATCGAAAAATTCTAAATAGTAAAATGCTCTTTGAGTAATCAAAAATCACAGATCACATAAATGAAAAATCCCTAGGGAATATTCTATAGTCTCTTTTTAGCTAGGAACTCACGTATCTCTTTCTGGCAAAGCGTAACTTGGATACACGACAACAGCAATGTTTCCTTGCAACGAGAGAATAGGTTCATTTAAGATATAGAAAATTGATCAAGTAGGTGCAAGTGCAGCAGTCAATCCTTCGCTCAGTATTAATTTCAGAAGCCTTTCCCGATCAATTTCAATATAAGATCGCCAATCTAAGTATAACAAATTATTCTCATCTTGGCGAAGATATCCTATTTTTACAAATTTATCAAGGTTTGATTTGACTTTCCACTCGGGAAATTTGTCTTTGAGGATTTTTTCTATTTCTCCTCTTGGCATTTTACCCTGTCTCGAAATTATGCAAGCCACCGTTACTGTTAAAGCAGCCACATCGTCGATTCTCCAACCAGATGTCTTGGTTTCGGCTATGCTCGAGGGACTCTTGGTAGTGATTATGAACCTAGCTTTATCTAATTGTTGTTCTGAGGATTTTTTCGACAACTCTGTTTCTTCGGAAATTGTTTTTACCTGAAGATCCAATTTTTCCAACTGGGAGTTCAGGACTTTTATTAAGTCCATGTAGTTGTTGCCCAGCTCTTTTTTCAGCTCCCAACCTTTTACACCTGGTTGCCTGTGTCTCTTGAAAAACAGCATCCTAGCGGCTCTTTTTAGTTTGTTTGAGTAAGAAGCTTTCCTACTCAATCTGCTTTCCTTCCCTCATTGTCTTCCAAGTCTCATAGTCGATCGAAATCGGCATAGAAAAGCTCCGTTTTTTTTCAACTGGCCTTCTTTCTTCTTCAAATGGAATGAGAAAAACATCCTCTTTCATGGGCTCCATCTCCAACGTAGCGTAGCCGTAAGACACTAGAAAGCTCGTGATGTAAGCCCTTAGGATGGTCTCCTTATAAGTATCAGCCAAAATAAAACTCCAATACCTTTCTTTTCCGACTTTAGATCTGTCCTTCAATTCTTTCCAAAACATCTGGAGTACTTCATCAAATGTTTTTTCAGACAATAGACCAGATCTCAATAGGGCATCCATTGACGTGAGTTCAAGTTCGGCGGATGGCGGGACAGGAAGCCCTTTCAATCTTTCCTCTATCGGTGGCAACTGTTTCCAATATTCAATGGATTCCTTCAACTTTTCTGGTGTTAGCCGTTCCATCTCCATCGGCGGATGCCAAGATTCAATGAATATGTCAGACAGAGATCTTGAGTCAAGCGCCCTGACCTTTAGCTCTATCATAAGCGGGTCAACATACATTGACGACGCACGATTTCTCAGCCACTCGCTTTGAAGATCGATAATCCTTGAAATCTGGTTCAGAGTCTCAGCGTCTAAAATTAGGTCTTCAGGGATTTTCCAATCCGGCAAATATCTCCTCACAATTTCTAAAGCTTTTTCAACCTCTACTTCGTACGGGTCGATCCCCTTCTGCTTTACTTGTAAACATAGGGCAATTATTCGAAGTAGTCTTTCTCTGCCAATTCTTTTTTCTTGACTAGGCAGATTTGGCCACCACTTTGACTTCCGATTTACCTTGGATGTTTTGTACAGTTATGACGTGCACATCTTTTCCAATATTCGTAATTTGACTGGGTGTTATAGCGATGTACTGGTAATCCTTCGTTGTTATCGCTGAGAGGAGAGCTTGAGTGATGACTTCCTTATTTCTGGGATCCATATGTATGTCAAATTCGTCTATCGCTCTTACAGGAGACTGAATGTATTGCTGCAGGGACAGGAGAAAAGCCATTAGGGCGGTGCTTCTCTCTCCTCCACTTTGGGTGTAGGCGTCTAGAACCGTAGGTTTCATTCCTTGGAATCCGACCAACAACTCTAGGCCAGCAGACTCCATGTCTTCAGCATTCGTTAACCCAACCCTTCCGGACGCACCTATTTCCGATAGTATGTTGTTGAAGGAAAGACTTATCTTCTGTAGAATCGAGCTAACCGCCTCTCTCCAAACACTAATTCTCGATTCAATCTCTTTAAGTGCCTTATCTCTGTTTTCAGAGACTATGAGAGCCCTCTTCTTAAGCTCACCGCATAAATCAGAGTACTTTAGATACATTTTCTCAGCGTCCTCAGAAACCTTACCGACAGATGCCAGATAAGCGTTGGTCAATCTGATTTCATCCTGAATGTCGTCGGGGTCGCGTTTTGTTTCCACCCTTGGCAAATATTTTTCGGCGAGCACCTTAAGCTGGTTCAGTTCTTTCTCCGCATTTCTTAGCTCTTTATCAAGTTTGTAGCACTCGTTTTCCAGATTCTCTTTCTTAAAGTCAAGTATGGATCCTCTCACGCGTTCACTTATGTAATCGTTTGTAGTGGAATTCAACTTCCTCTCTATTTCACCTACCTTTGTTTGGAGACTTCTAATCCTTTCGTCCAGAATTCTCGTTTCTTGATCTGAGGATTTGGCTTCATTGCTCATTTCATCTAAATAACTGGCCAGCTCACCGTCTTCTATTAGAACCCTCTCTAAAGGAGCGAACATCGGATTGTTATTATCGTTGTTTTTTGTAAGGGTTCTGAACTTTTCTAATCCATCAGTTATTGTTTTTCTGTACTTCTTGACTCTGTCTATGGTTCTCCTTAAATAGGCGGACTTCACCTCCAATCCTGTCTTGTTTTTTTCTAGGTCTAAGAGAGAGTAGAATGACTTTCTATCCTCGTACTTCAGGTTATCCAGGTTCTCTTGTATCGATTTCAAATTGTTCTTTGTCTCTTCTATTTCCATTACTACTCCTTTCAACTTTTCTTTCCTGTCCTGGATCCTTTCACTCCAAGCTTCTGTTGTTTTTTCTTGCCTGGCCACCCGCGACCAAGCAATCTCCCTCTCCAGAAGATTTCCCCTCTCGATCAAACTCATTCTCCGTTTGTACTTCTCATACTCCTCCTTCCAATACGCTAGCGTTTGTTCAGCTTCTTCCAAGAGTTTGGATATGGATTTTTCCTCGCCCATAAGATTCAACAACCTTGTCTTGGCATCGACAATTTTTTGCCTATAAGGGTGAAAGCCGACAGCGTCTTCCGTCAACGTTAACTTTTCTTGAGGGGTTGTTGCACCAAATTCTCCAACCATGTTCTGGTGCATAATGATAAACATGTTGTCTGGGTTGATCCCGCGTTTTGACAGAAGCCTCACTAAGTCATCCTTGAGCACCGAGCGGAAGTTGGCTTCATACCAGTACGTTCCGTCTTTTCTGAGATATCTCGAGAGTTGAAAATAATCAGTCTTGTATTTAGGGAATGGCCGTACTCCGTTTTTGGGGGTGTTGTTGAAGATGACGGTTACTCTGGCAACATCCTCGCCCCACCTGACTAGGTCGCTGAGTTTCTTGGACCTTTCAGTGTGCGTCTGACCCAGCACTACAGACAGGGCCAGCAAGATGGAGGATTTTCCAGATCCGTTGGGTCCGCATATTATGTTCAGACCTGGTTTGAGGGATATTCTGGCATACTTATACGACATGAAGTTCTCCAGTCTGATCTCGCGGATCAACAAACAGCACAGCCACCCTAATGAAGCGGGACGCGTGATAAATAAAGGTTATTCACAACTACGCTGTATAAAAACATGAATATGGGAAAGCATGTTAAACCCGCACGCGAAAAAACAAGTGACAGAGCTCAGCTCTGCCTGACGCAACTCGACCCTAGCCGATCATCATGGGTTCAAATCCTACTTTTTTGATCTCCAATGATGGCTGACGCCTGCACCACCCTCTTCTCATGAATGGGCGTGTCTTTCCAGAGCATCCAGCGTTCAACCATAATCTTTGGGATGTAGACGCGGCCTCGTGTCGCCAGCTTTGCATGAAACTCAACCCTCTCAGACATTTCCTGTGGTTTCCTGTGGATTCCTTTAAAATCCAGCGAGATTTTTAATTTCCACTCCCCTTTCATGAAAAGAATCATTTTCCGAAGATTCCAGAAATCAAAAAAATATTTTTGGAAGAGGTGTTATATGCCTATCCCCACATAGACCTCAAGATCCTAATCCTCTCCTCCACAAGAGGATGCGCATGCGAAAATGCAATGAAAAGATTTAAAAGTCTGGAACATTTATTGCTTCACAGATCAGTAGCGCTTGGCAGCGCCTTCAACGAAGACCATTCGAGTTGTGAATCGCGCTTGTCTGAGCAAGGCAAACAATGTTCTCCTAAATGCCAGTTCTTCAGATGTAGCAAACGCGCCCTAGACTATCATAGCTCATCGATCTACTGTAAATGGACTGGTGACGATTGCATAGGACCAGCATGCAACTACGTCCTATGCAGTCGATATCAACTCTTACCAGATGGGACATGTGGGTTGACCATAAAGAGGAGAACAGTTGAGGAAAAAGTACCAGAAGAGGAAATACCTGGTGAATTGAAGAAGAGAATTCTTCGACGCGTAAAAAACGAAGAACTGATTTAATTGATCCTCTTCAACATACGGAATATCATATGAACCTTGGTCTCATTCTAAGGCTTCTAGGATAATTTATGGGCAACCTCGGCCTATCTTCGATCTCTGCATCCGCAAGGGAAACCAACTCATCAGTACTCATAGTCCTCTGGCTTCCTTCGGATCGGATTCTTACAGAAACGGATTCGTCCTTTGCCTCCCTTTCTCCAATCACAACCACGAATGGAATCCACTCAGTTTCAGCCTCACGAACCTTGCTACTAAGGGTCTGATCTCTGTCGTCAATGTCAACCCTTATTCTGTGCTCCTCAAGCTTGTTTACAACTTTCAATGCATGCTCAACGTACTCTCCGGAGATCGGGATAACGCGGACTTGAGTCGGAGAGAGCCAGACAGGGAACATAGGCGGTTTACCATCCTTTTTCATCTTCTCAGCCTGCTCAAGCAACGCATAGATCAGTCTCTCGATCGACCCCACGGAACTATGGACAATTATGCAACCCTTTTTCTTTCCGTCAGCGCCGACGTAGAATATTCCATAGCGCTCAGAGTCCTCGATGTCAAGTTGAACGGTGCTAAGCTGGGCACTCCCGCCGACAGAGTCTATTGCCTGAAACTCACTCTTTAGAATCCAGTAGTGCTTCATTCCTGGCAGTAGCTCAATTAAGGCGGGTTTATTCGTAATTTCAACTAACTTAGCAAACCAATCTTTATTCTTAGTGTAGAAATCTTTAACCACTCTGAAAGCAACGACGTAATCTACACCTATGGAGTTCATGATTTCCGAATAACTTCTTATTAATTCTAAGTACTCACCCATTCCTTCCTCAAGGTTCTTACAGAAGCAGTGTACATCTGGCATGGTGAACGCGCGCATCCTCTTTAATCCTATGCACTCGCCTCTCTGTTCAAGCCTGAACGACTTCGATAACTCGTATATTCGAACGGGCAACTGTCTATAACTCATGGTTACATCTTTCATCATTCTAAACAGGCCGAAATCCCCAGCGAACCTCAGTAATAGATCCTTGTCGTCGATTTTGAAACGGTAATTCCGCTCAAGGAATCTTGCTGCTTGGCCAGCTATGTCCGGTTGGTCGAGTCTATATATTACTGGGGTCTCTATCTTCATCGCATGAAGCTGTTCAACAGCGATTTTGCTGCCTAGTTCCTCTAGAAGCTCTTTGACAAGAGTGCCCTTCGGATAAAACCTGAAATGGCCTACGTCTGATGCCGGCTCATAATCTACAAGTTCAAGCTTTCTCATCAGTTTGATATGTGGCGGCAACTTGTGAGGAATCTTTCCGATCTCCTCACTCAGAATGAACCGTTTTAGCAGCTGGTACCCTTCTAAAAGGGTGTTCGACTCTACTTTTTTGAGATCAAGAGGATGCTCTTTGCCATTCACCTCGACTATAAGGTATTCCTTGGTTTCCTCCTCAGTTGGAGTAACCTTTACTTCCTTTTTAGTACTGATTTCCGGACCGATGGACCTCGAGAGTTCTGCGAGAGGGTGGCCCTTGCACTTTATTTCGAAGGACTTGTACCAGCCAAATGGGGTTCTTAGAGCAGTGTAACCCTTGTCTTTTAGGTTCTCTTCGAGGTTCTTTAAGATCGGTATAGCTAAGTCTCTTGAACCGAGATCAGATGAAAGATGGGCATATGGATAGATCACAATTCTTCTCGCATTGACTGATCTGGCCACTTCTTCGATCGAGTTTGAGGCGTTGACAACAACTTGTTCAGGGTTTTCCTCGTCCGTTTTCTCAACCGTGCTGAATACTACCAGGGCTTCGTCTACAGAACCTTTCTTATTAGAAGGAGTCAACTCTTCGGGGTTTTCTATAGCCTTCTGGTTCACATGGTACTCAAAGTGATCTGCATGGATCAACAGGAGCCTCATCTGCTTCCCCCACAAGCTTGGTGAACATTATTCCAAGCCCGATTTGTCTGAAAGGAACCTCTTGCTTTTAAATGCTCCATCTCCATTTCTCGATCCTTCTCTCCTTCCTCAGCCTCTTCTTTAACTCCTTGTAGTGGCCCTCGCACAGATAAGCCCTCCTGATGTTACCAACATTCAAGCCGGCTGCATTGGTCTTCTCCGCGGAGATCGACCGGACGGCTTTTTTGTCACAGCCTGAGACGCTGCATCTTGCCCCTTTGCTTATTTTCCCCATGCTCATTACAGCCTCCAGCGTTGTGTTTGCGTGATGGTATTATTTAGCTCTGCTTTTTTAAATGATTTTCCGGTTTCTTTTGGGTATAAACTCACTTTTTTGCGTGCACGCAAGTCATAAGTCGAAGGTTTTTCTCTATCATATAGCGTTTGACAGGAGGTTTCCCTTGACTTGAGAATATGCGATGTTCCGGCTTCGCGGGGAGTATACACTTTGATCATAAGGATGAGGAGGTCGGAGGAGATCATGGTTGGCCGGCTGGGTTCTAGGGTTTTCCCTGAGGGCTATTATTCCTACACTGGATCAGCCTATGGCCGTGGTGCGTTTAACTTGAACGGAAGGGTGAAACGCCATTTGGAACAGAAGGAATCTATGCGCTGGCATATCGATTACCTGTTGAGTACGAAGAGTGCGGAGATAGAGGCCGTGGTCTTCAGTGAAGCTGATATTAATAGGGAGTGCAAGGTTTCTCAAAGCATTGGGTTATTGAGTGGGGTCGAGGTCATCATGACTAGGTTTGGGTCATCAGACTGTAGGTTCGGGTGCAGATCTCATCTCCTTTATTTTGCTGAAAAGGATTTGTCGAGAGTTGCCAAAAGCATATTCCGAGTCTATGAGGAGATAGATCTTAAACCTCACACATTAATATTGAAAAGAACTCCCTGATATTCACTGAAAACTCAACAGCTGATTTGTGAATATGAGAGTTGGAGGAGCCGATGTTGCTTTCGAGGATTAAGAAGAAGATCCAGTCCTCGATAGGTGGCATAGCAATTGTAGCTCATGACCTTGGCTTGACCCCAAACTCAGTCACTGTCATTGGTTTCCTTCTCAGCATCCTATCCTCCTTCCTTTACATTTCTTCTCGATCAGATGACCTACTTATCACGGTCGCCGCCAGCGTTTTCTTGTTGTCTGGATTTTGCGACGCCCTTGATGGATATTTAGCAACGTTTTACAATGAGGAGACGGTCTTTGGCGGTTTTTTTGACTCTCTTCTGGATCGATATTCAGACTCCTTTGTCATTTGTGGCATAATCGTTGGCGGGTTATGTGACCTATGGTGGGGACTGTTGGCTCTGGTTGGATCCTTATTAGTGAGCTATGCGAGGGCTAGGGCTGAAGCGAGAAAGATCAAGATGGCCTCTATAGGTCTAGCTGAGAGGGCTGAGAGAATTCTGATAATATGCGCTGCAAGCTATTTCACCTTCATCGATAGAAATGCTTTGGCTTATGGAATGATTCTACTGGCATTCTTAACAAATTTGACTGTCTTACAAAGAATGTTGCATGTCTATAAAGTCACAAAAACTGCGCGTCGCCCTAGGGCTCATAGTTTTTGACATGTTGTCAGCACCACATTTGTGTTACCACGCGCGAGCAGTTTGACAAATTTAACGCAGCAAGAAAAATGAGGAAATGGCTACTTGTTTGCTTTGAATGCTTGAATGTTCACGCTTGTTATTCTACCTTTCAACTCTTCAGAAATGAAGTCGTAACTCGACTTAGATATAACCTTGATTTTTCTGAATCCCGCCTTCTTTATAGTGTCCAAGTAATCCTTTTTTTCTAAAGCTCCTGCAACGCATCTTGCCCATGCTTCAAGGTTTTTCTTTATTTCTTCAGGCAATTTCCCTTCTAAGACAAGATCAGAAATCATGATTCTTCCACCCAGCTTCAATACTCTATAGGCTTCGCGGAACACTCTTTCCTTGTCGATAGATAGGTTGATCACACAGTTACTGATGACGACATCGACCGAATTGTCCCCAACGGGGAGATCCTCTATCTCACCCATCCTGAACTCTACGTTTGCGTATCCATATTTCTTTGCAGAAGATTCCGCTCTCTCAATCATTTCTTCTGTCATGTCAACACCGATCACTCTACCTTTGTCTCCAACTCTCTTGGCTGCAAGAAAAACGTCGACTCCACCACCTGAACCTAGGTCAAGAACGGTGTCGCCTTCCTTCAAGGCGGCCAACGCAACCGGATTTCCGCATCCCAAGCCCATGTTAGAAGCTTCAGGAACATTTCGTAAGTCTTCCTCAGAATAGCCTATTCTCTTTCCCTGTTCCATGACGGAAGGACTGCAATCACAGGGTGAACAACAGGACAAACCCGCTCTTGCTATCTCACCATATCTTTTCTTGACAATTTTTTTGACCTCTCCCTCTTCCACACTAGCTCCCCCTTCAACTCATTGAATAATTGCACGATTGGATACACTTATAGCAAAGATCGACAATTTATGTTTTGGGAACGCACGGTTTAATCAAGTTTTCTTGCAGAGTTTATCAGCTTTCTGTGGATCTAAGATAGTGCGTGCACATATTAACAAAGATGTGGAATCAAAATGTCAGTAAATGTCCCCGCTGAAAGAATCGGTACTGGTCCCCGCGTTAGAAGAACGGTTGATGAAGTTGTCGCTAAAGAAGCTCCAATCAACATTTACGTCAATGATAGGTATATGATCACTTTACTCGCCACGCCTATCCTGCAGAGGGAATTGGCCCTAGGCTGGCTCTTCGATGAAGGCGTATTACAGTCATCAGATGAGATAAGGGAAGTGATCGTGAACCAAAATGATGTTAAGGTAATAACGAGTGAGCCTCTAGAAGAAGAAAGAGTTCGAGTGGTTGGAGTAACTAGGATACTCACCACGGCCTGCGGATTGTCTATCAACAAATTTATGAAAGTCATCAGCGAAATAGGCGGTCACCCCATAGAATCTGGCTACAAAGTCAGACCAAGTAGCATCATTAAGATGATTGGGGAGCTAGGGAAGCGATCCAAACTTTTTAGGTTGACCGGCGGAACACATGCAGCTGCCTTGTTTCATAGAGAGAAAATAGTTGCCTTTGCTGAAGACATCGGTCGCCATAGCGCAATTGACAAGGTCATAGGCATGGCCATTCAATCTAAGGTCGATTTTTCCGAATGCGTTCTCGTTAGTTCAGGCAGACAGCCAGCTGACATGGTACTCAAAGCGGCGAGGATGGGGATCCCAATTTTGGCTTCCAAAACAAGTCCGATTCACTCAGGTATCATCGCGGCGGAGAAGACGGGTGTGACGCTCATTTGTTTTGTCAGAGGGCGACGAATGAACGTTTATACTTATCCCAGTAGAATCTTGACTTAGAGATAACCTGCAAATGCCCTGCTTTCAATACTCTTGGATTGAAAGGATTTTGTCTGTTCTTCATTAGCGTGCGACAACCCGCTTCGTATGACCTGATCGGCCCGTTGTCTTTGGTCAAAGTGAAGAATTGAAGTTCTTATCGTCGTTTGAATAGCTTCCAAACAATAACAGAAAGAAAAGCACTTGTACCAAGTTTCCCGCCGCATCCTATAGATAATGGTAAGAGTATGATGAACATTATTCCAGTGATTATTCCAACTATAACGAAGTCCATATCTTTTTCAAGAATCTTCCGTGAAGACATCCCTGCATAGGATCCTGCCGCGACGACCGCAGGTAGCGTTGAGCTGTAGGGTATGGGAAGGGCAGGTATCAAAAAGCCAGCCAGTAGGCCGATGATTGCGGCTCCGATGATGGGGTTGTTCTGTTTGAAGGTTTTCTGAACTACTTTCTCCCTCAAAATTATCGTACTGACAGCCCCGATAGTAGAGAATATTACTACCGAAAAAACGTAAGTCGCGTTTATGACTGAGTAAGCATTTAGGTTAAGAAAGCTAATTGGGTTGATGAAGTACAGAATTAGCGAAGAAATGTTGACCGAAATAAAGCCGATGGTTCCTTGCTTTCCACCGTATCCTAGGAAGCTCTTAATGAAGACGATCCATAAAACTCCAACTATTGAACCTGATAGAAGAGTGTACCATATTGAAGGCATGACTGTGCTGGAACTCATGCCGGCGAAGGCACCACTATTGTTTACGCCAGCATATTCTCCGAAAAAGAGGCCACCTATCAAGCAAACAAGCGACGCACCAATAACCGGCCCTTGCTTCGCGTATATGCTTAAGGCATATGTAGAGGCGATACCGAAGACCGATGTTGAGATTGTAGTTACAGTTTCTTTGGATTTCATAGCATCCTCTTCCTATTGTTCTTAAAATATTTAAGTCGTTAAATGTCAAAGACATAGACATAAAAAGATTTCGTTTGATCTTAATGACCAGATTAGAGGGCAATGGAGAGATCGAGCATGCTGCTTCCTGTTGAGTATAAAACTGTTATAAAAAGGCACCCATCGCTTAAGAAGTGCCTAAAATGTAGCGTCTGCCACCAAAACTGCATAGCATCACTTTATTCCGGCGTTTACGACTTAAAGAATATCTTCCTCTTCGATGTCTTCACCCGAGGAGCCATCGAAAACAAGAACCTTTGGAACTGTCCCACATGTGATTACTGCTATGAACGATGCCCGTATGACGTGAATACTATCGAGGTTTTAGAGGCACTGAAGGAGGAGGCCTTTCGTAAGGGTTTAGCTCCGACAAGCATTATGGATCAAGTGAGACAGACCATATCCACGGGTTTTGGATTTCCCATAACCGCCTATACTCAGACACTTAGAGAGAAGCTTGGAATTTCATCT
The DNA here is from genome assembly GCA_964551465.1 of uncultured Candidatus Bathyarchaeia archaeon. Classification (GTDB taxonomy): domain Archaea; phylum Thermoproteota; class Bathyarchaeia; order RBG-16-48-13; family JAGMEO01; genus CAZKBR01. The sequence continues at coordinate 29,119 of CAZKBR010000005.1, forward strand.
CTAAAACCAGAGAAATCCGAGGACTTAGAGAAGATCGCTGAGAAAACGGGTTTGAGTGGAAGTCTGAAAGAATCGAAGACCAAGGGGAATTGGAAGTGAAGTACGCATTCTTTAGAGGCTGCATGATACCCATTAAACTTCCTCATATCGAGGGGATTTCAAGAAAAGTCTTAGGCAATTTGGGAATCGAGTTGGTGGACATTGACGCGTTTACTTGTTGTCCAGACCCCGTTGTCTTTGGAGCGGCCGATAGATTGACTTGGCTGACAGTGGCCGCGAGAAACATTGCTTTTGCCGAGGAAAAGGGCCTCAACATAATTACGATTTGCAATGGCTGTTCTCAAACCCTCCGTACGACGAATAAGACACTAAAATCTGACCCGGAGCTAAAGGGCAGGATAAACAAGATCTTGTCAGAGGTTGGATATGAGTTCCTGGGTAAGATTGAGGTCAAACACTTTCTACAAGTCTTAATCGAAGATCTTGGGGTCGAAAAGATCAAAGAGAAAGTAAATGTCCCTTTGAATGATCTTAAAGTTGCTACCCACATCGGTTGTCACTTAACAAATCCTTCAGAGATCATGGAGTTCGACGATCCGGAAGACCCGATTGTCTTAGAAAGTCTGGTTGCCGCTTTAGGCGCAGAGACAGTGGACTATGATTTGAAGACGCAGTGTTGTGGGGTCTCCTATGCCGTTGTAGGTCAAAGAAAATCTCTGAACATGTTGCTTAGAGATAAGCTGACAAGCATGAATGAGGCAGGAGCTCAATGCATCACGACGGGGTGTCCCTTCTGCTTCCAACAGTTTGACCTAGGTCAACTTTTGTCTGCAAAAGAGCACAATTTAGGGTTTAGGTTGCCTGTTCTCTTTTATTCTCAACTTCTTGGTCTAGCGATGGGCAATAGCCTTGAAGAAGTGGGCTATACCTATCATAAAGTGCGTGACGAATCCTTCGAGAAAAAAATTGAATCACGGTGAGAAAAGTGAAACGGATTCTTACAACCTGCGTATACTGTGGTGTTGGCTGCCAACTGTACCTCAAGGTTAGAGATGGGATGGTTGTTGGCGTTGTTCCGGAAAGAATTCATGGGGTGAATCAGGGTAAGCTCTGTATCAAGGGTTGGAACATGCATGAGTTTATTCACCACTCTGAGAGGCTGAAGAAGCCTCTGATCAAGAGAGAAGGTAAGTTCGTTGAGGTAGGATGGGACGAGGCTCTGACCTATGTAGCCAAGAGGCTGAATGAGATCGGAAAGAAAAATGGTGGCGACTCTATAGGCTTTCTCTCCTCCGCTAAGTGTACGAACGAGGAGAACTATTTGATGCAGAAGCTTGCAAGAGCCGTGATCGGAACGAATAACATTGACCACTGCGCTCGGCTATGCCACGCCAGCACCTTGGCAGGGCTTGTGGCGACGTTTGGCAGTGGAGCTATGACTAACTCGATAGCGGAGATTGATGGCGCTGACGTGATTTTTGTCATCGGCTCAAACACTACAGAGCAGCACCCTTTGATAGCAAGAAGGATACTAAGAGCCGTCAGAAATGGTAGTAAACTTATCTTGGCAGATCCGAGGTCGATAGACCTAGCTGGCTTTGCAGTGATGCATCTGCGGCAGAATCCAGGTACCGATGTAGCTCTCTTGAACGGAATGATGAATGTGATCTTGCGTGAGGGAGTCGAGGACAGAGAATTCATAGAGAGTCGGACAGAGAACTTTGAGGCATTAGAGAAGGTCGTTGAGAGGTATACCCCGGAGTACGTCGAACAACTAACGGGTGTGCCCACCTCTGAGATCAAGAAGGCAGCTTTACTCTATGCTCGCGGAGAGAGGTCGACTATAATATACTCCATGGGTATCACGCAACACACCACGGGCGTTGACAACGTAATCTCCACAGCCAACTTGGCCATGTTGACCGGTAATGTAGGTAAGGAGAGTACGGGCGTGAACCCGCTAAGAGGCCACAACAATGTGCAGGGCGCCTGCGACATGGGATGCTTGCCCAGCTACCTACCGGGATATCAGAAGGTTGAAGACGAGTCCGCTAGGGCGAAGTTCGAGTCGGCTTGGAAGGTGAAGCTTTCAGACAGAGTGGGCCTCACCGTGGTTGAGATGATAAATGCTTGTGGCAAGGAGATCGAGGCCCTTTACATGATGGGAGAAAACCCATTGGTCTCTGATCCGGATATAAATCACGCCCGCGAAAGCCTCAAGAAGCTGGAGTTCTTTGTAGCACAAGACATGTTCATCAATGAGACTTCGGAGTTGGTGGACGTTATCTTGCCTGCCGCAAGCTTTGCGGAGAAGGATGGCACCTATACAAACACGGAGAGAAGGGTGCAGAGGATACGAAAAGCGATAGAGCCCATCGGCGAGTGTCGACCGGACTGGAAGATTATATGTCAGGTTGCAAGTAAACTTGGCTACGAGATGCGCTATGACTCACCGAAGGAGATAGCGGATGAGATCGCAAGCTTAACACCCATTTACGGTGGAATCGTGTACGACCGTTTAGGATACGAAGGCCTCCAGTGGCCTTGTCCCAACAGGGAGCATCCAGGTACTAAGTATCTTCATAAGGATAAGTTCAGTCGGGGACTTGGAAAATTCACTCCTATAGAGTATAAGCCTCCAGCCGAGGAAACTGATGAAGAGTATCCCATGATCTTGACAACTGGTAGGGTTCTATTTCATTTCCACACAGGAACCATGACTCGGAGATCACCAACGCTCAACGAACTTCTATCAGAAGGCTATGTTGAGGTTAATCCGACGAATGCTGAAGAGCTCGGAATCTCAGAGGGAGACAAGGTCAAGGTGAAAAGTAGACGCGGTGAGATAACAATCAAAGCGAGGGTTTCAGACATAGTCCCCAAAGGAGTTGTCTTCATACCATTCCACTTTGCGGAGGCGGCGGCGAATGCACTAACCATCGCGGCTCTTGACCCGGTTGCAAAGATACCTGAGTATAAGGTATGCGCGATCAAGCTAGAACGACTGTAAACTTAAATAGTTGATGAAGGCTGTTTCAAGATCACCTCATTCTGTTGATTTCAAATCTGAAGAATGGGAAGCGCCGACGCGCAAGACTACAACTTCAAACATCCATAGAAATAGACCTCTCGAGAGGGCATATTTCCATAGAAAATTACACCTAGGTCGCGGATAACCAAAGGGCTTAATTTGAGCTTTTTTCGGGACCTAAGACTTCCAAGAGAGCATGTATCTATAGTTATTTGTCCTTCGAAGGTAAAGTTATCAACGCAGAGCATTTTTCAGTATCTATTAATCATGTTGACTAGTCAGATGGACGTGACGTGGATGAGAAGCGTGGGTATAGTGACGAGTGGTGGAGATGCCCCTGGTATGAACGCAGCTGTTCGGGCTGTCGTACGTGAAGGGATACCAAATGGATTTAAAACAATAGGTATTGAGAGGGGCTATGCAGGTCTGTTGGAAGATGAAACGAGACATCTGGGCCTACGCTCGGTTAGTGGCATCGTACATCTTGGAGGAACGATTCTAAGGACAGAGAGATGTTCAGAGTTCAAGACTAAGAAAGGGCTTCAGAAGGCTTGGAAGGTTCTGAAGAAGGAAGAGATAGAAACCCTTGTCGTAATTGGCGGCAAGGGCTCGTTTAAAGGGGCTCTCGAGTTGAGCGACATATCTGGCGTCAATATCATAGGAATACCAGCAAGCATAGACAACGATGTTTATGGAACAGACGAAACAATAGGCTTCGACACGGCCGTCAACACAGCTCTCTCGGCGATTGACAAAATTCGTGATACAGCCACCTCCCTAAGTAGGGTTTTTGTGGTCGAAACGATGGGCAGAGACAGAGGTTTCATAGCCCTCGATGTTGGGTTGGCTGCTGGGGCAGAAGGGATCCTTGTCCCAGAGGTCAAGACTGATATGAACAACATCTACAAGAAGATCATCGACAGCAGAGAGAAGGGGAAGACATCTAACATAATTGTGGCCGCTGAAGGTTTTGGAAACTCCAGAAAGATTGCAGAAAGTATCGAGAAGAATACTGGATACGAAACCCGACTAACCGTACTCGGATATGTACAGCGAGGTGGAACCCCGACTGCCCGTAGCAGAATCTTGGCTAACCTATTCGGATCAAAGGCGGTAGAATTAATTCTCAATGGAGAGAAGAACAGGATAGTTTGCTTATCCGATGGTAAAGTGACAACAGTCGATCTCAGCGCATCCTGCATGTCAGAAAAGCCTTTAGATTTGAAGATGCTACGATTGGCAGAGGAGTTGGCTGTTTAGCCTTTTTCCCAATCGCGTGCAAGGTCGGTCTTCGCTTTGAAACCTTTTTAGCACTACTCTAGCTAGACGAGCTGACCTAGGATTGGACTATGGCCTAAAGTGCAAAAAATGAAGGGGTGTAGGACAGTTTGGAACTATTCTTCCTCGCCCTCGTACCCTCCTTCTTTTGGAGGACCCGCTTCCTTCGGCTTGGACGCTGCGATGACATCATCGATCCTAAGTATCATGGATGCAGCTTCAGCAGCTGATTTAATTATCTGCTCCTTAACCGCCAGCGGCTCATAAACTGCCAGCTTTGCCATGTCACCCACTTTGCCTCCAAGCACATCGACGCCAGCCCATTTCTCTCCCTTTTCATGGCGCTCCATCAACTCAGCCAGTATGTCTATCGGGTCTAACCCAGAGTTCTCGGCCAGCGTTTCGGGTATAGCCTTCAAGGCCTCTGCGAACTCCATAGCGGCGAGTTGCTCCCTGCCAGAAAGCTTTCCAGCCCACTTTCTGAGTCTGACGGCGACCTCCGCTTCAGGTGCGCCTCCTCCGGCCACAACCTTTGGCTTTATGACGACGTCACGGACAACCATCAGAGCGTCGTGGATCGACCTTTCAGCCTCATCGATAGTCTTCTCGGTTCCTCCTCTGACCAAGATTGTTATGGCCTTCGGGTCTTTGCATCCCTCGACGAAGATCCATTTGTCCTCGCCGAGCTTCCTCTCCTCGACGAGTTTAGCTTCACCCAAGTCTTTTGGTCTTATCTCTTCGATTTCTGTTATGAGTTTCCCGCCTGTTGCCTTAGCTAGTTTCTCCATGCTAGATTTCTTGACCCTTCTGGCAGCAAGTATGCCCTTCTTTGCCAGAAGGTGCTGGACTACATCGTCTATTCCTTTCTGACAAAGGGCTACATTGGCTCCGGCTGCCGCTATCTTCTCAACCATGTCACTCATTGTTCGTTCTTCTTCGTCTAGAAAGGCCTTCATTTCTTCAGGTTTCTCGATGTGTATTTTTGAAGTGAACTCCGTTTTCTCTATCTCAAGGGCAGAGTCTATCAATGCGATCTTGGCGTTTTTGAGAGACTTCGGCATTCCGGGATGCACAACTTCTTTATCAATGGCTATGCCTTCAATGAGCCTTGTTTCGCTCAGAGATTCGCCCTCCTTCTTCTCGACATCCACGTCATCGAGATCAACTTTGTATCCACCATTGATCTTCTCGGCGACTCTCAGAATCGCGTCCACAGTTATGTCGGCGAGTTGATCCCTGTTCTCACTGACCAGTTTGCTGGCCATTGAGGTCATGGCTATTTTCTTTAGCATGTCTCTGTCTTCTGATTTGGTAGGTATGGCAATCTCGTTGCAGAGTTCCAAGACCTTGGTTGTAGCTTTTCTGTAGCCTTCGGTGATTATGGTTGGGTGGACCTCTTTGTTCAGTAATGCCTCAGCTTTCTCCAGCAGTCTTCCAGCCAGAACGACTGCTGATGTTGTTCCGTCTCCAACCTCTTTGTCTGTAGCCTTTGCAACCTCAACCATCATCTTCGCCGCTGGGTGCTCGATGTCCATCTCATCGAGAATGGTGGCTCCATCGCTGGTTATGGTGGCGTCGCCAAAGCTGTCGACAAGCATTTTATCCATGCCCTTAGGCCCTAGTGCAGACTTCACTGTTTCGGCGATGACCATGGCGGCCATGATATTTGATCTTTGAGCATTTCTTCCTACGGATCGACTGGTTCCCTCTTTCAAAATTAATACTGGTTGCCCGCCTATCTGTGCGGGTGTTACTTCTGCCATTAGATTCCCTCCATAAACATCTATTTCAGTTTTCAAAACTAAGATATAATGTTAGCGTATAAACTTTACTTTCCACGCGCACTGTAGAAAACTTCAGCTCATCTAAACTGGAAGCATGGACTATTCTCTTCGATAAGGTACTCCGCTAGCCTTAGGAAATCTTCTTCTGCCTATCGCGATTGTTACTACTATGAGGGTAGAGATGTAGGGAACCATGTTTACGAAATAGAATGGGATTATTTCCTTGACTCCTGGTGTAACTGCAACAGAGAAGGCAAAGACCCCAGTAAAGCCGAAGATTAGGGCGGCGGCGAGTGCTAACAACGGTTCTAATCCTGCGAATACTACACAGGCCAAGGCAATGAAACCCTTGCCAGCGGATATTTCTTTCACAACCCCCCCCATCCAACATAGGGACATAAACGCCCCACCCAAGCCGCACAATGCTCCTCCAAGGGTACTAGATAGAGTCCTGATTCGATCGACTCTTACGCCAGCCACATCGACAGCCTGTGGGCTCTCTCCTGCGGCTCTTATCCTGAATCCAAGTACCGTTTTATATAGAAGAACATGGGCAAGGCCCGCGACAATTATAGCAAAAATGGTCACAATGCTAATCTGCCCGATGGGTGTGTATATCGGCCGCACCATGAGCCTTCTTTCGAGGATGTGAATCCCAGGAAACCCCCAGATGGACATTAAGAGATACTGAACGAAGCCGATGGCAAAAATGTTGATACCCGTTCCTGCAACGGTCTGATCTGCTTTTCCATAAACGCTTACTAGGCCGAAGACAAATCCCATGAAGCCGCCTGTCAGAGCCCCGACCAGAAGCCCAAGAAACCCATTGTCGAATAGTTCTGCCCCGTAGACTCCGGTAACGGCGGTTATGGCCAATATTCCCTCCAGTCCTATGTTAACGACTCCGGATTTTTCATTTATGCATTCTCCAACTGCTGTCAAAGCATATGGAGTCATCGAGAGCAATCCACCTTCAAAGAGGGAGATGGCGCTTAGACCAAACTCTTCTATAATGTAAGTGACGATTGCGGTCAAGACCACAGCAGCGAGAAGCCAGAGTGCCCTCTTTCCCTTGAGGACAGACAGAGTATTCATATCTTAAACCTCCTCCTTATAATAGCTACGATCTCTGGGATGGCAAGAGCTACAACGATCAGACCACTGACGGCTCGCACCATCTCGGAATACACTCCAGCATGATACTCCATGAATCTGCTACCGTGCTGCAACCCTCCATAAAATATGGCCGCAAATATCCCGCCTATGGGATGATTCCTTCCTATTAGGGCTACTCCAATTCCGTCAAATCCCAGTGTCACAACGTTACCCAAAGTTGCATAAAGGGACCATTCAGGAGGTCTACCCAAGATTTGACTAGCTCCCGCGAGTCCAGCGGCGAGCCCTCCGATGACGAAGCTGAGGAGCATTATACGTCGAGAGCTTATCCCCGCATACTTGGCAGCATCCGGGTTCGCTCCGACTAATCTGAGTTCATAACCCGCTTTCGTCCCCCACAAGTATATGTAAATCCCGATGCAAAATGCTATAGCAACGAACATTACCGCTGTCAGGGACGACCCTCCCATCAAGATGGGATAGCAAGCACCTGGCAAGGCACGTACAGTCCTATACGCATTTTGAGGATCCGCTAAGTAATAGATAACGAGATATGTGACGAGGTGGGAAGCTATCCAATTGAACATGATAGCAGATATAACCTCGTGGACTCCTCTCCATATTTTGAGGAGGGCTGCTGGAAGAGCCCAAAGGGCACCAAAAAGCATCGCAAAAATTGTGGCGACGGCTGCATGAAGTCCAGCCGGAAGAGTAATCGCGCCACCCGCGGCGGCGGCGCCTAGGGCTCCCAAGTATATTTGCCCCTCTGCGCCAATATTGAAGAGCCCGGCCTTGGCACTGATTGCAAATGTAACTGCTGTAAGCATTAGAGGTGTTGCGAAGGCTAGTGTTTCCATTATGTCCGATACGCTGCCGAAGGCTCCTCTAAATAACCAATAATATGCCTTTATTGGATCGTAGCCAAACATTACCATCAACAGTGCCCCAAGCAATAGTCCTAGGAGCACGGCAAGGCCAGATTGTATAAAAGGGTCTAAGGGAACTTTGGGGACCTCTATACGTTTCGTAAACGACCCCATCTCAGACTTCGCCTTGTTGTAATTGTGTTCTTTGCCATTACATTGTTTTTTGACTTTAAGAATTTATCGCTACAATGGTGATTCATTTTGTTAGTATCAGAAGTTTCGCGGTCTTGAAAGCGATATTTTAATCTGCTTATTAGTGTATAGTGTATCATCTACTGGCACGCATAAAGCCTTGAATTGAAGCAAGAATCTTGAGGGAAAAACATGAGTTCTGAACCCTATATCGAAATGAAATCCATACAGAAAGTCTATCCTGACGGCACGATTGCGCTGCGCGGTGTAGATTTCGAGGTAGGGAAGGAGGAAATCGTCGGGCTACTTGGAGAGAACGGTGCCGGAAAAACAACCTTGATGAAAATTCTTTCAGGACTCCTCCCGCTAACCAGTGGAGAGATTCGCGTGAGAGGCAAAAACGTGCAGTTTGATAACCCCTCAGATGCCTTGAGAGTTGGAATAGGGATGGTCCACCAACACTTTGCCCTTGTTCCTCCATATACTTCAGTTCAAAACATCCTCCTCGGTCAAGAGGCAGCGAGTGTTTCTCCGATCCAACTTCTATCTTTCCTTGAGCAGAAAGCCGCAAGGGAGAAGCTGACTGCTTTGGCCGAAGAAACTGGGTTGAGTATTCCACTGGATACTCCTGTCGAATTATTGCCTTTAGGTATTCAGCAAAGGGTTGAGGTCTTGAAAGTACTGTATCGGGGCACGGATGTTCTAATACTTGATGAGCCCACCTCTTTCCTAGCCCCAGTCGAAGTGGACGAACTTTTCCGTATCTTGCGGAAACTGAAGGAGTCAGATAGGTCCATAGTTTTCATCACGCACAAGCTCAGGGAAGTACTTGAGATATCTGATAGGATAGTTGTCCTTAGAAACGGATTGGTCACAGGAAAAATACCGACAAGCAAGGCGACCTCTGAGAAATTGGCGGTGATGATGATAGGAAAAGAGGTCCCTCACTTGACTAGGAAGAGAAAAGCTGCTGGAAAACCTGTGTTGGTAGTCAGAAACCTGCAAGTCATGGGCGACCTCGGAACCCTTGCCATCAAAGACTTGTCGTTTGAGGTGAATGCTGGCGAGGTTTTTGGGATAGCTGGCGTCGAAGGGAATGGACAGAGCGAACTCGCCCAAGTCTTAACCGGACTCAGGCCTCAGAAAAGCGGCAAAATCGAGCTTGAAGGCGTAGACATCGTCGGGTTCAGCGCTAGGAAGCTGTTCGAGATGAATCTCTCCCACATCCCAGAAGACAAGAGCAAGTTTGGGTTGGCTTTAGATCTTGACGTTGCCGAGAACAGCATCCTCGGGAGGCAGTGGGAACCGCAGTTCCTCCTTCGGTTGGACCGTTTGAACTGGAAGAAGATAACTGATTTCACGCAAAAGATCGTGAAAACTTTTAACGTTTTAACCCCAAGCTTAAGGACCCCGGTTAAAGGCCTCAGCGGGGGAAACCAGCAGAGGCTTGTTGTTGGTAGAGAATTAAGCAAGAATCCAACCCTGGTGGTAGCGGCTCACCCGACGCGCGGGCTGGACATCGCATCCACACTCTACATTCGGGAACTCCTCATAAAGATGAGGAATGAAGGCAAGGGCGTCTTGTTGATATCTGCCGATCTTGAGGAGATTATGCAGTTGAGCGACAGAATCGCGGTGATTTATGAGGGGGAATTTTTAGGCGTAGGAAAGGCCGAAGAGTTCAGCTGGAAAGAGATAGGAATGATGATGGGCGGAGTAAGGCCAAAGTGGTGATGAGAGATATCTTTTGAGACAGTGGATTCTACAAAAGGGAACCCTGTTGTTCCTTTAAAGGCAAAAGCATCTTTTTTTGATATGCCTCGATTTCAATAGTAATATACGTTCAAAGAAATACTTATCCATCCTTGAAAATCACAAAAAAATGGAAGAGAAGAAAATCGAGGTTATCCCAGAATTTCCCGCCAGTAGTTTACCACATCTTGCGTAAGAGCCAACGGAACTACAACCGCACCTGTTGCTATCTGATCTGCAAGCTCATCCACCGCATCCCAGATCCAGGACGGCTGGGCTTCTCTCATCGCTTTGACCGTGGCCTTTATCCAGACGGGTGATCCTGGAAGGACCTTCTTTCCTGTCAGGTTCTCTGCCATCTCACCCATCGCGATGAATTCATCCAAGTTATCGAGCGTGCTGACGGATATCCCCTCCATCAGGACGCCCCCTACTGTAGTTCCTATCCCTAGCGTAATTTGTCCGTTCGTCTGGCTTACAATACTTTCGAATGTATCTTCTACGACCAGCTTCGTGGCGTAGTACACACCTTTGTCAACTCTCTTCATACAGCTGGCTATGACGAAACCCGGGTCTATCCAGTCTTGGTCTGCGTCAACGCCTATCCAGAATGGCGGCCCGGATGTTAGTCCTTGCGCCTCAGCGATCTCCTTGACAGCTTGATCTATTCCCAAGCCGAGCGGGCCTGCTATGTTGTAAACGGCCACGGCACCTTTCGCGTACATCGGCTTAGCGGCCTCGTATCCCTTCGTGATATCGCTGAACGTTCCAGTGTAGGTCCATAGAACTCTCTCATTTCTTGGAGTCGAAACGATTCCCTCAGTCAATTCGGGATGATTCGCCTTAGTCCAGTTGACGGCCCAATCGCAACCCCACTTGTATCCGATCTCAAACTTCCAAAGGACCGGAATCTCGATTCCAAAGACTGCTCCGATGTAAGGTTTCTCGTAGTAGGCAGCAAGCAAAGCACCTAATGCTCCGACCATGGCACTTCCCTTATGCTCCTCAAACACGATGTCCAACAAATTGGGCAATGGATAGTCCTCTGGTGCCACTAGGAACTGGCTGAATGTGTCGATGCCAGCGAAGTACTTGTCTGGATAATTCTTTGCCACTTGTGCGAGGGCAGCGCTCAGAAGGTATCCTACTCCAACGATGAGCTTAACATCAGGATCCTTAGCCCCAATTTCTAGATTCGGGACGTAGTCGGCCTCTACCTTGCTTATGATTTCGACCATTTCGTACCCGAAGTCCCTTTCAGCCTCTTCCCCTCCCTTGAATCCCATGTCGTTGAAAGCGAGGTCTCCCCTCCCACCGACGTCGGAAACAACCGCAATCTTGAACTTTGGTCCTGGTGCTGGTGTCGGTAGCGTGATATAGTAGTAGGCAATCCCAGCAACAATTATGACGACGGCAAGCAATAAAACCAGCGTTGTTGTAGCTATTCCTCTTTTCATGTTTTTTCCTCCATTTTTATCCTCAAAAACTTCAGCGAGATTTAGTTATGTTTATCTGAGTTTAAAAGTTTTTTTGTCATAAAATTGCCAATGTTCAAGAATCGCCTCAGTTTGTTGTCGTGCTGATCCGCCTCTAGCTAAGAGAATGACGTGGTGGCGTCTCTAACTCCGGAGAAGTGGCAACAGACAAACTCGCCAAAATCAACAAGTTCGCAAGTTTCGGCTGTAGGAGTGTCAACTCCTATAGATAAGCGTTGGAAACCAGTATCTCTTACCCTTCTTTTCCGTCGCCTCATCCCACTCACGTAATATCTTCACGGCTTCTGTTGCCGTCTTACCGGCTTCCTCCTCGCCGACAACCTTGAACTCATCGGTCACCCTGTTTGCAAAAACAGCACAGACAGCACCCGCTCTAAGGCCAAAGAGGCTTGACAGCGTCAAGATGGAGGCAGCCTCCATCTCAAAATTGTAAACTTTAGCAGCCATCAGGTCTGGAATGAGATCGTCCATCCAGCTCTGCTTATACCCTCTGAAGCCCGGTCGTGCCTGACCGCAGAAGAAAGAGTCTGTGGAAGCCGTGATGCCTACGTGATATCGGTAGCCGAGCGATTCCACCGCCTCGATAAGGGCTGCGACAACATCATAGCTTGCGACAGCAGGATACTCCGCCCTTACATACTCCTTGCTCGTGCCCTCTAGTCGAACGGCGCCTGTGGAGATTATTAGGTCGCCGCACTTGCATTCCTCTTGAATGGAGCCTGTGCTGCCAACCCTGATGAAGGTGTCAGCACCGATGTTCGCCAGCTCCTCGACAGCTATTGCAGCCGCAGAAGAGCCGATGCCAGTTGAACAGACAGAAATTCTCACACCCTTGTAGAAACCAGTTTTGGTCAAGTACTCTCTATGCTTCGCCACCTCTTTCACTTTATCCCAGTCCTTGGTTATCTTAGAAACTCGTTGCGGATCTCCGGGCAACAGCACATAGCGTGAAACATCCCCTGGTTTTAGATGTATATGGTACTGAACCTTATCTTCTGTTTCAGGTCTATCAGCCGA
>CAZKBR010000006.1:0-37985 GCA_964551465.1 uncultured Candidatus Bathyarchaeia archaeon
TAATCAAAGCCATAATGAACACGTAGCCGGTGCTATAACGTGACTAATCCTTACCTGCCAAACATCACCGTCATCAAGAAGATCATAAGCGAGAACGAGGTAAACGACATAAAGACTTTTGAGCTTGTGTTCGAAGACCCAGAGATCGCAAAGAACTTCAAGTACAGACCTGGACAGTTCGCGGAAGTGTCATTTTTCGGTGCTGGAGAATGTCCTATAGGCATAGCCTCGTCCCCTATGGACGAAGGATTCCTCCAGTTTACCATTAAAAAAATCGGCGTCGTGACAACAGCGCTCCACAACTGTAAGGAGGGCGACAAGATAGGGATCAGAGGCCCCTATGGAAACGGGTGGCCAATCGAAGCCATGGAAGGCCGTAATATTGTCATAGTTGGCGGAGGGTTCGCCTTCACTACACTAAGATCCCTCGCGAAATACATACTTCATGAGAGGAACAGAGAGCGATTTAAGGAGCTTACAATTATTTATGGTGCCCGCGATCCTGGAGAGCTTCTGTATAAACAAGATCTTGAGATGTGGGGAAAAAGAAGTGACCTAAATACGGTCTTAACCATCGACAAAGAAGTAGCTGGTTGGAAGGGAAAAGTAGGCTATGTTCCAACCATACTCAAGGAGTCTGCGCCCAGTTCGAAAGATGCTGTAGCAGCGATATGCGGTCCACCGGTCATGATAAAATTCTCGATTCCAGTTCTCACAGAGTTAGGTTTCCCTGCTGATAAGATACTACTCTCGCTCGAGATGAGGATGAAGTGTGGAATAGGAAAATGTGGAAGATGCAACATAGGTAGCAAATTCGTCTGTAAAGACGGCCCGGTCTTCACGCAGAAAGAACTTCAAGAAATGCCGAAAGAGCATTAAATATAGTTTGCCGCAAAGTGGCTATGACTAACAGATCATGAAAAATAAGCTAAGCTTTAGTACCTTGATCTTGCGTGCGCGATCTTCTTAGCCGCTATGTCTGCTGCCAATACTACAGGCTCCCATGGGGAGCATACGTTTGGAGCATAACAGGTGTCTGCTTTTGATAGTTCTGAGACGCAAATCTGATTCTGTATGGCTATGGAAATCATGTTTACCCTCTGCGTAACCTCTTCTCCCCCCACTATTTGGCCTCCGATAATCCTACCCATGTCAGGTTCAGCCACAATTTTGGCTGTTATTCCTTTTCCACCAGGATAATATTCGGCTCTAGTCTTTGAAGTTATTGTCCCCGAAATCGTCTTGAATCCAACCTGTTGCGCATAGGATTCCGTAAATCCGGTCGAACCAACCTCCAACCCAAAGAGCATCGAGACTGTGGAGTCGAGAATGCCGGGAAAGATGGAGTAGCCACCAGTAAGGTTAATCCCAGCAGCCTTGCCCTGTCTCTCGGCTGTTGTTCCCAATTGACTTAAGGTAGGCTGCCCGGTTATCATATTTGAAGATTCCACACAGTCACCTGCAGCATATATGTTGGGAATGGAAGTTTCCATTCTAGGATTTACCCTAATGGCCCCTGTCAATCCAAGTTCTATTCCCACCTTCCTTGCCAATTCGACATTAGGCCTCACCCCGGTTGCCATGAGGATGAGGTCAGCCTCAAACTCTTCTCCCGCCACGCCAATGCCAGTTGCTCGATCGTCTCCTATTATCTCGTCTACAGCTTTGCCCACAATCACTTTCACTCCCCTTTTCTCAATCCTCTTTTGGACAATATCTGACATTTCTCTGTCAAGCATCATTGGAAGAATTTGAGATTGACGTTCGATAATTGTAGTTCTTATATTCTTCTTACTTAAAGCGTGAGCCAACTCTAGCCCAATATACCCGGCTCCGACCACGAAAGCGGTTTTGGTCTTCCTCATAGCTTTCATGATGTCTTCTCCTTCCTCAATTCTACAGAGGGTGAGAACTCCGCGTTTGTTAATGCCTTTGATTGGTGGAATAAACTGTGTGGCACCTGTTGCAAGGAGAAGACTGTCATATCCTATTGTTTCTTGTTTTCCTGTTGCGTTTTCAATTCTAACGGACTTTTCGTTTGGGTCAATGGACTCTGCCGTTATTTCCATTCGGAGGTCAACCCCCATCATTTTGTAATAAGATGGAGGAAAGAGGATGAGATCCTTGAAATTTGGGATTTCTCCACTAAGTACATAAGGCAATCCGCAACGGGAATAGGGAAGATGCTTCTCGTCAGATATCAAAGTAATCTCTGCCTCTGCATCAATCTTTCTGGCCGCGATGGTAGCACTAACTCCTGCAGAATTTGCGCCAACTATGACATATTTCTTTGGCAATTGTTCTAATCCCTTTTTTAACCTCATTCTTGTTTTAGCACGAAAACTGTTCTTGGGGTCGCATAGAAATGTTTACGCTTTCTTTGGTGAAAGTTAGCGTCGTTTCCATTTGTGAATCATCAAATCCTTGTCTCGCCGGATTAAGCCCTTGACATATTCAGCGTACTGCCTTGCGTTGATTAGTCTTTGTAATTCTGTTTCCGACATCGATGGATGAATAGTAACGATCCATCCATCACCATATGGGTCCTCGTTGATGATAAACGGCTTCTTGTTTAATTCTTCGTTTACTTTGAGAATCTCTCCTGTCAACGGAACATAAGTATCAATTCGAGCCTTGATTGATTCGATAACGCATAAGACATCACCAATATTCACGGATATACCCTTGCTCGGTAGATAGACAAAAGTTATCTCTTTCAACATCTTTTGCGCGTAATCTGTTATCCCTATCCTTGCATTTCCGTCGTCATCTATCACAGCCCACTGATGTTCTCTGCTGTAATAGAGTTTCCTAGGAATGTCATATCCGTTGACTTTCATGTCAAAAGCCCTAAAATATCAACTAAGATAACTTGCTATATAAGAATCCACAAAAAAATCCCAGTTGAGAATCTATCTGCACATTATGAATATCCCCGAGGAAAAAACCCTGCTCACCGTTGAATCTTCTTCGCAGCAACCTCAGCAGCTAAGGCCACGGGTTCCCACGTATCAGCCATCGGTGGGGCATAGCCCGTGTCGGCATTCATTAGATGTCTCACAGTCATTTCGCTTTGAATGGCGATAGAGAGCATGTTAACTCTATGCGCAACGCCCTCTCCGCCCACTATCTGCGCTCCCATGACTCTACCCATGTATGGTTCAGCTATTATCTTCACCCTTATTTCCTTCGCTCCTGGAAAATATTCAGCTCGCGTCGTTCCTGTTACGATCCCGGATACTGTCCTGAATCCGACTTGCTGAGCTTGATTTTCAGTAAGACCTGCCGCACCTATTTCAAAGTCAAACATTTTTGACATGGCTGCACATATCACACCTGGAAAGGTGCTATAGCCTCCCGCCGCGTTGATCCCAGCAACTTTGCCTTGTCTTACCGCATTAGTTCCCAGCTGTATAAGGCACGGTAGCCCAGTTATCATGCTCTGTGATTCAACGCAGTCACCTGCAGCATAGACACCGGGGACACTGGTTTCCATCCGTGGGTTTACTCTTATCGCTCTTGTGATACCCAATTCGCATCCAATTTCCCTCGCCAAGTCTACTGAAGGTCTAACTCCCGTTGCCATAACCACAAGGTCGGCTTTTATTTCCATGTCTCCGACCTTCACTCCTTTCACCTTCTTATTCCCAAGAATCTCGGTGATCCTTCTTCCCATGAGCATCCTAACGCCATTTTCCTCTATCTTCTTCTGCGCATAACCTGCCATATCGTAGTCAAACAATGTGGGGATAATGGAAGGCAACAATTCGACTACAGTTGTTTCAATATTATTTTCAACCAAAGCATGAGCAGTTTCCAATCCTATGAAGCCAGCACCAATGATGACTGCTGATTGAGCATTTTTCATAGCTTCTTGGATTTTCCTTCCATCATCTAGAGTTCTTATCGCAAACACGTTCGGCAACTCACGACCTTCAACAGGTACAATAAATGGTGTAGCCCCTGTAGCAAGGACCAAGGAGTCGTATCTAAGTGTCTCAGTTTCTTCCTCCTTTTTTTCTAATTGAACGGTCTTTCCTTTAGTATCTATGGACTTTGCAGTTGTTTCCGTACGAAGGTCGATTTTCATCATTCTGTAATGTGAAGGGGAAAATATGATAAGGTCTTCAAAATTGGGAATTTCATGCGACAAAACATAGGGTATCCCGCATCGAGAGTAGGCAGGGAACTTTTCCTCTGTTATGAGAGTAACGTCTGCTGTTGGATCTGTCTTTCGTGCTGCATTCGCCGCGTTGATGCCAGCTGCATTGGCTCCAATAATAACAATCTTCTTCTGATTTGACAGTGATTAGTCCTCCTGACGTGACGGTTGGATTATAGAACAGGTCGATCCTATTTAATATTTATTATTAGCATCGCATGCGTAAAGCATGCGGTGGACGATCTGGGCTAGAGAGCGCACGATAGAAGATGACCTGGCTGAATGGACGGTAGATAGAGTTTTTAAACACGACATAGGTCTCTATAGACTGGTTAAAAAGTTTGTCAACGACTGGAAGCGTCTTCAAGGACAAAAACAAACTTTCTCCGCGATACATACCCAGAATTCTTCCCCACCGTGAAAAACAGATAAGTCTTCTAAACAGCTTTTTCGAAGACGCCTTAGAAAAAACACCAGATATCTATCTTAGACCAATTCAGCTGATAGGTGGAGTTGGTGCTGGAAAGACATGCACAACAATCCGTTTTGCAGAGTCGTTTGAAGAAAGAGCAAGAAAGAAAGGGATCGATCTCAGGCATGTCTATGTAAATCTCAAACTTCAGGGTGGAAGCCGCGTCGTATTGTACCGATATCTGACGGAGTGCGTTGCTCCAGAGATATACTCAGCCAGCCTAAGCGCCGAGGAAATGCTTTGGCGACTGGTAAAATACCTTCAGAATGAGAAGAGGTACCTGTTAATATCTCTAGACGAGATCGACTACTTTCTCGGACATACAAAGGAACATATCATATACGACTTAACTAGAATCGGCGAACTTTCACCTGGAGTACCTTGCGGAATAATTGGCCTCATATTCACAGCTAGAAGTATCAAGTTTCATGAACAGTTAGAAAAAGCTGAACTGAGCACCCTTGGAAGAAACTGCATTGAATTTCCTCCGTACACATCTAAGCAAATATTTGACATATTGGAAAAAAGAGTTGAGGAGGCGTTTCAGCCAGGCTCTGTCTCATCAGAAGTGCTCGAATACGTATCGGATGTCACCGCGTCTGCTCCTGTCTGTGGAGATGTACGATATGCTTTAGACCTTCTCTTATATTCAGGAAATCTAGCCGACAATTACGGGGCCAGGGAGGTCTCTCCAGAGCATATCCGCCGAGTCCACGGAGAGGTTTACCATATCATAACAACAGAAGACATATTGAACCTTCCAGAGAAGGAGAAAATTGTTCTCTTAGGCATAGCACGTTCCTTAAGGATAAGTGAAAGCCCATACTCTTCGCTGAAGAGTATTAGAGAATTGACAGCTGAAGTGTGCGAAGAGTTCAATGTAAAGATGGTCTCAGATCTGGAGGACTCCATTCAAGATCTACACGACAGAGGGATGATCGAGATAAAATCTCTGAAGAAAATTGGAATAAGCGGAGTCGCAGCCAAGGAGCTATCCGAATACCTGGATAAGTTGAGCGATCGAATCAAAGCTGGTTTGGTCTGAAATGCTCACCAGAAGCGAAATGAAAGCGGAGGAGGAAATGGAGGAGGGACTAGGTAGCGTGGGAAAACTTAGAATCCTTCGCGTTCTGGCTAAGAACATGGATAAAAGCTACACAAAGTATGCACTTGAGAAGCATACTGGATTAAAACGCGTCAACTTGCGCAACAACCTAAGAGACCTAAAGTCGATCGGTTGGGTGATCGAATACGATCATGAGCCCAAAAAGTACAAACTGAATAGAGACAATTGCACCCTAAACTCCTTACTTGATTTTTTCCGTAAGGCCAGATACATTTGAGTACCCTTGCACATCTTTTCCAAAAGTTGTATGGGTAGACCTTACTTTTCGCGAAGTTGAACTATTAGAGAAATGGCTTAGGAAAAATATTAACTTGTACTTTAAGCAAAGATTTCATGGCGTATGAGAAACTTTGAAAATAAAGAACAGAAAAGCTCTACTCCTAAACGCTCTACATCCTGAGGATCTGAAGGCAAGGGAGCTATGTTTACGCTTCTTAGAGAAGGGGATAGATGCAGTTAACCCAAAACTCCTAGTCGAGAATGCCTTCAAAGTTTCGGGTGAGTCCATTTCAGTTTGCGGTCAGAAATTTGGCATCTCAGAAGTAAATCGCGTCTTTGTTGTTGGTGCAGGAAAAGCCAGCGGTGCTATGGCTGAGGCGTTAGAGAAAGTATTAGGGCAACGTATAAACGCGGGTCTCGTCAACATCCCAGAAGGAACCAGAGGTCGTTACAAGACAAGAAAAATTGAATTGAATGAAGCTGGGCACCCTGTTCCGAATCTAGCCGGGGAACTGGGCACCAAAAGGATGCTTTCCCTCATCTCTGATTTAAGAGAAAACGACCTCGTTTTCTGTCTGATCAGTGGGGGAGGATCAGCACTGATGCCCCTTCCTGCTCAAGGCATAAGCTTACGAGACAAAGTTGAGTTGACGCGATTGATGATCAAATGCGGAGCCACAATAGAGGAAATAAATGCTGTGAGAAAACATGTTTCGGCTATAAAAGGTGGTCAACTGGCTAGAAAGATCAGTCCAGCGACCCTGATTGCACTCGTAATATCAGATGTTGTTGGAGACCAGCTAGGGGTCATAGCATCTGGGCCAACAGTTCCAGACGGGTCTACTTATGAGGATGCTAAAAGAATACTAGAAGAATACGATGTGTGGAGTAGCTGCCCAAAAAACATAAGAAATCACATTCTGAATGGAATAAAGGGTAAAGTGGGTGAAACCCCAAAGCCAGGGGATCCCGCGTTTAACAAAGTGTTCAATTTTATCATTGGAAAAAACGCTTTGGCTTTAAGTGCCGTCGAAAAAGAAGCGTCTGACGAAGGCTTAGGTTCACTGATCCTATCATCTTCGATTGAAGGCGAAGCCAGACACGTTGGCACTATTTTGGCTGGGATAGCGAGGGAGATTCAGGATAGCGGTCAACCAGTGACGAAGCCAGGGATTGTGATTGCGGGAGGAGAGACCACGGTGACTGTGACGGGAGATGGCTTAGGAGGAAGAAATCAAGAAACTGTGCTCAGCGCTGCTTTGAGAATAAAAGGGTTAAGAGGAGTGGCCATCGCTTCCATAGGCACCGATGGAGTTGACGGAGTGACCGACGCTGCTGGCGCAATAATTGACGGACAGACCATTGGCAGAGCCAAGAAAATAGGATTGGACGCAGAAGAGAGCCTCAGAAATAATGACTCATACAATTTCTTTAGAAAACTTGGAGACGTGATAATCACTGGACCGACAGGTACAAATGTAAACGACATTATGGTGATTCTGGAAACCTAAGATAGAAGAATAAGGAAGAACATAATTCATTTAAGGCAGTCCTCACTTCTTGAGTCCGATCTTATCTATGGAGAGGCGTATTAGGAGATCGAAATGTCTAATATGAGCTACGTCCGTGACTTGACACCCAAGAATGATGGAACACCTGTATCAATAACTGGTTGGGTTTACACAAAGAGGATTCACGGCGGCGTAATCTTTGTGACCCTTCGCGACTCAACAGGTTTGATACAGGTTGCAATTCATAGCAATTCTGTTAGTCGTGAAGACTTTGAGAAGGCGAAAAATGTTACGAGGGAATCTTCTGTCATTGTAAAAGGCCGGGTTCACGCCGACCCAAGAGCCCCTGGTGGGGTTGAAATTCAATCAGCTACTTTTGACATCATAAGTCTAGCTGCACAGGATTATCCTATTAAACCGGGAGTAGGTAAAAGACACCTTCTAGACTACCGGCACCTTCACATAAGAAGCCCAAAGGTTTCAACTATATTGTCTATTAGATCTGCTCTATGTAACGCTGCTAGGGAGTGGTTTGAGCAAAATGGTTTCACTGAAATCCATTGCCCAATCCTAATTACGGCAGCCTGCGAGGGAGGGGCAACCCTTTTTCCAGTAGAGTATTTTGGGAGGAAGGCCTTTCTCTCTCAGAGCGTTCAACTCTATCAAGAGGCAGCGATAACCTCTCTTCAAAAAGTTTTTTCGATTGAGCCGAGTTTCCGCGCTGAGATGAGTAGGACGCGCAGACACCTGACTGAATTTTGGCAGATAGAAGCGGAGGTGGCAAACGCAACCTTAGAAGACATAGTGGGGGTTCAGGAACAGCTACTGTCACAAATGTGTAAAGTTGTTTCCGAAAAATGTTCAGATAGGCTTGAAGATTTAGGCAAAGGTTTCAAAGCGCCGACTCCTGCGTTTCCTAGGATCACATACTCAGATGCCATTGAGAGCCTTCAGAAGGCAGGAGTTAAGATAGAGTGGGGCGAGGATCTGGGTGCGGATGAGGAACGTGCGTTGAGCAAGCAGTTCAGGCTTCCGTTCTTTGTGATGTATTACCCCAAGAAATGTAAGGCATTCTATCACAAGCCAAAGCCAGACGATCCCAAGGTCACACTTTCAGCGGATCTACTGGCTCCAGATGGGTACGGGGAGATTGCGGGTGGAGGGCAGAGGATAGATGATTTCGAGCAACTTATGCAAAATATGAAGGAATTCGGCCTAAACCCCAGTGACTATGAGTGGTATGCAGACCTAAGAAAGTATGGCAGCGTCGTCCATAGCGGCTTCGGTTTAGGAATCGAAAGAACCCTACAGTGGATTCTAAGGCTGCCTCACATTAGGGATTGTTGTCTTTTTCCAAGGACCCCGGCGAGAGTCTATCCGTAAACATCACTTTCATGCAAAAATGCTGTAAGACGAGCATTAAAAAATGGAAGATTGTAGATGAACCCTACTGGCCTCTCCAAAAGGGTTTGATGGCCAGATCGTAAAAGAAGCCGCCGATTAAACCTCCCACGATCGGTGCAGTGATGTAAACCAACATCTCGAACCCCCTAACTCCAGGGAGGGCAATACTGCCGTATCCGATCAGGTAGGAAAACAATCTCGGTCCAAGGTCTCTGGCAGGATTCATACAGATCATCGTCAACGGGTAATTGCATAGACCTATGCCTGCAAAGTAGATCGCGATAACGAGAGGATTGAGCTTTCCCAAGTTTAATGGATTGTTCTCGTCTCTTATTATCTGGAACAGGAGCACGAGCAGGGATGTATCAACAGTCTCAATGAGAAACGCGTAGGTAAAATCGATCTCTGAGCGTAGACCACAAAAGAACACTTTCGAGGTAGCTTCGGTTAGACCAGCAGCCAAGAGGAGGGGCGCCCAAACAGTGTACACGAGAGCTGCCGCAAGGAAAGCACCTACCGTCTGCGCTACTATGTATCCCGGAACGCGTATCAACGGAGTTTTTCTTGAAAGCCCCATGTACAGCGTTACCGCCCAATTTAGATGTGCTCCCGAGATTCCGCCAACAAGATAGGACGCTACAAATACTGCGAAGGCGTATCCGAGTAGTTTGAAACCGAGTCCCACGGGACCTCCAGAGATAAGACGGTCCGTGGCTTCTGTGGAGCAGATCATGAATGTGTACACAAATGTCCCAATAACTTCTCCTAAATACATATGAGCTGTACTGACTCTCTCTGTCATCTATTCTTTCTCCTTGTTTTTCTTTATTCTAGCTTACTATTCAGAATAGATATAAAACTATTCATAGTACCAAACAAAAGTCTTACGGTCTAGCAATTGATAATCTAAATGCTTGAACTTTGCTTCTTCGGCCTCCCTCTTGGCCTCTTGGCTTCTTCTCTGGTAACCCACAAATAGGAAACCCCCAATAAGACTGCTAGTGCTCCAACGATAAAAGCCAGTACGGCCCAGAATGTGTACGCTGTGAACACTCCGCGCACCCACAGGAGCCATACTGCTCCAGTAAGAAATAGGACCGACCCCCAAAATGCCGTGCCAAAAGCTCCGCTCATAAGTTTCGTGCTCAACAGTCTTATGGCTGCCATAGCAATGATGAGGATTCCGGAGATCATGGTGATGGTTGGTGCCACTTCGTCCGCTTCTATTACTTCGACGAAGTACAGGAGGGCGGTGGCACCGCAGGCGACGATGAAGATACCTAGAAACATTATGTTTAATGATCTCTGGTTCAGCATCTTACCTCACGCTGATTAAATGTCTGCGTCAGTCTTTTTAGTATTTTTGTTACAGGGATTCCATGGAGGATTTTGGTTATTTTTATCGTTAAGTAGGGACGTGACAGCCAAGATATAACCTTTCTAGGCGCGATTCTTCTAGTTAGGTCTTAGGGGAGGTTTCTTGGTCGATAATGGGGTCGATCTCACTCAATCACATGCGATAAGCCCTGTCGGTTGAGTCGTGCACTTTATTTTTGTCAATGATTTTTCGTAATCGACAACAACATATTTTTTGCCTTTTTGAATCACTATGTGGCCTTCTTTTTCTAAAAGCCTCCTTTGCCCTTCTACTCCACCGGGATACTTTTCATTTATGACCCCGCCTGCTTTCAATGTGCGCCAGTATGGCGTAATATTCTTCTTCTCTTCTCTTTCCTCCTCGGCAGCATTAGCTGCGACCCAAGCAAAAATGCCAGTAGTCAAAGGGCAACCAATAGTTGCCCCGTGTTTTCTAGCTAGGGCGCTACGAATTTGGTCAATGGTGATGAGTTTTCCCTCAGGGACCCCTCTCATCATTTCATCGACCTCCAACGGTGCAGGGATAACCACCGTGCCTTCGCCCCAACGTTTGCTCATCTTATCAGTAATCTTTTCTACTCTTGGCAATCCTTTGCTGTCCCTTAATTTCTCAGACCACGTTTTTTTCGGCATAGTTTTCCTCCCAAGATAGATTGTTGTTTTTCATAAAGCCCTTAGCCTTTATTAGCTTAGTCCTTGTGAGAAGTTAGCGAGGATGCGAATAGGAATGTATGATGTAATAATCATCGGTTCTGGACCAGCAGGTCTAACAGCAACCATATACGCCAGCAGGGCCAAGTTGAAGTGCCTAGTCATCGCCGGAGCCATGTGGGGTGGACAACTGATGCTCGCTAAGAAGGTGGAGAACTTTCCAGGGTTCGATGGGGGAATTTTCGGGCCCGATCTTATGAAAGGTATGCGGAAGCAGGCTGAACACTTCGGCGTAGAGATGATCTTTGATGATGCCACCTCTGTAGACTTCTCGTCCAGACCCTTCGAGGTAACGGTTGGAAGCAGAGTGTACAAAGGAAGATCGGTCATCATCGCCACTGGGGCTTCTGCCAAATGGTTGGGGCTCGAAAGCGAGACGCGTTTGAGGGGAAGAGGCGTCTCGGTCTGTGCCACATGCGACGCAGCCTTCTTCAAGAATAAGAAAGTAGTGGTTGTGGGAGGAGGCGACACGGCTTTGGAGGAATCTCTGGTCCTTTCCAAATTTGCAAGGGAAGTGAAGGTTGTCCATAGAAGGAACAAGTTGAGGGCGTCCAAGATTCTTCAAGAACGCGTCTTCAAAGACCAAAAAATAGAGTTCATCTGGAACAGCACAGTCCAAGAAATCTTAGGCAAAGAAAAGGTGGAAGGAATACGGTTAAGGAATGTAGACTCGAATGAAGAATCTGACTTGGTATGTGATGGTGTCTTTATAGCGATCGGCTACAAGCCAAACACGGAGATCTTCAAGGGCCAGATAGAACTGGATCAAGCAGGATATGTTGTTGCTGAGGATACAACGAAGACCAGCGTGGAGGGAGTCTTCGTAGCAGGAGATGCACAAGATCATCGTTACCGTCAGGCAGTCGCGGCGGCTGGGGCAGGATGTAAAGCTGCTATGGACGCGGGGAAATATTTAGAGGAGGCTTGAACTCACCAAAGTAGGCTTCGAGCACTTCACAGCCATGGACGAGGTCCAGATTTTCAGGAAGCGAAAGTAGACATATCCTCGGAAAACCTAGCATATTCTTCGGGATGTGGACGCGCCCCCGCGTAGCAAGCTTCGCATGGAACTCAACCCTTTCCGACATTTCCTTTAGATTCCTGTGATTTCCAGTGGTTTCCAGCAGATTCCAGTAAAATCCAGTGAGATTTTTAGTTTCCAATCCCCTTTCATGAAAAGAACCATTTTCCGAAGACATTAGAAATTAAAAAAAAATATTTTTGGGAGAAGTGGGTACCTGTCCGAATCAGAAGGCATGCACCAACCGTCCTCAGCATGAAAGAAAAAAAGTTTGGAGAGGAGCTCAAATCGAGCCTATTTCTCGAAAATATGAATGGAACAAAGACCTAAGAAGGCAAACGCAAAAAATCTCCAAGAAGACATTCAAACAACAAACAGAGTGGCATCATCCCCGCGCCGGAAGGACCCACATACAAAAAGCTATACCGAAGAGAGCCTCAGTGTAACTCTGATAGATCATCAAAATCACATAATCAGATCACATCATCGGCCAATCAAATATATGAGGCCACTTCAAAGATAAACCTTGTGTTCAAAAACAGGTTTAGAAAACATCGCTTGATAAAACTCTTTATGCGGTGTTTCTCAATACTTAGGAGTTAGCAAGTTGAACTCGTTGAATGTTGCGCTAGTCTCCTACTCTGAGATAGCTCTGAAAAGCCCTCCTGTCAGAAGGAGAATGATAAATCAGTTAATCACCAATATCAGAAACATGCTTGACAGGGCTGGGTTGGCTGGTGCCAACGTCAGCAAGGATCAAGGACGAATAGTCATCCGCAACACCAAGCCCATAAAGGCAGCCCTAACTGCTTCAAGGGCCTTCGGCGTGGCGTCAACGATGCCAGCTACAGAAACCTCTGTCAACCTGAAAGACATAGTTGGGGCAGCAACCAAATTCGCCGTAAGGGCTATCAAACCAAACCAGACATTCGCCGTAGATGCAAGGAGAGTCGGCGAACACCCGTACACAAGCAGGGACATAGAGGTCAAGGCAGGAGCCGAGGTTCTAAACATGCTATCTAATAAAGGGATCAGCGTAAATCTCGAAAAACCTGACAAAACAATTCACATAGAAGCCAGATCCAGAAAAGCCTACATCTATGACCAAGTCTACCACGGCCCCGGAGGGTTACCATTCGGCTCCCAAGGCAAGCTTATCAGCCTATTCTCTGGAGGAATAGACAGCCCTGTCGCAAGTTGGCTGATGATGAGGAGAGGTGCACACGTCATACCGCTTTTCCTTGATCAGAGGCCATTTGTAGGCGACGACTATTGTGAAAGGGCGGTGAATGTTGCGAAGAGACTACGTGAATATGTTCCAATGGAAGAATACCCTCTCTACGTGATCCCAATCGGGGCTCTCATGAAAGCAATCGCGGAGAAAGTCCCAAAAAAGCTGACCTGCATAATCTGCAAGAGGATGATGTACCGAATCGCTTGCAGCTTCGCCGAACTCAATGGTGCGCAAGGAGTCGTTACCGGTGAAAGCCTTGGCCAAGTCGCGTCGCAAACGCTAGCCAACCTGAAGGTCTTGGAAGAAGCAGCAACGATACCAATCTATCGTCCGCTCATAGGCTTAAACAAACACGACAGCGTCAACATGGCCAGAAAAATCGGCACATACAGTCTATCGACAGCACCAGCACATGGATGCAGTGTTGTCCCAAAGAAACCAGCGACCATGGCAAGAATTGACGATGTGAAAGAGGTTGAAAAAGAAATCCTTGTAGAGGAACTTATCTCGAACTGCTTAGGAATGTTCTCAAAGTTAAACCTGTAAAATCTCAACCTTTTACAAGACTGGTTATAGTCTCAAGAACACTTTCAATGCCATTATAGGCCGAGATTTCCTTCTGTATCTCCTCAGCCCTCTCCACATATGAATCCTTTTCTAAAACCTCATATATCGAAGACAGAAGATTACTATACGAAACGCTTCTCTGAGGGATGACCTTTGCTATTCCCAATTCCTCTGCTCTTCTAGCATTGTTACGTTGCTCCGTCTGGTTAGGCGTGGGAATAAGAATCAACGGTTTACCATAGTACATAGACTGCACAATTGTCCCATGCCCTGCCCTGGCTATCACTAAGTCACATGCTTTCAGGATCTCAAATCGATGTGACAGCCAAGGATAAATAACAGCCTTGCCAATTCTGATAGGCTTTCTCTTTGAGTTGGGATAACCCAGTGACATCAGGACGTCATATTTTTCCGGAAAACTACGCATGATCTTTTCAAGCATGCCTATCAGATAAGACTTCTCCTTTACTGGTCCGCTTATTGGCACAAAAATAAGCGGGTCCTCACTGAAACCCAGCATCTCCTTGATTTCATCCTTCGATGGCAGAGATTCAGGCCTAACTTCAATGATCGGCCCAACGATCTTGACCTTCTTCTCTATCCTCGGCGGAATCCTCAAGTTATAAAGAGACACCGTGTAAGGTTTGGGAAAATCCAGGATCAAAACAGAGTTCCCCATACTCCACACCTCGCCAATCATCCCCAGAAGGGAAGCATCGCCAATTCTTGCAAGTCTCAGGAAACGTTTCTCTCTCGGGATAATGACCTGATACTGGTTCAACAGAGTAACTTCAGGAATACTGAGCATTTTTGCCGCTAAAATCGAAGACGCTCTGGAATCCGATACTACAACATCAGGCTTGAACGATTTCATAAACCCAATTTCGGAAAGCACCTGCTTGAGAAAAATGTGTAAAGAAAACATTCCGGACTCAGCCGCAGTTCCTTTGAAATCGACGCTTCCATCCGATTTGACTGTAAGATTTATCGGCGGAGCGGCAACCAATGGGAAATTTTCTCGCCTGACATAGTCGACACCTTCAAGGTATGTGGAGAAAAGAACTTCGTCCCCCTTCTCCTGGAGCATTCGGGCTACAGGAATAATCCTTCCAGCATGACCAAGTCCAAGCCCGCAAACCCCGAGGTATACCTTCAACAAGATTCTCTCTCAATAAGCTTCTTGCGCGTTATTTCTCCAGACGGCTCCTTCTCAGCGAATATCATTGCCTGAAATTTATAGACCTTCGTCCCCTCAACAACCCACATATCGGGCGCCAAGCCGGCCTTCATACAACAATTGGACAGAAACTCTTCCCCATCCCAACCCCATTCAACGGAAACCTGAGGGAGAAGTATACCATAAAAGGACCCTCTCTCGATTATAAGCCCATCCCTACCTATTTCTATTCGTTTCGGATATTCACTTGGACTATCGACTTCTATGAGGCTCGGAGGGGTTAGAACGCTCACCTCAATCACTATATACTTCAACTCTTCGAGTGAAAGACGAGGGAACCTAGGATCTCCAGTAGCTGCATTAATCGCAGATTCTATAGTTGCCTCGGCCAAAGGCAAGACAGGCTGAGTGTATCCAATACAACCCCTCAATTCAGGCACACCCTCTCTGACACTGTTTAGGGTCACAAACACTCCACACTTCTGTCCAAGATTCTCGGATAAGCTGTCAGGAACAGGGATTTTCCTTCCCTTTACTAAAAAGTGAGAGATAGCCTCCCTAGCAAGTCTGACTAGGAGTTTTCCTTCCATATCGGTAAGTTCAAATGTCAACAGGGCCTCTCCTAAGCCAAATTTTTTCTTCTCAGCATCACCTTAGCTTCTTCCAACGTTTCATCAATCTTCTTCCAATGGCTCCCGTGCCAATATATTTTCCCACATCCAGTGCATTCCCAATATTCCTCGTAAGCATCCAATGTGTTGCTATGGAGCCTTCCAACAACGCTGGATTTTTCAACATTCTTGATTGGATGATTGCACTTTGGGCACCTTGAAAAAGCCTCGTCAACTTCAAGTCTTATATTAAACTCCTTTGCTAAGTTAGCTAGTTTCTCAGCCTCATCTTCCCGTCTTATCAAGAAGGGGGTTATTCCCAGCTTTTTCGCCTTTCTACACAGTACAAGGTCGCACGTTAACAATATTCGCTTCTCTTTTTTGGCCACTGCCAAGAGTTCATCGTCAGAAGCATCTTGTAGATATCCAACATCGTAGCCGAGCAAACGTAGCCAGCGTGTTAGGCGGCCTAGCATTCCATCAGCAATGAACTTCATGGTACCAATACTGTCCTCTCCGCTCGTGAATGGAAGATGGTATATCAATTAAGTCTTCAGTTCGAGCTGGCATTCATCACATAAGAAATTACCATCAACCTCTTTCAACAAATCCGACCACTGACCGCAGTTGTCACAGTATCCAGCCAAAGGGGTTTTTTCACGAACCAGCGTTCCCTCTGAAATTGCAGCCCTCTCGGTTATCACGCTTATCAACTCTGGAGTTATTCCCACTATGTCCCTGCTTGTTACAATCCCAATTAGATCACCTTTGTCCATCACAACCAGCCTTCGAACTCCGAGCATACTCATTTTTCTCGCAGCCTCACTAATTTTTTCACTTGGGTTGACGGTAATCAATGGCGCACTCATGATTTCCTTGGCACGAATCTCGCTGGGTAAGAGATTTTTTGCGGCAACACGTTTGACAATGTCTCTTTCAGTGATTATGCCCACCGGTCTCCCCTTCTCATCTGTTACAATTACGCTACCAATATTACGTTGGTCCATCAGCTTGGCAACACGTTCTACGCTTTCACTTTCAGGGACCGAGATAACCTGGCTCGTCATCACATCTCTAACCAAGACGCCTGGCTCAAATCTGGAACCCAACACTTCACCATCCTTGATTCAGATCCGACAGACATTACTTCAAAAGAGCCTTTTATTAATTCGCTTCTTTAATCTCACCTTTGCCGGCCGGAATAAATCTCTGAACTTCCCCTATTTCTATCTTCTTAATCTGTTCACGCAAAAGTCTTGGTGCCTTACTTATAAGTTTTGTCTTGATCTCTCTAGCCAACTCGTTGCTGCCCCTTTTTCCAGGGACTACTTCAACGCAAAGCCTTGTTTTTGAAGCGACCGCTGATGTGGGGCCTCCCACAACCATCAGTCGATCCTTCTGCCTCTTTACCCCTATTGAGATTTGTAACGGAACATTTTTTAGATAATTCTTTAGGCCACTTATCATGAAGGACCCCTTCTGCAGATGCTCGCCAGAAGGCGTCTTTTTGCTAACTTGTCCTGATTTCACCCAAAGAACATCAATGGAACCCAACTTTAACTTCCACGCTTTGCTGTAGGAAGCAGACAACTGCGCGGCCTCAAATATCGTTCTATCTGTCGGAGTCTTCTTTCCAGACTTAATTAGCACAAAAGGCGCACCCTGTATATCTGCGTGTAGTACGATGTCATCAGGTTCCATGTGGCGCTTAACAAGGATCTCATTTGTACTAGCATCCCTTCCACCTATAACTAAAAAGTGGTCAGAAGAAAAGAACCAATGAAATTTTTCATACCAACGCGTTTTTCTTTTAGTGGATAGCTCGTAAGTTTCCTTTGCAGTTTCGAATCGTTTTTTCCGCAGTTCTTCTATCTTCTCCTTTGTTTTAGCAATCGAGCTTTCTACGCCCATTATTTTTCTCTTAGCCCTTTTGGCCTTTTCATAAAAATTTGTCGCATTTTGTTGTAAGGTCTGCTTAATCATCAAGTTAAACCTGTGATCATCAACATTGGCGGTAATCATGCCTTTTCCCGGTTCTATTGACTCAACAAAACTGGCTGCGCGCGCACCCTTCCCTTCTCTATAGTCTGAAATTATTCTCTCCCATCCAATTCCAGATTCTCTTTGCTCACGAATTGTTTGTATCAATGCCTGAAGTTCATTCAAGTGCGAATAAATGAGATCACCGATCAACTGATTTTTTTCCAGTTCTTCCTTAAGGAACTCCAGCCTATTCTCCTGTTGTCTAAGAATCCTTGCCTGCCTTCCTATCTGGTCATCAACCCTTGCAACGGCTTCCTTCCACGCTTCCTTGGTAGCTCTATTAGTAAAGTACTCGTCAGCAGCCTCGTTAAAGGTGGGGTAGCATTTAGAAGGAAATCTATCGTAGACCGAGATCGAAAACGGTAACACGTTGACCCAGTTGTTCCTCTCGTCCAAGACTATCTGAGGCGATATCGTTTCCAATCCTATGTTGGATGTCAGTTCTTTTATTGAGTGGTGAATTTTCTCTATCTGCCGATCTGTCAGAAGATTGCTATGCAAGTCTTTATTCACACCAGCTTTTTTGAGAGCTTCTTCAGCATATAGTCCACTAATACTGAACAG
This sequence comes from uncultured Candidatus Bathyarchaeia archaeon, assembly GCA_964551465.1. Classification (GTDB taxonomy): domain Archaea; phylum Thermoproteota; class Bathyarchaeia; order RBG-16-48-13; family JAGMEO01; genus CAZKBR01. The sequence continues at coordinate 18,200 of CAZKBR010000006.1, forward strand.
CTTTGTTAGAGCTATGACTGACTTGACTTCATAGTCTCTAAGCTTTTTCAATTGCCTTAACGTTATTTTCAGGGGGTTCAATCCAGACGGCGGTGGATACTCAAAAACAACCCCTTGAACTACGTTTCTATCCCGCATCCGACGATACATTAAGGCTTGGAGGATCTTGTTTTTCTGATCCACAAGTATAATGTTGCCCCTTCCAAAGATCTCGCATACAAGATTGAAGGTCTCGTCCCTGCCTGAGACCTTTATAGTAACTATTCTTTCAAACTCTTTCTGACATATTTCCCTTAAAACCCCGTCACGAAGACGCTTTCTTAGCGACCGACAGAATTGAGAAGGATATGGAGGTTTTTCTATCATGTATCTTGTTAAGTGAATTCTCTTTCCAGCCTCGATTATTAGATCTTGGTTTGGGCGATGGAGCCTCAGCATTATGGTTCGTTCATCAGTTTGATAGACGTTGTCTATTACAGCTCCAGTAACAGTCTTTCTAAGCTCTAAAACCACACACATTATGTCAAAGCTGTCCATTCCTTCCTTCGTCTTGTTCTCAAACATCGTGCATTCACTTTAACTGTTAGAGACCATCTTTTTATCATGGTGACATTAGGGGCTGGCCCGTTCTAACCGGCTCATAGATAGTGGTCCTAAACAAATATGAACCGCCTTGAGGTTAATTGCCAGACAAATTATGCTCAATGTCGAATAAAATATGTGCAGAAACATTTCACATACATTTAATCAGTAAGGATGTTTTTAAAACAACAGTCCGTGTATAATTAACGGCGTCGAGGGCAGAGTGGTTTGCGAATAGTGTGTACGGGAATTAGTGGTAGTGGCGCAAGTGAATATCTAAGCCAAGTATTGAAGTTCAGGGAAACCAAGATTTTTGATATAGGAGAAACCATGTTCGAGATAGCCGAGAATCAGGGGACGCCGATAAAGAAGACGAAAATTCTGGATAAGCCCGACACCGAGCTCGCGCCTCTTCGTGCCGCAGCATTTGAAAAAATCTTGGGAGAGGCTCTTGGCGCTGAGGACATTGTTATCAGAACCCACGCTTGTTTCAGGTGGAAAAATCACTTAAGAAAAGCTTTTGATTTCCACTATTTGAATGAACTAAATCCGGACAAGTTTGTCACAATAATAGACAGCATCGCAACGATAAAAAGAAGACTTGAACACAATCCGCAGTGGAGAGGGAGGCTAAGTCTTAAGGAGATTCTCATTTGGCAAAACGAAGAAATCTTTCTAACAGAGCTGATGGCCGACTACCAACAAAAGAAATTTTACGTGATCCCAAATAGAATACTGGTCAACTCGTTTCTAAAGTTGTTGTTCAACGAAGATGTTCCGAAGATCTACACCAGTTATCCAATATCTAGCGTCACTAAGAGAGAAGAGTGGATAAAAAGGAAGAATTTGATGTGCAATGAACTAAGGCGTTTCTATGTAGTTTTTGATCCGATGGATATCGAAGATGTGGAACTCTTCATAGAGGCCAAAAGGGCTTCAGATGTAGGGAAAGAGACTTTTACAACTAAGATAGGAGGCTCACCAACAGAAATTAACACCAATGAGGTTCTAGAGGCAAGAGATGAAATCTATTCGCACACGGTTGCAAGGGATTTCAAACTTATCGATCAAAGTGACATGGTCGTAGCTTTTTATCCAGAGCCAGTGCGCTCTCAGGGCGTAGCCAATGAGATAATATATGCATCTGCAAGTAAGGATGTCTATCTCGTGACTCCGCTTAGCGAGGACCCCTTCACAGAGTATAACATCACTCGCAGATTCAAATCGGTAAATGATCTTTTAAGATTCCTCCGCGATAGAGAACATTAGTATCCGTAGTTACCTGGTTCCTGCTACTTATCGCGCACGCGGAACTCTGTTTCAGAATTCTTTAGGTCGGTTCACCAGCAGCTAAATTCAAGACTATCTCGGCTATGTCTGTTCCATAATCTGCAGCTCTTCTTATACTGTCTACTATAATATTCAATCTACAAGCCAAGTGAAAAGGCAAATCTTGCTTCGTCAATCTTTCGATCAGATGAGTCTCTATTTTTTTAACAGACTCAATGGATTCGATCGCTTCTTCAGCTTTATTTCCGTCCATTGTTAGCAGGGCTTCAAAGGACTTTTCATAAACTTTATTGGTGCCTCCACTCATTTCCGAAATCGCTTGAGCTATCGAAGCCGGCCATTTCACTCCACCCAAGTCAATTACGTTCCTAGCTATTCTTTCTGAGTGATCGGCGATTCTTTCGATAGTCTTCACTATAACCCTATACCCAAGACATGCTCTTGGGCTCATATTCATTGCTTTGGCAACATCTGTACATCTTATCGCATCCTTTAACTGTTTTACTGCAAGTAGGTATAGTCTGTCCACTTCCTCATCCCGCAAAACTATGTCTTTTGCCAAATTCACATTTCCCGTTAGAAGGGCAACGATGGAATCTCTTTGCATCGAGGACGCTGTTGTACGCATTTTCTTTATAACATCCACAATAGACAACTTAGAGTAGTCTAGAAGACACTGTAAGGTCACCTCTCCTGCCCTCTGTTCAATTATCTCGATGCCAATCAACTTGTTGGCAGTCTCTCTTATGGCTTGTCTATGAGCTTCTTCTATGAGAGAACTCCCCCTTGCCGAAATCTTGATTATGTCATAACCAGCTAAGTAGTCCGAGATAATTCTCCTAGACAAGGTTTCAGACTTCATTTCTTCAGAGATCTTTATTGTGGAACATTTGGCCATTATTGGTTTTGTTCTCACTACTGGAGGAATTAGTTTTATTGAACCGTCATCTAGCTCATTTACAATTACAGTGTCCCCTGCTTTTAGCGAGACTTTTTGAGCCCAAACCTTTGGGAGAGAGACGGTAAATGTGCTCTTTCCAGTCAGCTGGACTTTCCTCACATCCATAAAGTTCACTCTCTGTAGATCCTTTTTTTCACATAATCCTTATAGCGTGCGCCATATAGTCCATTCAACCCCCTAACTAAAAAAGAAAATCTTTTTAACGTCGTTAAGTATAATACCTATAAAACATTTTTCTCAATTCTTCGATTGATTATTGCGTGCGGTACAAGAATAACATAAACGTTTTAGGTTATAGATGTGCCATTAACTAACCAAGATGAAGGGGTAGAAAGATGCCTTACCTCAAGGAAGTCAGATTGCACGGCAGAGGAGGTCAAGGGACCGTCACAGCTGCTGAACTATTGGCAATTTCAGCAATAAACGAAGGGAAGTTTGCCCAAGCGTTTCCAAGCTTTGGCGCTGAGAGGCGTGGGGCGCCAGTTTTGGCGTTTGTGAGGTTAAGCGATGAAAGAATAAACTTGAGAGATCAAGTCTACACACCAGACGCGGTAGTTGTCCTAGACCCAACCTTACTAGGTGCAGTCGATGTCACAGATGGGCTAAAGAAGGATGGGATAGTGATACTTAATACAGAGGATCCGCCTGACAATGTGAAGAAGAGGCTCGGCGTCGCAGGAAAAGTCGCTACGGTAGACGCTACAAAGATAGCTCTTGAGGAACTCGGCGTCTCAATAACAAACACCGCTATTTTAGGTGCCTTCGCAAAGACAACAGGATGGGTTGAGATAAGGTCAGTGACAGATGCCATTAAGAACAGATTTCCGGGAGGAGTTGGAGAGAAAAACGCTAGGTCGGCAGGTCGAGCTTTTGATGAAGTAAAGATCTTGAAGTGAGAGGATTAGAAAAATGAAAGGTTGGAGAGAAATCCGTACAGGATCCACAGTTTTGGAGGCAGGAAACGCCTCTGAGTGTAAGACTGGAGGCTGGCGAACGTTTAGGCCGGTAATAGATCATAAGAAATGTATCAAATGCCTTTTCTGTTGGTTATACTGTCCTGATGAGTCCATAGCGATCACAAGGGAAGGAGAGTTTGAAGTTGACCTTGATTATTGCAAGGGCTGTGGAATCTGTGCCAAAGAGTGTCCAAAAGAGGCTATAACAATGGTGAGGGAGGATTAAGAGTGACCAAGCATGTTGGCATAGAAGTCAGTACTGCTGTGGCGGAGGCCGTGAAACTAGTTGATGTTGACGTTATCTCAGCCTATCCCATAACACCACAGACACACATCGTTGAAAGACTGGCTGAATTAATAGCGAATGGAGAGTTGGATGCCGAGTATATAAACGTGGAGAGCGAGCATTCCGCCCTCAGTGCGTGTGTAGGCGCATCAGCTGCTGGCGCGAGAACTTTTACAGCATCAAATTCCCAAGGTCTGGCATTGATGCATGAGATTTTATATGTGGCTTCGGGTTGTAGGCTTCCAATCGTCTTGGCCATAGCTAACAGGGCTGTGTCAGCACCCATTAACATATGGTGCGATCACCAAGATTCTTTGGGGGAGAGGGATACCGGCTGCATCCAGCTCTATGTTGAGGATGGTCAAGAGGCGTTCGACAGCACACTGCAAGCGTTTAGGGTAGCTGAAGATCAAAGAGTTTTGGTTCCGTTCATGGTCTGCTTGGACGGCTTCATCTTGAGTCACGTAATCGAATCGGTAGACCTATTGGATGATGGAGAAGTCAAGAGTTTCATAAAATCGAAAATGGAGCCGAAATACAGGTTAGACCCAGATAGACCGTTATCGATGGGGGTTCTGGGTGGACCAGATATTTATTACGAGTTTAGAAGACAACAAGAGGAGGCGATGAGGAATTCAAAGAAAGTCATCCTTGAGGTGGATGACGAATTCAGTAAACTTTTTGGAAGAAGATACGGGTTGTTTGATTCATACAGGATCGAAGACGCCGACGTAATATTTCTCACGATGGGTTCGATGACAGGGACCGCAAGGGTTGTTGTGGACAGGCTGAGAGAGATGGGGAAAAGAGTCGGGGTCTTGAAAGTCCGGGTTTTCAGACCATTTCCTTATGAAGAGATATATGCTGCTGTCAAAGGAGCAGAGGTTTTGGCAGCGGTAGATCGGAATATTGAGCCCGGAGCCTTTGGTGGCGTCTTATTCACTGAGTTGAGATCGGCACTATATGGATGCGAAAAAGAACCTCACGTCATAGGCTTTACGGCTGGGCTGGGCGGGAGAGATGTTAGCGTTAGCGACTTCACGACTATGGCTGAAAAGGCATTAAGGGTTTTGGAGACAGGAAAAGTTGAAAGGGCATATGAGTTCATAGGTTTGAGGGAGTGATCACGTTGTCCGAGAAGGCGTTCAAGTCAATCAGAGAGATTCCGCGTGAAGAATATTTCTCACACGGCCATAGGGCCTGCTCGGGATGCGGATCCGCACTGGCAGCCAGATATATTCTAAAAGCCATCGGAAAGGATGTAGTCGTGATTTCGTCTACAGGTTGCCTAGAAGTTGTATCCTCCACATACCCGCAAACAGCGTGGCGTGTTCCTTGGCTTCATGTGGCCTTTGAAAACGCTGCCTCAGTTGCGAGCGGTGTTGAAGCGGCATACAAGGCCTTGATGAGGAAGGGGAAAACCTCAAAAAGGGAGATTAACGTGGTCGCTATAGCAGGAGACGGCGGAACAGCAGACATAGGCCTCCAAGCTCTCTCAGGAGCTCTGGAAAGGGGGCACGACTTTCTCTACGTTTGCTATGACAATGAGGCCTACATGAATACGGGAATTCAGAGAAGTGGAGTCACACCTTACGGGGCGTCTACCACAACCAGCCCGGCTGGCAGATTTAGCATAGGAAACATAACTTGGAAGAAAGACCTACCAGGAATAGCCCTGGCTCATCATATACCGTATGTTGCCACGGCTTCAATCAGTTTTCCGCTTGACCTGATGAATAAAGTTGCCAAAGGGGCAAAAGTGAAGGGACCGGCCTACGTTCACTGTCTATGTCCGTGTCCTCCAGGCTGGGGGTTCAGCTCAGATCTGACTATAGAGATGGGAAAACTGGCGGTGTTCACCGGGTTATGGCCCTTGTATGAAGTCGAAGACGGCAAATTCAAGTTGACGGTCAGGATAGGAAGAAGGAAGCCTGTGACTGAATATCTTAAGCTTCAGGGGAGATTCAAGCACCTGAAAGAAAAAGAAATTGCATACATACAGGAACGTGCTGACAGAATAGCTCAGGAATTAGACTTAGGCCCGATCGCCTGAACCGCATTGTCTCATTTCCCATAAGAAATCGATTAATTAATCTTCTAAATGGAAGAGGTCATGATTTCTACAGGCCCTCTCTTTTTTTGCGTTAATTGCAAGTGTTTCGTATTTTTTTGGTTTTCCGAACTATTCTAAATCTCTTTTTTTTAAAAAAACCTACGCGCGCATACCCGTGAAAGTAGGTAAACGCCCATGCCTGACACACAATATCCTTAAATCGCAATTTGATTATGCTAATTTGTAGTATCTGAGGTAAAGCTGGGACACGAAAGTTGCGAAATTACGCAATCAGTTTCGTAGTTGGGTCTGCTGTGTTATGTGTGATGGCTTGGCTAATCATGACGCTCGTCAAATATCCGGAGATCAAGTACCTTCCCTTTTATACATTCAGCACGGTTTTCCGAATCGTAATTACGCTTGTGATTTCGGTTGTTTGGGGGGTTTCTTTTGGGGTATTGGCCGCCACAAACAGGGCGGCGTCGCTGATCCTCACGCCTTTCATAGACCTTTTACAGTCCATTCCGATACTTGGATATTTCCCGCTGGTCATAGGTTTTCTGTTCGCGTTAGGCCCCTTAGGCGTCGAGCTTTCCGTCATACTCTTACTCTTCACCTCTATGGCCTGGGCTATCTTTTTCGGGGTATTGGGAGCTATACGAGGCATACCAACAAATGTCGTCGAGTCGGCGCGAAGCTTTGGTTTGACGGGGTGGCGGTATATTAGGCACGTGGTATTGCCTGCGATTGCCCCTACTGTGGCTGCTGGAGCAAACCTTGCGTGGTGCGACGGCTGGTTCTTTGTGATCGCAGCAGAATACATTCAATATCAAGGGAATATTGTCCCGCCGCCTTCCGGCGGGCTGGGCTACCTTCTTGCAAAGGCTGCGTACTATTATAAAGACATAATTCTTTCCTCAGTTTTGTTATTGTTCATTACCTTCATAGTCTTATTCTTCAACACTCTAACTTGGCATAGGCTTATGGAAAGAGCAGAAGCCGGTACGTTCAAACCGATCCTTAAAATGGACCTTTCGGGGATTGGTAAGCTCGGAGTCAAGATATCTAGTTGGCCGCCTTTAGGAAGGCTCCGCTGGCCAAAATCTTTTTCCATCGCTTCTCAGAGGTTACGAAAATATTCTCATATCGAAAGAATATTGGCTGTGGCTCTTGCTTCTTCAGCAATTCTCTTCATTTTCTATATCTACATAGTAATTGGTAAACCCCCCACACTTGGAATGATTCTTCAAGAATTCAACAAACCACCTGCAGGAGAACTTGGCAGTCTGCCAGTTTTGATAGGTCTAACTATCGGGCGCCTCGTGATAGCCTATGGGATCTCTCTGGTGGTCGCGATCGGCCTAGGAGTTCTGGCTGCGGAACACAAGAAAGCAGCAGCTGTTATCTATCCACTTTATGATATAGGACAGGGGGTGCCGATACTTGCCCTGTTTCCGGTCATGTTTCTCGGATTGAACCAACTCCTAAGCCCAAGAATGGCACTTGAACTGACATGTATCATAATGCTGGTTCTCGACATGATATGGTATATGTTCCTCAACATTCTAATTGGGATCAAGAACATTCCGACCGAGATAAAGGAGGTGGGCCAACTCTTCGGGTTCAAAGGACTAAAGAGGATAACCCATATAGTTATCCCCGCTATACTGCCGTCCATAGTCACCGGGAGCATACTTTCTTGGGGAACTGGCTGGAACACCATAATATTCGCAGAATATATGCCATCGTCAGAGCCGACTATTCCACCGCTTTCAGTTCCAGGCATAGGTTCGCTACTAGATAAAGCAGGATACGAGTACGGAAATACTCTCTTACTCGTTTTTATCCTCGGCATAATCGCAGCGGTCGTTCTGTTGATGGAGGGGCTGGTTTGGCGCCCTCTGCTAAGGAAGTTTGAGAGATATCATATAGAGGTGTAAACATTGTCGGTGCTTGAAGTGGAAAATTTGACGAAGACGTTCATAGCGGAGAAAGCCAATATTCTTGTCTTAGACAATGTTAGTTTCTCCGTTGGAAACGATGAGTTTGTCTGCTTAGTCGGGCCTTCCGGGTGCGGTAAATCTACCCTGCTTAGGATTATGGCAGGTTTAGAGACAGCCAACTCGGGCGTGATACTTTTCCACGGACAACCTATCGTCCAGCCAACTCCTAAGATTACCATGATCTTTCAGCTTTTCGGCCTGCTTCCATGGAAAACTGCGTTGGAAAACGTTGAAGTACCACTGGAAGTGCTTGGTACCGAAAAGGAGAAACGAATCCGCATAGCGCAAGAATATTTGAAAATGGTAGGACTTGAAGGCTTCGAAGGCACTTACCCCCACGACCTTTCAGGCGGAATGAAGCAACGTGTGGGAATAGCTAGGGCACTAGCATTGAAACCAGAGGTCTTGCTGATGGACGAACCTTTCTCTTCACTGGATGAACTCACTGCCAAGACTCTGCGTGAGTTGGTTCTTAACATTTGGCGAGATCCAGAATTGCCGACGAACACCTTTATAATGGTTAGTCATAATGTTGAGGAAGCCGCGTATATGGCAGACAGAGTGATAGTGATGTCACCTCGACCAGGAGAAGTCATTGGAGAAGTGAAAATTGACATTCCAAGACCACGTACCAAATATTTGAGGGAACCCATCTACTTCAAACTTGTGGATGAGATTTTGGAACTACTTGAAAAAGGCAAGCAAGCGCGCGCAATGACTTTAGAACAAAGAAAAAAGTAAAAAGCTGCAACGGTTTTAGTCTTGTTTAATTTTGGGAACTCTATAATGGTTGTCTGGTTTTACAGTCTAGTGAGCGTCACTATTGTTAGTTTGATCTCTCTAATTGGCATTTTTACCTTTTCGCTAAAAGAAGAAGATCTGAAGAGGATGATCTTATACCTTGTAAGTTTTTCTGCTGGAGGACTATTCGGGGACGCCTTCATTCACCTGATTCCAGAAGCAATGGAGGATAACGGTTTTAGAATACATGCATCTCTACTGATCATCTTTGGCATCCTTTTTTCCTTTGCCGTTGAGAGGTTTCTTCAGTGGAGACATTGCCACATACTAACCTCACATGAACATCCCCATCCCCTCGCATACATGAACCTCCTTGGCGACGCCGTTCACAATTTCATAGACGGTCTAGTCATCGGTGGAAGCTACTTGGCAAGTATACCGCTAGGAGTAGCCACTACGCTGGCTGTAGTTTTCCATGAGATTCCTCAAGAGATCGGAGATTTCGGAGTTCTCGTATACGGAGGATTTCCCAAATCTAAGGCTCTTTTCTTCAATTTCTTGACTGCCTTAACGGCAATACTCGGAGCTATCTTAGCCCTCAGCTTTGGCTTTCTCGTTAAAGGGTCTATTCCAATTCTGATACCTTTCGCTGCAGGGAATTTCATTTATATAGCAGGTTCAGATTTGATTCCTGAAATTCGTAGAGAACAACCTGAAACTCTAGAATCCACTTTGCAGTTAACAGCTATTGCCTTCGGAATTCTCGTTATGTTCTCGCTCGTCTTTCTGGAATAATCTTGTGCGCAACATCATCCTCCGTATATGGACGACGGTAAAATGTTATGTGCACGCAAACGGGTCCAATCGCCCACCCTTTTATTGGTTGCCCCTCATACTCTTCGATCACTTGGCATATCAAACGCACATCAGACTTCTCTCGATCGATTAGAGTATTCTTGAAAATAGAAATATAAAGAACAAGATTTTCCATTTCGCACCAGCGAAGACTCAGAAACCACAACGTTTTAATAGACTTGCCCTCTAAATCTTTTAGATATATGTGAGGGGTCAAAATGAGTTCTGAAGGAGGTAAAATAAACTATCGTGAGATGCTTCCAGCTATAGTAGGCCTAGTTTTTGGAGTAGGCATACTCATCGTAGCCATCATAATATTCTACGGGGTTCAAACTGGTTTAATCGTCATCTAGGTCGAAGAGAACTTCCCCTAAGCCTCAGACATCATTGCTGAACGCTTCAGGTTAAGTTCTATTTGATATCCGCTGAAAACCTTAAATCGATTCGTGAGTTCGATTTAAGCGAAACCTTTAACTCATTATTTTTAAAGTTGGATCCCAGCTATGTTTAGGAGTGAGATGAAAGAATGGCAAAACATGCTATAATCGTTATCGATATGCTTAACGATTTTGTGACAGGAGCATTAAAGGCTGAGCGAGCTGCCAGAATCGTTCCAAGCATTCAGAAACTCTTGACTTTCGCCAGGGAAAATCAGATTCCAGTAATCTACGCGAATGACTCTCATCTGCCAAAGATTGATAAGGAGTTTCAACTTTGGGGCCAACATGCAGTCAAAGGAACCCCGGGAGCAGCGGTTATCGACGAATTGAAACAAAAGGAGGGAGATTACACCGTAGAAAAGAGGCGCTATAGTGGCTTTTTCGAAACAGAGTTAGACCTCCTTTTAAGGGAACTTGGGGTAGACTCTCTCATTTTTGCTGGCATAGCCACAAACATCTGCGTACAGCACACGATGGCTGACGCTTACTTCAGAGGGTACAAAATCATTTTGCCAGAGGACTGCGTAGAGGCTTTCAGTAACGAAGAACAGAGGTATGGCTTAGACTACGCCAAAAGGGTTTATGGTGCAAAGGTTACGCCCGTCAGAGACTTGATTGAAGATTTAAGGTAGTGAAAGCGTTGGCAAGCCAAGCGCGAAGCGAGGGAAGTTTGGAGGCAAAAAGAACGTGTGGAGATGCCCAAAGTGTCTCATTGATGTTGTCTTACCCTACTGTGCGTCAAGGCCGATTTGCCCTAAATGCGGTTCGAAGACGGAGCCTATTCTAAAGTCTCTAATAGTAAATGGAAAGTTGTCTGTAAAACTTCCAAAAGCAACAGAGATCAGAAACTATTTTGAAGCAACTTGAGAAAGTGACTGTGGAAATATGAGAAGTTATTCTCCATTCTGTTAAAGTATCTTGTAAACAGTATCCCCTTCTCTTACCTTATCCTCTACTTTTAGCCCTACGCTCTGGCCAGCTTCTGCCCTACCTACGTCTTCGTGCTGTATCTGCATTGACTTCGCAGTTTGTTCGAAATCTGTCGTTGCTCCTCTTATTAAGATGTGATCTCCTACTGAAAGAGGAGCTGTTAGATCGATTACGGCAACTCCAATTTTTTTGTAGTAATGAGCCACCTTCCCCACTTCTTCTAGTTTTCTTTCCTCCATCTATATCACATAACAACAATTAATAACATTCAGTAATTTATTACTTTTTACGCAACTATCGAAAAAGTATATCAGTTAATGAATAAAACTCACAGTGAAGTGTCAAACTCAAAAAGAGGGATTAAAATTGAATGGTGGTAGGCTAATTAAGCGTCGGGTACCTAGAGGTACGGAAGATTATCTGCCAAAAGAAACGGGAAAATGGCACGCAGTTGAAGAAACCCTTAGAAAGACTTTTGAGAAGTGGGGTTACAGAGAGGTCCGTACACCCACGTTCGAGTTCTTGGATACTCTTTCAACTGGCATCGGGAAGGAGTTGGAGGGCTCGATGTTTAGATTCAAGGATAAGAAGGGACGTTGGCTTGCCCTCAGAGCTGAGATGACTACACCCATAGCACGGGTCGTGGGAACTAAGCTCATCCCAAGCCCAAAGCCAGTGCGCTTGTATTACATCGCAAACATGTTTCGATACGACGAGCCCCAAACTGGTCGAAAGAGGGAGTTTTGGCACGCCGGGATCGAATTAATAGGAAGCGGGTCTGCTGGGGCGGATGCTGAAGTGATAGCCTTGATGATGCAATCTTTGAAGGATATTGGACTAAAAAATGTAACGGTAAGGATTGGGAATGTTGGTGTATTCAAGGAAGCCGTTAGACAAGTAAACTTAAGCTGCGATTTAACTGACAAGATACGAGTCTGCATTGACAAGGGTGATAGGGAAAGCCTATCTGAGGTGTTAGAGGATCCTGCTGTGGACGACAAGACAAGGGAAATCCTGCTCCTGTTGCCGGAGCTTGAAGGAGACGTAAGAGTAATGGATAAGCTTACTGAAGTGGCTAGTAGCAAGAAAATAGATAGGTGTATCAAAGGCCTTAAAGATGTTGTGAAAAGGCTAGAATACTACGATTTTGCTAAGAAAGAGTTAGTTGTTGACCTAGGCATAATTCGTGGCTTGGAGTACTATACTGATACGGTTTTTGAAGGGTACGTTCCTGAACTTGGGGTAGCTGTGGGTGCTGGCGGCAGATATGATAGATTAGTGCAAGAATTCGGGGGCAGCGCAGTTCCAGCTACTGGGTTTGCCATTGGAATGGACAGATGCATAGATTCCCTAAAGAGGCAACACCATTCGTTTCCGGCAAGACCTCCATCAGAGATCATAGTCTTAGCTGCAACAGACAGACTGAAGAGGAATGAGATTAAAATTGCAAGCCTGCTAAGAGGCACAGGAATACCAACGGAGACAAATGTCTCGGATTGGGATCTTTCAAGAGGGTTATCCTATGCTAGCCGAGTGGGAATCCCTTACGCTGTTATTCTTGGTGAAAGCGAGTTTAAGAGATCATCGGTTATTGTTCGAGATATGAAGTTAGGCAAACAGATGGAGATCAAGGTCAGTGAGTTGGAACCCTTCTTCAAGAATTATGGTATGCGTGCATTGGAAAAACGAGTATGAGAGGACTCTCCTTTTAGCTACCTGACCGCGTTTTTTCATACATTTTTTCTAGAGTCCACCTCGTTTTGGATTTCACCTCTCGAAGTCTCTCATCATTTCCATAATTTTTGATTAAAATCTCTTTGACAACATCTCCATCACAAATAATGTCGTAGGAGAAGGTCTTGTCTGGATCCGTTTCTCCTTTTTTGACGGCTTCCACATTCTGAGACTTCATGGATGTCAGCACGCGGTTGACCAGATAAGACTGAAGCGGAGGGGTGTTAACATCGAACGAGAGGTCCTCCGTAATCACTATCCTTGCGATATTTTCGCTAACGTACATGTCGGCCAATTTGACTCCAGCCTTGCTCTTTAAAGGAACGGTCTGTTTGTACTTCAAAGCCGGTGCAACTTCGGCCCTACGAAAACTTTTTGCACTAACAACATCATCGACGACCTCAAGAAAAATTCTTAATTCATTAATTTCTTCTTCTAGTCCGTGAACGCGCTTCTCTAGATAACTCTTTAGCGCTACGAGCTTCTTTAAGTTCTCCTCCTCGTTTTTACCTGACATTTGGCGCATAACCTTCTTTAGTTAGGCTTGCTTCACATTTTCTTAAGCTGAGATCGATACATTTCTATTATTTCATCGGTTGTTGTTGCGTTTTCAGGGGCTTTGTCTTCACGCCATCTTCCGGTAAATCTAGGAAATCTGATGGCTATGCCGCTGTCTTTTTTAATGGCGTTCAGTCCGCATGTGTGGGATGGACTCAGGGTTAGTTCGGCTCCCAGCACTTCTAATACAACATTCGGGACAAACCAGTAATCGGCTTTGATTTTTGAATCTACTCTCGGGTGTCGGTGACTTAGTTTATACGGCTCGAATACTCTTGGAAGCTTGGATAGCGTGTCATCGTCGAATCCAGTTCCGAGCTTACAAACAGTTTTGAATCCATCCGACTTTAAGTCGTAGGCGGCCATTAGCACAGCGCCATATGTTCCTGCACGCCTTCCACGACCTGCGAAGGCACCAACTGAGACTAGGTCAACGGTGTCGGCCATCTCACTTTTATATTCTCTTTTATACTTGATCCATAAGAAACCTCTCGATCCAGCTTGATAGACCGAGTCATCCCCCACCGCTTTAACCACTAGTCCTTCGCATCCGCTTTCAATGGCCTTGTCCATATATTTTTCTAATTGATCTGGATCATCCGTGATGAACTGCTCAGCCAATTTTACATGCTCCGTTTCTTTAAATACTCTCTCCAACTCTTTTCGTCTCTTCGGATAAGGCCAGTCAATGAGGTTTTGCCCATCTTCATACAATATGTCAAAAAGAAATATAGTGGTTGGAATCTCTTCAATCATTTCTTTAATCCTATATTTTCGCCCCCGTCTCTGGCTTATTGTTTGGAATGCTCGCATTTCTCCAGTGTTCGGATCGACCGCAACACACTCCCCTTCCACCACGACCTCCTTGGCACTTATGCTATTTCTTAAAGCCTCTGATACATCTGGAAACTGATCTGTCAGGTTCTCAAGTCTTCTTGAGAAAAGATATGTTTCGTCATGAGAAATGTGGGCTTGTATTCTTAGACCGTCGTATTTGTACTCAGCAGAACCAACGCCCCCTATTTTTTCTAAGATTTCTTTGGGTGATTTTAGTCGTTCCGACAGCATAGCTCTGACAGGGCGACCTATAGTTATCTTTATTCTTTTTATTCCGTCCGTCCCTTCATTCATAAGGGTTTTGGCGACGAATCCTAGGTCAGAAGATAGATTGTAGGCCCGTTCAATCTCATTTCTTCTTTTCTTATTGCCAAAGCAAGCTATCGTTAAGGCATCAAGAAAGGTCATGTCACCTACTCCGAGCCTTAGACGACCTGTGACTGTTCTAACAATATACCTTGCCTCCTTCGGGGTAGCCTTCCTCAAAATCTTCGCCACAAGGTCAACCTTTACCTCTACAGACCCCTTGCCAGACGTATGGGCAATTTTGTTTAGCGTATCATAAACTTCTTCTGCGGTCAGAGTCTCCTTGGAGACAGGCATTTTCTCTAAGAGTTGTTCTGCAGTTAGACCTAGATCTCCTATTTTCCTAAATTTTTGAACGATTTCGCTCTCCTTCGTCTTTGTAGCTTTGGCTACGGAGTTGATTGCCATTTTTTCAGCCATACCAATCTCAATGCCGAAAAAGTCAGGGTATAACTTTCCTTGCGTGAGGTAAGCCATCTTATCGATAAAGCTTTTTGGAGTTTTCTTTATGAGGTTAACGAGATGGTCTGTCATCTCGAGTCTTTTTGTCGTTGCTTCGATCTTCTCGTAAGCGTCTGTGACGGTGGAGTACTCCAAATGAAAGTCCTCAGTATAAAGCAATTATAAAAGGCTGGATTTAAGATTATAATCCTTGAAGCGAGCAGGTTGGTCCCGTGACTTTTAACGAGTAGAGATGGTAAAGAGTATGCCATTGAAGGTTTTCAACACGCTGAACCAAAGAATTGAAGTGTTTAAGCCTTTACGCGATAATACGGTGGGGATATACGTTTGTGGTCCAACGGTATACGATTATTCTCATGCAGGTCATGCCAGAACTTACATCGCCTTTGACATCATTGTTAGATATCTCAGATACAAGGGGTTTGAGGTTAAGTATGTTGTAAACATCACCAACATAGATGATAAGATTATCAATAGAGCAAAAGAGCTGAAAAAAGACCCGCTGAAGTTGGCCGAAAAATTTGAGGAAGCATTTTTTGACGATATCAAAGCATTAGGCATCGAGCAGGCTGATGTCTATCCTAAAGTAACAGATCATATTCCTGAGATCATCAAGATGATTCAAACTCTAATAGGAAAGGGATTTGCCTACGTTGTGAATGGCGATGTGTATTTTTGCGTGACGAAAGTGGCAGATTACGGCAGGCTTTCTCATCAGTCCTTAGATGAGGTTAAGGCAGGTGCAAGAGTCGATCTAAGTGAGAAAAAGGTGTTTCCAGTTGATTTTGCTTTGTGGAAATCTTCCAAGTCAGGGGAGCCTAGCTGGGATAGCCCATGGGGGAAGGGGAGACCCGGCTGGCATATAGAATGTTCTGTCATGTCAATGAAGTATTTGGGACCACAATTTGATATTCACGGAGGAGCACAGGACCTAATTTTTCCTCACCACGAAAACGAAATATTGCAAAGTGAGGCTGCATCTGGGAAAAAACCATTCGTCAAGTACTGGTTACATACGGGTTTTCTTAACGTGGATAGGAAGAAAATGTCAAAGTCTTTGGGAAACATCATAACGATTGGAGAACTGTTAGAGAAGTACAGTGCAGAAGAGTTTAGGTTGTTTGTGCTTTCGGCACATTACAGAAGCCCAATAAACCTCACTTATGAAAGCTTAAACCAAGCTAGGAAGAATCTAGAAAAGCTCTACAACCTAATTCATAAAATCAACGCTTTGGTCAAAGAGCAGAAAAAGGAGAGAACTGACAGAGAGGAAAAAAGGTTCTATAAAGAATTGGAGGATCTCAAACAGAAATTTCTTAAGGCTATGGATGAGGATTTCAATACACCTCTAGCGTTGAAATATCTTTTCGCCATAATGAGAAAAACAAATACGTACCTTAGACGCAGGGTTGAGGTGAGTAAAGAACTTCTAGACAGAATTCTAGGGCTTTTTTCTGAACTTGGTAGCATACTTGGAATACTTGAGGAGGTCAGGGAAGCGCCTGAGGAATTGCCCGAAGAATTGGCCAAATTGATTGGTGAAAGAGAAAAAGCTAGAGAAAGTAAGGACTGGGAAGCCGCTGACAGAATAAGACTTCATTTGAGAGAGTTGGGAGTCATTTTAGAAGATACACCAGAAGGAGTAAGATGGAGCAGGAAGCGCCGGGATGATTAAGGCTCAGAGTGTAGAAATCACTTATACTGCTCTAGGGGTTATATCTCTTATTCAGGAGAGTGTGAGAAAGATTTCGAATCTTTTTATGGAGTTGCTTAGACACCAATATCAAGATTATTACGACTGCAAGTTCGATTGCAATCCATAACTGTACATTTTCCCATAACATCTCTTGAGGCGAGGGTGACGGACACGGTATCAACTCCTCTTCGTCGTATATGTAAATTGGACTATTCATTACGGTTTCCCTTACTGCTCGTCCTTCCCCAGCCCAGTCACTCTTTGTGATATTCATCATTAGTGCTGTATAGAGATCATACACAGCTGCCGATTTTATCCCACTCAACGGGTCTGATGGAATCCGGCCCCAAGTCATATCAAAAGGGAGCCAGCCCCAAGGTGGAATGTAAACCATTGCCCAGGCATGAAATCCAATTAGTCTAAAGTGAGTTATGAGATGACCGTTCCAATAGGTTTCATTTTCAGGAAACGGTAAATGTTGAAGACAACCGACCTGAAGGAAAGATGGAATTCCAAGAATTCGGCACATAGTTATTAACAGGTTGGCTTGGTCGTCACAGTCGCCTTCACGTGAATCAAACGTTTCAGTGGGATAGAGCGCTATCTCATGATTCATGTACGGGTATGTTATATTATTTCCAATCCAATCAGCTAGAGCGCAGACAATCTTTAGAACATTTGTAGTATTTTCAATGGACCGCCAAATTTGAAACGATAGATTTCTTAAAGTTTCGTTGTCGACCTGCCATGTACCACAAGTCCCACAAAATTTCTGTTTCAACTCAAAGGGTATGTCGTATAGTTCTCCAGACATGCTAAAGTTGATGTCTGGCGCTTCGCGCGCTCTTTTGAATATTTTGATTTCAACACAAATCGTAATGTTACCTCTTGGAGGAATAGGAGGGGTATCCAATATCACTATTGGGTTTCCATCGATGTCGACTGATCGTTTAAATGGCCAGTTGCAATCCAGCAAGTGTGCAGACTGCCAACTGTTATTTAGAAAAATGCTGTAGGAACGGTCGTACTCTGAGAGAGTCCAAGGCTTGTCTCCATGATTCATGTAGGACACTCTTGACTCGTATAAAAAGCATACTTCTCTTGCTTCTTCCTTGTACTTTGCCATCTGCGTGCTAGGTATGACAAAACAGTATGAGAGAATAATGGAAGCAACAGCTATTGTTTGGAGAGCCTTTCTAGTCATTATGCATCTACATCGCACGCGCCTTGAATCAACTTTTTACAAAACTTCAGGGCGTCGTTTATAAAAAGGGGGAAGTCTATCTAGATAGAGCATAGGAGACCGAGTTGAATATCGCCAAGAAAGCCGTTGTTATGAGTATAAACCACTGGATGTTTTTCATGAATTCCGGAAGTAGGTATAGATATATCAGTAGTGAAAGCTCAAGGGATGCGGGATTTCTATAACTGAATAATGTAGGAATCTCATTGGGGTAGTTAAAAGCGACTAATATTGTGATAACTGACCAAACGGTGAGCAAGCGTCTTATATAGGTTACGTACAAGTGGCTTATGCCGAAATACCAAAGCCCGAATGCAAATCCCAGATAAGATAGACCGTATATTAGAGCAGCGCCTCTTTTTACCGTTTTTCCTTCAAACAGAATAGAGTAGAATGTCTGAGGTATAAAGGAAACGGCTATTAAAGTCCAAGCCCACTCAACAAATTCTGGCATCGTTACATCACATTTTTGTCTCTTACGTTTCCTATTTGGTTATACTTAAGACTTTTAACTGCTTAAATCTCTTTTTGTCATCCGGTTTGGCTGAAGTTCTGTGAAAAGCTTCTATTTTGAGCTGAAACATAGCAGAAAAAGCATAGAATTCAAACAATTATCATCACGCAGCTCCTTGGACTGAGCTTCGCCGCTGTTTGTCTATTGAAGTAATTAGAAAATG
This sequence comes from uncultured Candidatus Bathyarchaeia archaeon, assembly GCA_964551465.1. Taxonomy (GTDB): domain Archaea; phylum Thermoproteota; class Bathyarchaeia; order RBG-16-48-13; family JAGMEO01; genus CAZKBR01. The sequence continues at coordinate 36,810 of CAZKBR010000006.1, forward strand.
TACAGAACCAAGACGCCCACGAATGCCCCGAACAATGTGGCTAACAGATTCACCATATTGTTGTCTACGGCTCTGCTTCCTCCTAGATAAATTGAGGGGTAGTTACAGTGATGTCGCTTCTCAGTGTTTTTCCCGCAGATAGAACATTTGTACTTGACCTGAATGGTGGCCCCAATAAGGCTGTCCAAGGTGCAGCCGAGAAAGCCAGAAATCAAAGTAATTACAAGGATTGTTGGCAAACTCCAAGTTTGAGTACTGGTCCATGCAACAAGTCCGATTAGCCCAGCACCTAGGAGAGTGGCGACTTCCCCCAGGGGGGATACCCCGCCCGAAGTCCCAGGTGGAACACTTTTCTTTAGGTCCGTTATCAATCCCGGCTTTCCCGGGTAAAGAAGACCAATTTCGGTAGCTAGAGTATCTGCGGTTGATGTGCTAATAGCACCTAAGAATCCGGCAAGAAAACATTCCATTGGAACAAGGCCTTCAGCAAAAGCAAAAAACGCTGCCACTCCGCCGTTGGCTATGACGTTTTGCCAAGCTCTTGCCCCGCCTTTTTCTTCAGCTACGCCCTTTCTTCTTTTTTGTTTATACTTATATTTCGTAAAGAACCCTGCCACTAGGTGAAAAGTAAGGATAATAATAAACCACCTCCAGTCGCCAAAAATGTAAATGGACCAGCCAACTAGCAGGCCGGCCAAGAATCCGGAAAAATCCACTATCTTCATTTTAAGAGAAAGGATTCCAAAAAGGACTACTAGCAAAATCCCAGTTGAAAGTTGAAAGGGATTTTCAATCATTTAAAGGCTCCTCTTTTCTAATTTCCTTTGATGTACAAAAACTTAAGTTTTTCAAAGGAATCTTGGGCTGTCTACTAATTCATGTCCTTGACGTTATTGACCGATGAAGGTTGCCCAGCGAACGAACAAGTTTGTCGACCGACTCCATCTTTGAGAGAACAAGCGGGATCTGTTCAGCTTCGGCTAACTGAGTAGCAAGCTTATCCACTCTTTCTGGTCTATGAATAACGATCATTCTGGGCTTCAGAGGATGAACTCTGACGGCCACCATGGGTGAACGTCCGTATGTGACGCCGGTGAAGATGAGTGCCCTTTCAGTTGTCGAGCCAAAAACTTGATAGAACTCTGTTCCGGTAAGGGTTTGAATCGCCTTAATGCT